>CAMXSH010000003.1 GCA_947246475.1 uncultured Roseburia sp.
TTTTAATCATTTGTCGTAGAAGGCGAACGTCCATCACGAGGAACGTAGCGCTGCGGAGCAGAGCGGGAGTTCTGAGTGATGGTAGGGCTGAGGAGGCTGCGAAGCAGCATCAGCCCGTTTTAATCATTTGTCGTAGAAGGCGAACGTCCATCACGAGGAACGTAGCGCTGCGAAGCAGAGCGGGAGTTCCGAGTGATGGTAGGGCTGAGGAGGCTGCGAAGCAGCGGCGCTTGTTTAGCACGGACCGGAGCGGAAGCGTAGACCAGCCCGTTTTAATCATATGTCAGCACTTGAAATCAAATTTTTGTAATTATTGATTGACATTTTTTGAAAAAGTAATTATTATATAGGTTAAGAAAAAGACTTTGATGGGGACAGTAGCAGAGAGAAGAAAGTTGCAGTGAGCCGTGGATAGTGGGAACGCGGTATGAGTATGCTTATGTGAAGATCACCCCTGAGTTGTGATGCCGAACGGGTTATCTAGTAGGCTGATCCGGATTCCACCGTTATATGGAGATGATTCGGCGGTTATGGGTTCTCATGGCAGCCCGATCTTACAAAACAGGTGGTAATTATGACAGCTTTGGGGCTTTCATCCTTTTTTGGGTGGAAGCCCTTTTGGGTCCATGGTGCTATCGCAGACCTGGCGGCGCGAATCAGCAAAACAATAGAGCAAATTTGCAAGGAGGAGGTGTGAATAAGAACTACTAAGCTTTCAAAAAACGAAAGCTAAGAAGTTTTATGGCAGCAGAGCTGCCTATTTACACTGGTAGAATCCGCAGAGCGGATTCTACTCCACTGATTCAAGTATTGTTTGTGCCGCCTGTGGCGGCATGTTTGGAAGAGTGAAAAAATATATTTTTCGCTCAGGAAGTTTGTGTGCACACGCCCAAACTTCTTTATGCACAAAAAGCGTGTGCGAATGGAGGACAAGAATGTATGAGAAGGTTTCAACCGGTCTAAATTTTGTCGACCGGGAAAAGGAAGTAGAAAAGTTCTGGAAGGAACAAGATATTTTCAAAAAAAGTATCCAGCTCCGGGAGGGCTGTCCGACCTATATGTTTTATGATGGACCGCCGACAGCGAACGGAAAGCCCCACATTGGTCACGTGCTGACCCGTGTCATCAAGGATATGATCCCCAGATACCGTACGATGAAAGGGTTTCAGGTGCCCCGTAAAGCGGGCTGGGATACCCATGGTCTCCCGGTAGAACTGGAAGTGGAGAAGCTTCTTGGGCTGGACGGGAAGGAGCAGATCGAGGGCTATGGCCTTGATCCATTTATCACAAAATGTAAAGAATCCGTATGGAAATACAAAGGAATGTGGGAAGATTTTTCTGGAGTTGTCGGTTTTTGGGCAGATATGGATGATCCATATGTAACCTACAATGATGACTTTATCGAGTCCGAGTGGTGGGCACTGAAAGAGATCTGGGATAAAAAGCTGTTGTATAAAGGCTTTAAGATCGTTCCCTACTGTCCGCGCTGTGGGACGCCGCTGTCTTCTCATGAAGTTGCTCAGGGCTATAAGGCTGTGAAAGAGCGCTCTGCTGTCGTCCGTTTTAAAGTAGTAGGTGAAGACGCATATTTTCTCGCATGGACCACGACGCCCTGGACATTGCCGAGCAATGTGGCACTCTGTGTAAATCCAGACGAAACTTACTGTAAAGTCAAGGCAAATGACGGACATACGTATTATATGGCAGAGGCATTGTTGGACAATGTGCTTGGCGCTCTGGGAAATGAAGAGACAAAGGCATATGAAGTACTGGAGACCTTTAAGGGAACTGCCCTGGAGCGGAAAGAATATGAGCCGCTGTTTGATTATGCCAAGGGAATCTGTGAGAAACAAAAGAAAAAAGGATATTTTGTCACCTGTGACAGCTATGTTACCATGACAGATGGTACCGGTATCGTACACATCGCACCAGCATTTGGTGAGGACGATGCCCAGGTGGGACGTAAGTACGACCTGCCTTTTGTACAGCTGGTAGACGGCAAAGGTGAGATGACAGAAGAGACCGACTACGCGGGGATGTTTGTAAAGGATGCAGATATGCCGATCCTAAAGGATCTTGAGAAGAAAGGACTGCTCTTTGATGCTCCGAAGTTTGAGCATGATTATCCTTTCTGCTGGCGCTGCGACACACCTCTTATCTATTATGCGAGAGAGTCCTGGTACATCCGCATGAGTGAGGTTAAAGAAGATCTCATCCGCAATAACGATACCATCAACTGGATTCCGGAGTCCATTGGAAAGGGACGTTTCCAGAACTGGCTGGAAAATGTACAGGACTGGGCTGTATCAAGAAACCGTTACTGGGGTACCCCGTTGAATGTCTGGGAGTGCAGCTGCGGTCATATGGAATCCATAGGAAGCCGTGCTGAGCTGGCGGAGAAAAGTGGAGATCCAGAGGCGGCGAAGGTTGAGCTTCACCGTCCTTATATCGATGAGGTGACGATTCCGTGTCCACACTGTGGCGGGACCATGCACCGTGTGCCAGAAGTGATCGACTGCTGGTTTGACTCCGGGGCGATGCCTTTTGCCCAGCATCACTATCCATTTGAAAATAAAGAGCTCTTTGAAAAACAGTTCCCGGCTCAGTTTATCTCTGAGGCAGTGGATCAGACCAGGGGATGGTTCTATACGCTGCTGGCAGAATCTACGCTGCTGTTCAATAAGGCGCCTTATGAAAATGTAATCGTTTTAGGACATGTGCAGGATGAAAATGGCCAGAAGATGAGCAAGAGTAAGGGAAATGCCATCGATCCGATGGAAGCGCTGACACAGTATGGCGCCGATGCCATCCGCTGGTATTTTTATGTGAATTCTGCTCCTTGGCTGCCGAACCGTTTTCATGGTAAAGCTGTTGTAGAAGGCCAGCGCAAATTCATGGGCACCCTTTGGAATACTTATGCATTTTTTGTGCTCTATGCTAATATAGATAAATTTGATGCTTCAAAATACACACTGGAATATGATAAATTGTCCGTAATGGATAAATGGCTGCTCAGCAGGCTCAACACCGTAGTGGGAGAGGTGGATGAAAATCTTACCGGATACCGGATACCGGAGACGGCGAGAGCCCTGCAGGAGTTTGTGGATGATATGAGCAACTGGTATGTGCGCCGATGCCGTGAGCGCTTCTGGGCAAAAGGAATGGAGCAGGACAAGATCAGTGCATATATGACATTGTACACAGCCCTTGTGACTATCAGTAAAGCAGCGGCGCCGATGATTCCATTTATGACAGAGAGCATTTACCGTAATCTGGTGTGCAGTGTAGACAAAAATGCTCCGGAAAGCATCCATCTCTGTGATTTTCCGGAAGTAAATACAGCCTTTATCGACAAAGATCTGGAGAAAAAGATGGATGAGATCCTGCAGATCGTCGTTCTTGGGCGCGCCTGCCGGAACGAGGCAAACATCAAGAACCGTCAGCCCATCGGAAAGCTGTATGTGAAAGCAGAAGGAGAACTCTCTGATTTTTACTGCGACATCATCTCCGATGAGCTGAATGTCAAAGAGGTGGTATTTACTACCGATGTGAGAGATTTTACCACATATACCTTTAAACCACAGCTCCGCACCCTCGGTAAGAGATTTGGCAGCCGTCTGAATGCACTGAAAGAAGTACTTTCCGGACTGGACGGAAACCAGGCTATGGATGAGCTGAACGAAAAAGGCGAGATCACGGTAAAAGTTGAGGGGACAGATGAGGTTCTGGCGAAGGATGACCTGCTGATCGAATCTGCCCAGATGGAAGGTTATGTATCCCAGGAAGATCACGGCATTACTGTGGTGATCGATACCCATCTGACGGAGGAGCTGATCGAAGAAGGATTTGTCCGCGAGATCATAAGCAAGATTCAAAACATGCGGAAAGACTCAGACTTTAAAGTGATGGATCTGATCGAGGTTTATATGGTGGGCAGTGACAGGATCACCGACGTCATCGTTCGGAATGCCGAGCAGATCAAAGCAGAAGTGCTCGCTGATAAGATCATTATCGGAGACATGCAGGGACATACAACAGAGTGGACCATCAACGGCGAGGATGCTACTTTTGGCGTGGCAAAAATTTCTTTCTAGGGAAGAAATTGTTATATAGATATCAAAAGGAAAGTGAGGAAGAATATGAATTTTTTAAATGAACACGATAAAAAAGCTCATTTGAAACAGGACATTGAGAATTACATGAAACTGCTGTTCCGTAAGCCGGTGGAAAATGCTACCAGCCAGCAGTTGTTTCAGGCGGTTGCCTATGCGGTAAAGGATATTGTCGTAGATGACTGGCTTGAGACCCATAAGCAGTATGAGGAAAAGGATGTCAAAACGGTTTATTATCTGTCCATGGAATTTCTCATGGGCCGCGCCCTGGGAAACATGATCATTAATCTCAAGCAGGATAAGGTTGTGCGGGAGGTTCTGGAGGAACTGGGTGTGGATCTGGACGTTCTTGAAGACGAAGAACCAGATGCGGCATTGGGAAATGGCGGTCTGGGAAGACTGGCTGCCTGTTTCCTGGAATCACTGTCTACTCTTGGATATCCGGCATATGGCTGTGGTATCCGCTACAAATACGGTATGTTTATGCAGAAGATCGAGGATGGTTTCCAGATCGAGGCGCCGGACGACTGGTTAAAGGATGGCAACCCATTTGAGATGAAGCGTCCAGAATATTCTACGGAGGTCAAATTTGGAGGTCATGTGGCTGTCCGTAAGGATGCCAGCGGACGTGACTGCTATGTGCAGGAGAATTACCAGTCCGTAAAAGCGGTTCCTTATGACATTCCTGTTGTCGGATACGGCAACCGCATCGTCAATACCCTTCGTATCTGGGATGCCGAGGCCATCAATACCTTTAACCTGGATTCCTTTGACAAAGGAGACTACCAGAAGGCTGTGGAGCAGCAGAACCTTGCCCGTACAATTTGTGAGGTTCTCTATCCCAACGACAACCATATCGCGGGAAAAGAGTTGAGACTGAAACAGCAGTATTTCTTTGTTTCTGCCAGTGTACAGAGGGCAGTTGCAAAATATATGGAGAAGCATGACGACATTCACGGTCTGCCGGAAAAGGTATGTTTCCAGCTGAATGATACCCACCCGACAGTGACAGTTCCTGAACTTATGCGTATTCTTCTGGATGAGTACTTCCTGGAGTGGGAGGATGCCTGGGAGATCACCACAAAGACCTGTGCCTATACAAACCATACCATCATGTCAGAGGCATTGGAAAAATGGCCCATCGACCTGTTTTCCAGACTTCTTCCGAGAATCTACCAGATCACGGAAGAGATCAACCGTCGGTTCCAGAATGAGATCGCGGAGAAATATCCAGGCAATTTTGATAAAGTAAAGAAAATGGCGATCATCTATGACGGTCAGGTAAAAATGGCACATCTTGCTATTTCTGCCGGTTTTTCTGTCAACGGTGTGGCAAGGCTCCATACGGAGATTCTGAAGAATCAGGAGCTTAAAGATTTCTATGAGATGATGCCAGAGAAATTCAACAATAAGACAAATGGTATTACCCAGAGACGTTTCCTGCTTCACGGAAACCCGCTGCTGGCAAGCTGGGTAACGGAGAAGATCGGGCAGGGCTGGATCAAAGATCTGGCGCAGCTGGATAAGCTGACCCCCTATGCTGAGGATGCCAGGGCAAAACAGCAGTTTATGGATATCAAACACCAGAACAAGATCCGTCTCGCTAAATATATCAAAGAGCATAATGGTGTGGACGTAGATCCGAAATCCATCTTTGATGTTCAGGTGAAACGACTGCATGAGTATAAGCGCCAGCTTCTCAACATCCTTCATGTGATGTATCTGTACAACCAGCTCAAGGAAAATCCGGAGCTGGATATGGTGTCTCATACCTTTATTTTTGGTGCCAAGGCATCTGCAGGATATCGTCGTGCCAAGGCGATCATCAAGCTGATCAACAGTGTGGCAGAAGTAGTAAATAACGATACTTCCATCAAAGGAAAAATCAAGGTGGTATTTATTGAAAACTATCGTGTCAGCAACGCTGAGATCATCTTTGCGGCAGCCGACGTCTCCGAGCAGATTTCGACGGCAAGTAAAGAAGCTTCCGGTACCGGAAATATGAAGTTTATGCTGAATGGTGCTCCGACTCTTGGAACCATGGACGGTGCCAATGTGGAGATCGTTGAAGAGGTTGGAGAGGAAAATGCCTTTATTTTCGGTCTCTCTTCTCAGGAAGTTATCGATTTTGAGCACAATGATAAATATAAACCAAGAGAGATTTACAACACAGACCAGGATATCCGCAAAGTTGTTGACCAGCTGGTAGACGGTACCTACGGTGATCCAGAGCTGTTCCGTGAGCTCTATTCCTCCCTTTTGGATTCCAATGGATACGAGCGGGCTGACCAGTACTTTATCCTGAAAGATTTCCGCTCCTATGCAGAGGCGCAGAAGAAGGTGGACGCAGCATACCGCGACAAAGAAGCCTGGGCAAAGATGGCACTTCTCAATGTCGCAAAATGTGGAAAGTTCTCCTCAGACCGCACCATCGAGGAGTATGCAAAAGAGATCTGGAAGCTGGAAAAGGTGACATTATAAATATAGATTGACAGGTTTTTCAAGATCCCAAAGCCATAGAGCAGAGATGATAACTGTTTTGTGGTTTTGGGGTTTTTGTGTGTTTATATATGTTAAAAAGCATTTTTTCTTTTGCTGGATGCCTGAAGTATTCAACTTGACGTCTAAGGTTTCTTAAGAGGAGCTAAGCGACTTAGAAAAATGTAAGAAAATAGCTTTTATTCGTTTGATTTAGTGACTCTAACTGAAGTAGTTTCATATAAAGCCTGAATTTTAGACACCAAATGACATACTTCGCACATAAGGGATTGAAAAGAGTATAGATCTGTGACATGATACAGATATAATTGATTTGATTTTGTGCTTATCTAGAGAATGATAACAGCCAGACAAAGGAATTTTAGGAAGATGTCCACTGGAAAATGCTGAAATAATCGCTGGAAGTAGAAAATAGAGATAGAAAAACTAAGATTTATTGAGGAAGGTAAACATCGTGAAGCGGATGGTAAAAATATCAGAGTTCTTACAAATGATTTGTTATTGTATAAAAATATTATGGAATACCTCAAAAAGATATTTTGTGACATGTATGATTTTAAATATTGCCTCTCTTGTGATACCCTTTGTTGTAATCGCCGTTACCAGGCAGTTGATAAATTTCCTTGCGGAGAACAGCGCAGCGTCTGATGCAGTCATACAGACTTTTATAATGCTGTCAATATTGCTATTGGGATGTAATATACTCAGCAAAGCCATTGAAACGGCGAATACTTACTATATGGGACTGCACCAGGACATAATGGAGACTAAAACGAAGCAGCTTATTATGGAAAAGGCTGTGGAGCTGGATTTATCATATTTTGACTCCGCTGAATTTTATAATGAGATGCAGGATGCAAATGCGAACAGTTCTCTTATAACATTTTCTGCATTTCGTGCAATAGAGTTTATCCGATATTTTATTCAGTTTTTGGTTGCATTTTTATATTTGTTCCAGTTTAATTTTATCTTGCCCATTATTTTTGTGTTTGCAGTCATCCCATATACGATCGTGGACATTAAGCAGGTAGCAGAGATCTATGGATTCCAGAGGAAGTATATGGCAGAAGAGCGGAAGATGCAATATGCGGCGGATGTGCTTCTGTCGCGGGAGTTTGCCAAGGATGTTAGGATATACAATATCGCTTCTTTTATTAGTGAGAAATTCCTTGGTATTTGGAAAATGCTGTTTTCAAAAAAGAAAAAAATTTCTCTGCGCTACACGAGGCTTCTTCTGGCACTTCTGACTCTGCCTGAAATCGTTGCGGCATCGTTTTTGTTCTTCCTCGGGCTGTCTGTAATTGAAGGCGGACATTCCATTGGGGATTTTACATATTTGCAAGGGCTCATGGGGCAGATTTTGGGGAGCATGTATATGGTGATTTCCAGTTACACGCAGCTGATGGATGGCAAGATACGCATACAAAATTTTCGGAAATTCTTGGGGTTCCAGAATAAAGTGTGTTCAGATGGGATGCTGCCGCTTGTGGAAGATTCTTTTTCCATTGAGTTTCGTGATGTCAGTTTTCGGTATGGAGATGACCTTCCCTGGATTCTTAAGAATGTCAGTTTTTTTTTCCATAGTAAGCAGAAGATTGCTTTCGTTGGAGTAAATGGGAGCGGTAAGACGACCATTGTGAAGCTACTGCTCCGTTTTTATGAGCCGATAGAGGGACAAATTCTGGTGAATGGAAAAGACGTAAGGCAATATGAGCTTGACAGCTTCCGCAGCCATTTTAGCACGGTCTTCCAAGACTATAGTAATTATGCTTTTACGGTAAAGGAGTCGGTGTCTCTGTCTGATATCGGCAGGGAAGATGATGGGAACAGGGTTATGGAGGCTTTGCGGCAGAGCGGGGCGGATTCCTTTACGGTCGATTTCCCGTATGGAGTGGATACTTATCTGACCAGAAGTTATGAGGAAAACGGGCAGGAACTATCTGGTGGACAGTGGCAGAAGATGGCGCTTGCACGTGCATTCTTCCGCGAGGCGGATATTTATATACTAGATGAGCCATCCGCTTCTTTGGATGCCAAGTCGGAAGATGAAGTGTTTGGGATGTTCCATGAGATGTACGAGGGGAAAGGAGCCGTCCTAATATCACACCGTCTATCCAATGTGCATTTGTCGGATTTGATATTTGTCCTGGACAATGGTTCCTTGGTTGAAAAGGGGACACATGGAGAACTGATGACAGAAGATGGGGTGTATGCGCAAATGTACCGCCTGCAGGCTGAAAAATATCATTTTGCGTAATACTTAGATGGAAATACCGTTTTATAGACGGTAGGATATATATTGATTAATGCTATGGGAAATGAGGAGGTTTTCATATTTCTAAAAAATATATTCGTATGGCAGTTTTGGATGATGGGGTGCATCCGCAGGCTTGCCCGCTGACAGGAAGCTTTTTGATCAATGATGATTTGAAGGTCACTGCATTAAAGGAAGTAGATGTTTCACCATGCAGCCATGGCTCCATGTGTGCTCGCATTGTGGGACGGTATACGGGGCTGGATGATGTGGAGGTATTCAGCATACAAATTTTGCAGGGGGATACCTGGCGGGGGAATATAGGAAGGCTATTAGAGGCATTTAAGTTATGTGTTTCCTTGGATATCCGTTTAATTCACCTTAGTGTTGGCACATATATGTATGAGGATTTTACAAAATTGGAAAAAGCTGTGAGTCGGTTATTGGATTCCGACCGGCTTTTGGTGGCAGCCACGGGCAACCAGGGAACAGTCACATATCCTGCTTATCTGCCTGGGGTCATTGGGGTAAAGTGTCATCCGGGTCTTGTGAATAATGAATATATCTATTGTTATGACCCGTTTACAAGGATTCATTTTCAGGCTTCTGCCAGGCACAGGTTGATGATAGAGGGGCAGGAAATGGAAACACCAGCATCAAACAGTTATGCGACGCCACTGGTTACGGCGAAAGCGCTTTCTTATCTTAAAGGAAATCCAGAATTAGAAAGGAATGAGATACTGCGTTTGCTGACAGGGGATGCTGGTAGTGGAAAAATGCTGGGAGATAGCGGAATAAGGGATCATCCTCCAGTAGAGATTCCAGTGGTCTTGCTGAGTGGGTTTTCAATTGAGAGACTGTCTGGATTGATGGGATTTTTGAAAGTGTGCCTGCAGCGGGATGATTATGATGTAAGGACAGCTACTAATCTGTCTGGGGAGCGCCCATGGTATGAAACCGTCTTGCCAGATTCAGCAGATTTAGATTTTTTTTCGGCCCGGATGGCATGGTATTTTTCCTGTGAAATTATTTTGCTGGGCAGTGCTTCTTATATTCCACCCGACAGATATGGGAATGTCAGCTTGTGGATTTATGGGGATAGGGGTGTGGATTTTTCCAAAGAAAATGTTGTTGCAGATGGACAGGTTTTGGCAGTGTTTGGGTTATCGGACATTGAAATATATAAATCTATGTTAGCTATGCTGACATAAATGATATTTGATGCTAAATCATACAGTAGCAATGGGTGGCCACATGGCTAAAGTGTATGTTTTGCATAAAGTAACACAGAAAATAATCAGAGAGGAGGATGTCAAATGAATAAAAAATTAGTGAAAACCCGGAATGCCCGCTTGAATACGCTTGAGGCAATGGCTTGCTATTGTGGTTGTAGTGCCGGCAGTTGTGATTGTGTAAATTGCAGTGCTGGCGGTTCTTTTCAAGTTACAGAGGGGAGTAATAGAAGAGCAAATAACACTATCAGTGGTGTCGTTCGTGCCTCAGCCTTAGTTTCTGCTGTAGCAAAAGGAGTATGATGTTGCTGGTGAAACTTGGCCACGGTTTCACCATAAAAAATTGTACTAAAAAATAATTAAGGTTAAATAAAGAATGGGTGATTTGATGGATATTGAAAAACAAAAAGAAGATATTAGGCTACGAAATATTTTGATGCGATCATATCAAGAGGTGGATTTTTATTCAACCCATAATCTTTTAAGTAAAAAACAAATGAATTCTTTGCAATTGTCAGATTTTCCGCTACAGGATAGACAAACGATCCAACAGCAGCATGGGCGTTTTTTGAATGGCCGTTATCAGCGGTATCCTGATATTGAAAGTCTGCTGGTTCAACATAGTTTTGGAATGTCGGGCATCCCTTTAGAAGTTTACTGGGACAGACGGGATGCTTCTCGTGCCCAGGATGCTTTGTGGGCATTTCGGGAGGAATTCGCAGGCGTTACTTCTGAAGAAAGATGTTGTGTGTTTTGCACCGCAGAATACGCAGGAAATAAAATTATGGATTATATGCCAATGCGTTTGAGCTGGGATAAGAAAATTTTATCAATTTCTATGCGGGAACTTTCATTGAAACACTTTAAAAGGTGTTTAGATGATATTTCTGCTTTTGATCCTGTATGGATGTGTCTTTCTCCTGGTACAGCCCTGATGTTAGTGGAGGCGATGGAGTCCTTTGGAAGATTATTTTTGCCTAGTCTGCGTTATATTGAGTTGAGTGGGGAGATGTTAGATGAGCAGACGGAATCCTTGATACGGAATGCTTTTCATGTTCAGATTGCCAATATATATGCGACAAAGGAAGCTGGACCAGTTGCAGCTTCGTGTACACATGGAAATATGCATATATTTCCTGCAAACACGGTGGTAGAAGTGATTCGTGATGGAAAGCCGGTTATGGATGAAGAGGGGGATGTATATATTACTTCTCTGCAAAATAATGCAATGCCGATTATTCGGATGAAGACAGGTGATCGCGGTATATTACGGAGTACCCATTGTTCTTGCGGGTGTGAGACTTCGGTGTTGTGTTTGACTAGGGGAAGAGATTGTGGATTTATCACCACAACATCTGGAAGGAAGATTAGTGCTCTCGTATTAAGAAGTATGGCGGAATATGCCAATGAAGAAGTATCACGGTGTTTGTCATATATCCGCTTCAGGCAGACAGGCCGTGTAAGTATGGATGTTGTCTTAAGAGTCAAACCAGCATTTGAGGGGTGGGAAGAGGAGATAGCCAGGGTATTTTGCGGTCAGGTCAGTGATTCCGAACTTGAACAGATGAAATGGAATTTTATATTTGTAAAACCTGAATCAACAGAAACTGTGCAAATGGAAGAAGAGCCGTTTTTTGAAGTATGTGGGGAGGTAGAATGATCATGATAGGCGAAAAACCATTTATACATGCGATGAAAACACCATTGCGCAATTATATATACGATGTTAATACAAATATGTTTGTAGATGTGGACGAAGATACATATCAGTATCTGACAAAACTCGAGGAGAGTGATGAGAGTTTGGCACCTGTTGCTGATAAACATATCAAACAGAATCTTGAGGTTCTGTATTCACAGGGGTTTCTCTCATCTAAGCATCCGAAGGAAATCCGACAGAGTCAAAGTGATTTTATGGAGTACCATTTGAATGAGAATATTGCACAGATGGCCTTACAGGTAACCCAGCAGTGTAATTTTCGTTGTTCTTATTGTGCATACTGCGCCAGTGATTTTGAATTTCAGAGGGATCATTCATCCAAACGGATGTCAATCGAAACTGCACTAACAGCGGTTGATTTTTTTGCTGCCAGATGTGGAAACCAAGAGGATCCGGTTATTGCTTTTTACGGAGGGGAACCGTTAATGGAATTTCCATTGATTCGACAGGTAGTGCAGTACGCGAGAGAAAAATTATATGGGAAAAATTTAAGATTTACCATCACCACGAATGCTTCCTTGCTTACTCTGGATATTGCACAATTTTTAATGGAAAACGATTTCATGACTACGATAAGCCTGGATGGAACAGCGGAAACTCATGACCGGTCCCGAAGGTTTGCCAGTAATGGGAAAGGAAGTTTTTCCGTAATTCGGCATAACTTAGAAATGATAAAAAAGCGATATCCTGAATTTAAATTTACTTTCAATATAGTAGTTGATCCGAGATATCCCTGTGATTCTTTACATGAAATGTTCAGCCAGGATGAACTTTTTCGAGATGCACAGCTTATGTCAACTTTGATTGACGACCAGTTTTCAATTGAAAAGACGATCCCTGACGAAGCTTTTATTCAACAGGACAGTCAATATACCTTTAAAAGTTATTTAGCTGTTAGGGGGGTGTATCCCAGAGAGAGTGCTTCTAATGTAGCGTCTACGTCTTTGAACGCAAACTTTATCCGCATTAAGACGAACATGAGACCAAAAGTATCTTTGGTTGATATATCGGCGCCGGGGGGACCGTGTATTACAGGTGAGAGACGCCTGCTTGTTAGTGCGGAGGGTAATCTGTATCCTTGTGAGAGAGTCAGTGAGTCATCACAGGCTATGAATATTGGAAATTTATGGGATGGTTTTGATTTTGAGAAAGTGGATAAAATTCTGAATGTTGCCCAGACAACAGCAGAGGACTGCAAAAACTGCTGGGCTTTCCGGCATTGTATACTTTGTGGTAAGCATAGTGACAACGGCGGTGAATTGTCAGCGGATCTGAGGCGTTCCCAGTGTGATGGCGTACGGGCGCAGGTAGAAGACACATTTAGGGATTACTTGTGGATGAAAGAATTTAATGTTTTTGAAGGTATATGATTAAGGAGGTTGCAGTTATGCGTATGCTTGTATTTCCATATGGATTTGACTGTGAGCCGATTATTCGGCATGCTGGTTTGTTGGAACCATGTTACGAAATCGCGGCACTGGTTTCTCCCGGTGGCTGGGGGCTGTCTGGTAAAAATATAGCGGTGGGAAATGATGGAGTCGTATTGCCTGTTTATGAGGCTCTAGAGGAAGTGGAAGAAGAATTTGATAGTCTTTTTATTCCGGAGTTTAAGGTTAATGAGGTAGTAGAAAACCGATTGATAAATAAGATGATGACACTGATTCCAAATATATCAACGGTAATTTGTGCTGCCTCTCTCACTGCTGAGAATCGGAAAAGGCTTGAGGAATTATGCTACACTTGCGTTTCATCCTGTAATTTTATTGATATCTCTGTGAATAAAAGGGTTGAGGAATACGGACTGACGGTTTCCAGTGAGAAATATCCTTCTGTGAATCCGTTAAGTATTCCAGTAGTAGTTATAGCTGGGGTATGGGAAAAGACTGATAAATTTGAGATTTCCTTATCATTGCGTGAACGTTTTATGAGAGACGGTTTTAAAGTGTCCCAGATAGGCTCCCGTCATGAATGCGAAATGTTGGGATTCCATTCTTTCCCGGGATTTATGTTTCAAAAAGATTTGGATGGAATTGATAAAATCATATGCTTGAACCGTTGGCTTATTCAGATCGAAGAGAATGAACAGCCGGATATAATCTTGATTACCATACCAGGTGCAATGCAGGATTTTAATGAAAAATTTACAAGAGGATTTGGTTTGCTGCATCATCTGGTATTTCAGGCAGTTATGCCAGATGTGATTTTCATGTGTACGTTTTATTTCCATGAGTCTGCAAAAGTTTTGGAAGAGTTATCTATGTCCTGTAAGTATAGATTTGGTGCACCAGTAGATCTTTTTCATATGTCAAATCTGATAATTGATTTTCATGAATCCGAGGAACGTAATCGTATTGTTACCAACAGTATATATAGGGAAATGGTTTCAGAAACGGTTGCGAAGGATTATTTAAATAGCTCTGTGCCAGTTTTCAACGCAGTGGACTCCCAGGAGTGTGATCGGATGTATGAAATGTTGATGGAAAAATTAATGCCGAAGGATGTTCAGGCAGTTATATAAAAGTAGTTTGGAGGTGATTAATTTGGAAAGCAGAAACAGGGCAGAGGCTACAGTAAAAAAAGTAAGAAAGGAAATAGAGGATCTTCTGCATGATAGATTTGATGTGCCTGATGATTTTGCATTAAAGGAGAATGATAATTTTTTTGGGATGCAGGGTTTATTTGGGCCCAGGGAACTGACCTATGTTTCATACATGCTAGAAGCACGGTATAGCATACAATTTAATAAAAAAGAATATGATGACCCAAAGTTCTATAGTATATCTGGATTATCTGAAATTGTTGCCCAAATGCTGTCTGGGGATTAAGAGGTGTCTGCATGTACACCATTACCATGCGGGGGACGAAGAATGCCGAGAGCTATTATCATGGTGTTGCCACCCTGGATAATACAGTTCCAGAAATTGATACAGGAACAGGATATTATATACCACCAGGGAGCAAGAACACGGCAAGGTGGATTATTTCAGTAGGAATTAAGAGATTTCCTGAGGCAGCATTATTATATCGTTTGTCTTCATATGTGGAGTTATCTATGCATTCTGTTGAATCGGCAGGAGGATTTTGCAGCAATCCATATAATACAGTGATTTTTGTGGAAATATTTATACAGAAGATTTCTTTTGTCATCATTCTTTTAGCTCGACGGCGCCAATTTGAACCTAGTTTCGTTCAAATTGGCGCCGTCGGGCTAGGATTGGAATACGGATCGGAAAATCTGCCAGTAGCTCCAGGATAAATCCTATAAAATGTAAAAAAGGTATGGAAAATATTGCAAAAAGGAGTTAAAATAGAAGTAGCTTGACTGGGTTACTTCTATTTTTGCAATCGGGGAGCATACGGATGAAAAATATTATATTGGTCGTAGATGATGATAAAACCAACTTAATACTTGCACAAAAGATACTTTCTCCAGAATATCGCATCGCAGCATGCAATTCAGGCATGGCAGCGCTGAAATATCTGGAAAAAAATAAGCCGCATCTTGTACTGCTGGATATCAGTATGCCTGAGATGGATGGCTTTGAAGTCATGGAAAGACTTCGCCAGAATGAAAAGACGGAGGCGATTCCTGTTATTTTCCTGACTGCGGACGGACAGTCAGATACAGAAGTGAAGTGTTTTCAGATGGGAGCCCTGGACTTTGTGAAAAAACCTTTCGTGCCGGATATTCTGCTGAGCCGTGTGGCGAAGACGATCGAACTGGACCAATACCGTCACAATCTGGAGAATATGGTAAGTGAGCAGGCGGAAAAGCTGATGGAGAGTACCCAGAGGATCAACCGGATTCAGGAAAATGTCATTGTAGGTATGGCTAATCTGATCGAGAGCCGCGACGGAAGTACTGGAAAGCATGTAAAAAACACACAGATGTATGTGAGGATGATCGCTGAGGAACTGCAGAGGCGGCAGCTGTTTGCCGGGCAGCTCGCGGATTCTTATATTGATGATGTATGTAAGGCGGCGCCGCTTCATGATGTGGGAAAGATCAAGGTTCCTGATGCTGTTCTGATGAAACCGGGCAAGCTGACGCCGGAAGAATATGATGTCATGAAATTACATACGACTTACAGCCGAAAGATCATCCAGACTATTATCAGTGATGTGGAAGATGAACATTATGTAAAAATTGTGGAAGATATCGCCATGTATCATCATGAGCGCTGGGACGGTACGGGTTATCCTACCGGACTGGCGGGAGACCGGATTCCGCTGGCGGCGCGCATTATGGCCGTGGCAGATGTATTTGATGCTTTGTATGAAGAGCGCTGTTATAAGCCGCCGATACGTCCCATTGAGCGGATTATGCAGATTATGTCGGAAGGCAGGGGGACGCAGTTTGATCCTGTTATTATTGATGTATTTGTGGAAATGCTGCCTAAGTTGAAAGAGGTACTGGATATATTGTGAGAAGGGACGGTGGATGGGTTTGGAAGAAAGACAATATAAGAATATAAGGGACAATAAAAAAATAGAGCGCATTGTACTGGGAATTTATACCCTTCATGTCTCCGCTTTGTTAGTTGCGGCGATGATGGCAGGATGGAATATTTTTGCTGTGGAGATCCTTTTCGTATGTATCGTGACCGGCTGGTTTGTCCATTTACGGGGGTACAGGGACACTATTTTCCGTGCCAAATTTATCTCAGTTATTGCCTGGGCGGCTTTTTCAATCTATTCTTTTTACTCTGCTAATTTTATCTCGATGGTCTCTACGATGACGGCGGTAATCGTTCTGCTTGGTATCTTTTGCATTCCTCAAATTATTTATATGGGAGCGGTGTTCTCCACCGTGATCCTTTTATATCATGGCCTGATTGCCCAGACAGTCTTCGCTGACAGCCTGAATGATGGTATACGGGTATTTTTACATATCTTTTCTATGTATGTTGTTACCTTTGTGATATGGGTTTCTGTGCGCACCCAGCAGGAGACAGGGGAGCGGCTGCTGGAAAATATTCATGAACTGGAGATTGCGGAGCAGAGCAAAGATGATTTTATGGTAAATGTCTCTCATGAGATCCGCACTCCCATTAATGCTGTGTGCGGTATGAGTGAGGCGATCCTGCAGGAAGATATTCCGGCAAATGTCCGAAAGGACGTGATTGATATTCAGACAGCAGGAAGGATCCTTTTATCCACAGTCAGTAATATTCTGGATTTTTCGGAGCTGGAAAGCGGAAAAATGGAACTGGCAGAGGAGAATTACAATATTACCTCCACCATCACTGATATCATCAATATGGCTCTTACCCTGGAAAACGGCAGGCATCTTGAGCTGATCGTGGATTGTGACGCGGGTCTGCCCAGCAGTCTTCTGGGAGATGAGCAGAAGCTGCGGCGTATTATTATGAACCTGCTGGATAATGCCATCAAATTTACAAAGGAGGGAGGAATCCTTCTCCGGGTGAAGGGAAGAAGAGAAGAGTATGGGATTAATCTGGTAGTGAGCATACAGGATTCAGGTATCGGCATGGAACGGCAGGACATGGAGAAAATATTTACCAGTTTCAGCCAGGTAAATTCTAAGAGAAACAGAGAAAAGGGCGGGGTTGGTCTGGGACTTGCCATTACCCAGGCGCTGGTTCGACGGATGGGTGGTTTCCTCACCTTAAAAAGCACGCCGGGAGTGGGGAGTGAGTTTATGTTCGCCATACCCCAGAAGGTGCTGGATGAGACTCCTATCGTATCCATCAGGAACAAAAGCCAGCTCTATGCGGTTTGTTATATCAATCTCGAAAAATATAATTATTCCCTGGTGCGGGAGGGCTATGAGACACTGATCCGCCATATCACGGAGCAGCTGGGGATAGCGATACGAAACTGCCGGAATCTCTCAGAGATGAAGAGGCGGATGGAATATGAAAAGTATACCCATTATTTTATCAGCTGGTGTGAATATTGTGAGGACAGGGAATTTTTTGAAGAACTTGCTAAAGAGGTCACGGTGGTACTGATCCTTGATTATGGGCAGGAAATACAGCCAGGCAGCAGTATGTTCCGCATCTATAAGCCTTTTACCGTACTGTCCATCGCTGCGATCTTCAATGGACAGAAGATCATCCAGAACGAGGACCAGCATCTTGCCCTGCATCACCGCTTTGTTGCGCCGGAAGCCAAAGTGCTGGTAGTAGATGATAACGTCATGAACCTGAAAGTGATGGCGCGGATCCTGCTTCCTTACCAGATCAAGGTGACCATGGCAGGCAGCGGGCAGGAGGCGCTGGAAAAACTGGATACAATGGAATTTGACTGCGTATTCCTGGATCACATGATGCCAGAGATGGATGGTGTGGAGACACTGCACAAGATCCGTAAAAAGCCAGGCTCTTATTTTCGCTCCCTTAACGTGATTGCATTTACCGCCAACGCCATTGGCGGCGCCAGAGAGATGTTTCTCTCCGAGGGCTTTAATGATTTTATAGCAAAGCCGATAGAATTAAGCGTATTGGAGAGGATGCTGCGCCGGTATATCCCAGAAAGCAAGCAGATCATAATAGAAGATAAAGAGAGCCAGGCAGCTTCCGCGGTTGTTCCCACGGAGCTTTCCAATACAGCCAGTTCTCCGGCAGATATCTCCAGAGAGGCAGAGGAAAGTGACAAAACAGTCAACATGTCCAGCCGGGGACTAATATATAAGGAATCAGAGGCGCTGGCTGACCTGACCCAGGCGGGCATTGATATCCAGCAGGGGATGACTTACTGCGGCGACAAGGAGGGCTTTCGTGATATCGTATTGATCTACCATTCCGAGGGACCCAAACGGAAAGCCAGCCTGGAGCAGTTTTTCATGGAAAAGGACTGGAAAAATTACGTCATAACAGTACATGCCCTGAAAAGTAATTCCAGAGGGATCGGCGCCAATGAATTGGCTGAACTTGCGTTGAATCTGGAGATGGCAGGGAAAGAGAACCGGATCGACTATATATTTGAACATCATGAAGAACTGCTGGACAAACATGATAAGCTTCTCCACCGTTTTGAAGAAAATCCTTTTTTGTATCCGGATGGATATGGGGAGATTAGCAGGGAAGAACTGCAGGCAGAAGAGATGCCAGAGGTGGAAAAAGATGTAGAGGAAGAGGATCAGAAACCAATAGAAGAAAAGCCAACTTCTGAGGAACTGCTAACAATGCTGGAGGAACAATTAGAGAGTTTCGAGAGTGAGGGTGTGGAGGATACATTAGACCAGCTGGAAGGATATACATATCAGGGAACAGCGCTGAAGGAAATGACGGTAAAGATCAGAGAAAAAGTGAAAGACTTTGATTTCCTGGCTGCCACTGAATTATTAAATGAGTTATGGAGGAGACCATGATAAAGAAAATACATAGATTTGTACATTCTGTATTTGAGGGCAGGGATTTTCATGAGCGGCTTGTCCTGATGATCCTGGCGCTGGCTTTTGCCGCCTCACTCATCGGTATGGGGCGGATCCTGCTTGGGGCGGGGCTGCATGTACTGGTGGCACTCCTGCCGATGTGCGCTGTGTCCGGTGTAGCGCTCTGGATCGTCTACAAACATCATAAGACCAGTCTCGCTTCATGGCTTTTGGTGTTTGTGTCCAATGTCATCCTGTTTCCGATGGTATTTATTTTGAGCAGCGGGATGGAGAGCGGCGCTCCCGTGTGGATCGTGCTGGAGCTGACCTATATTTTTGTCCTTTTCCGGGGAAAAGAATGTATCGCGGCCCTTGGTATTTCTTTTCTGGCACTGATCGTTACCTATGGGGTTGTTTACTGCCACCCGGAGATCATTCCTATGGTAACCAACCGCTATTACAGTTATGTGGATTCTTTGATAACTACGGTTGTAGTAAGCTGTTTTATCGGCTTCCTGCTGAAGATACAGTCCCTTTCCTATGAGAAAGAAAAAGAAAAAGCCAGAAAACAAAAAGAAGAAATGGAACAGATCGCGCATTCCAAAGATGTCTTTTTCGCTAATATGAGCCATGAGATCAGGACACCTATCAACACGATCATCGGTCTCAATGAAATGACATTGAGGGAAAAAATATCCGACGATATTGCAGAGAACGCTATCAATATCCAGAACGCCAGCAAGATGCTTCTGACCACCATAAACGATATCCTGGATCTGTCCAAACTGGAGTCTGGAAAGATGGAGATCGTGCCGGTACAGTATGAGGTCAGCACCATGTTCAGCGATCTGGTAAATCTGATCTGGCTGCGGGCATACCAGAAAGAGCTGGAATTTAAGGTGGATATTTCCCAGAATATACCATCTATGCTCTATGGTGATGAGGTGAGGATCAAGCAGGTGATTACAAATATGCTCACCAATGCCGTGAAATATACAAAGGCGGGCTCTGTCACCCTGTCTGCCAAAGGGGAGCGCATTTCTGGCGACACTTTCCGGCTGAGGATTTCCGTGGCGGATACTGGGACGGGGATCCGGAAGGAGAGCCTGGATGATCTGTTTCATTCCTTTAAGCGTGTTGATGAGGAGATGAACCGGAACATCGAGGGGACTGGTCTTGGGCTTACGATTTCCAAACAGCTTATGGAAATGATGGGTGGAAAGATTTCTGTGGACAGTGTGTATCATAAGGGTTCTGTTTTTACAATAGAATTGGAACAGGGAGTTGTCAATGCACAGCCCATTGGTGTGATCGATTTTGCTTCCCAGAAAAAACTCAGTAACCGGAAGAGCTATCAGGAGAGCTTTGTGGCGCCGGATGCCAGGGTTCTGGTGGTAGATGACAATGACATGAACCGTATGGTGATCCGTAAACTGCTGCGGGAAACAGAGGTGAAGGTTGAGATGGCGGCAAACGGCAGAGAATGCCTGAAAAAAACATCGGAGAACTTCTATCATGTTATTTTCATGGATCATATGATGCCTGAGATGGACGGTGAGGAGACGATGCATGCCCTGCGCAGCCAGACAAAGGGTTTTTGTCAGAATATTCCTGTGATCGCCCTGACTGCCAATGTCATGGCCAATGCCGAACAGATCTATCAGGATAAGGGCTTTGACGGATACCTGGCAAAACCGGTCAATGCGGCCCTGTTGGAAGCTACTTTGCTTAAATTTCTGCCGCCGGATGTCGTGGAATATGTTTCAGAGGAAAACAGCGACAATTCAGAGGAGATGGAAGGGCTCAATCAGATCACCAGCGTACGGAAAAGAAAGGTTGCCATTACTGCAGACTGCATCTGTGATCTGCCGGAAGAATGGCTCCATAAGCTGGGGATCAGCCTTATGTACTGTTATGTCCATACAAAAGAGGGACGTTTTTGTGATATCTCAGAAATTTATTCTGACAGTCTGCTGGATTACCTCAAGATAGAAGGAAATTATGCCCATTCCTCCACAGCGCCTGTGGCAGAGTATGAGTATTTCTTTGCGGATGCCCTGGAAAAGGCAGAACATGTCATTCATATCACAGCCTCCATAGATCTCAGCGGAGCATATCCCAACGCTCTTCAGGCGAGTAAGAGTTTTGACAATGTCACGGTGCTGGATTCTAACCATATCAGCAGTGGTCATGGGCTTATGGTTCTGGCTGCAGCGGCGATGGCAGAAGATGGGAAAAATGTGGAGCAAATCCTGTCCTATTTGAAAGAACTGCAGCCCAAGATATGTTCTAACTTTCTTGTACCAAGCACAGAAACCCTCTGCCGCAATGGGAAAGTAAGTACTTTGATCCACCGGATCTGCCATGGGCTGAATCTGCATCCGGTTCTATATATGTCACAGAATAAATTGAAATTGTGGAAAATTGAAGTGGGAAACCGACAGAGAATGAACCGCAGTTATGTAAGGAAGCTTCTCCGTCACAGCAAGGATATTGACACACGGGTATTATTTCTCACTTATGCGGGGTGCAGCATCCGGCAGCTGGATGATATCATGGCAGAAGTAGACCGGTATATCAGATTTGACCGCATTATAATACAAAAGGCCTCGGCCACCGTTTCCAGCAATTGTGGTGTGGGGACCTTCGGCCTAATGTTTATCCGCAAGGGTGAGGAGAATTCCAGAAGGTGACAAAAAAGCTGTTGTCAGGTACAACGAATATATGAGTTATTCTATATTCGTTGTATCTTCCGAATCATCTGTATCTTCTTCTTTGGAGGATTTCATTTTATTCCTTTTCTGCAGGAAAAGAACCAGAAGAAGGATCAGCAGGATAATAATAGCATAGGGTGAGATGCGGATGATAAAGAAAAGCAGTGTCTCCATAAATAACAGGAAAGTTTTAAAGGTGTCCTTTATCGTCGTACCCAGCCGCTGCATGAAGGTGTCAGTTTTTTCTGGTGTCTCTTCGTATTTGCTCACTTCACGGATCGTCAGTTTTATCGTGGAGTAGTTTACATCGGTTTTTATCTCGTTCATCCGGGTTTTGATCTGTGCGATCTTAATCTGGAGTTCTGTAAGTTCCTTTTCAATACTTATGGCATGTTTGTCATCGGTGATATCGGCGAGCATTTTAATATAGCGTTTCTCTTTTGCCTCGTAGATACCCAGCGATGTGCCAAGGTCGGTATATTCCTGATTTACGTTTTCGACGTTGGACTCTTTGGAACGGACATCACCGAGCTGTCCGGCGCCGGAGAGAAAAGTCTCGTATTGATTCTGTGGCACCCTGACAGTAGCGTTATAGGATTTTGTTTTTTCTGAATCCTCTATATAATATTCCTGACTGGATAATCCGTCGGAATATTTTTCTTTTTCTACAAATCCACCGGCATTATTTAGCATTTGGCGGAATGTATTGACAGAAGTTTCATAGTCCAGAGTGTCGATCTTGAGAGTGCATGTATAGATCAGCATCTCTGTATTGATCTCTGGTTGTGGCTTGGCAGCAGTTTCTTCCGCTTTTTCTGTCTTTTTCCCGGGATCTTCTCCAGAAGCTTCATCTGCCCCGGCGCCTTCTGCCTCCTTGGATTCCATGGAATCATTTTCTAGGGCAGTGTCAGACTGACTATATGATCCTCCAGAATCGAACGGGGAGCCAGAGTTGTCCTCTCCGCTCCCACAGCCACTGATCACCAGCAAGGGGCACAGGATCAGCAGGACCCAGGAACAGATTCTTTTTCTTGATCGTAGATTCATAAGCAGCATCCTCCTTTTCCTTTATTTTAACACATTAGGAAAAAAAGTATATAAAAAACCTGTTACGAATGATTTACATTCATCGTAACAGGTTATAGGATCAGAACAGGATCAGCTGTAGACCTTTTCTACGAGACTTGAGTCGTCCATACCCTGGAAGGGAAGCGTGCCATGAGCCTCATAATACGCCCGCCATTCTTTTAGGTACCGACGTCTCGAGGCGATCTCATCCTCGACATTGTCCTCGTTTAATAGAACGCCGAATCCCGCGTATTTACAGGGCTTTCCCGCCATGGTGTCGATCATGAGATCTCCGATCTCGTAGTAGTAATGAGCGATGTCATAATAATTGTATACATTCATTGCCACATCATTGAAAGTGTTGAAACACCAGACGTCTCCGGCGGTCTGTACGACTTGGCGCAGAAAATGATAGAAGCTGTCACCCTCATAGCCCATCATCTGGCCGGCAAATACGGAGCCGAAAAAGACCTGGAATTCTACATTGTGGTTATCACACAAGTTTTTCATCCGCTTGAGGGAAGCGATACACTGGCTGGTGACTTCGGATTTGTCTTTTGTACCGTTAACCAGTGTCTTATAAAAAGCATCTACTTTCTTTTTCATCAGGAAGTTGAAATATTCCTCTGTTCCCTTCTTTTCATTGAAATAATTGTAATATTTGGTGAGGTTCCGTTCTCCAGTCTCCAGGCAGGGATACCGTTGGGAATTATCCGTGACCTCATCAAAAGAAAGTTCCAGATTCTTGAACAGGAAAGTCATATATTCTGAGATCTTTGAGTCGCCGCTGAGCATCGCCGGGGTTTCATAGATGGCGCCTCTGGATTCCCGGTCAAACTGCTTGATCTCGGAAGTTGAGATCTGGAGCAGGATTTTCTTTGCTTTTGTATTCTTTACGATATATTCGGTATAGGCTTCATAATCCTGAAAGTTTCCGGACATTACCCAGCAATTGTAGTAATTATAGCCATCCAGCTCTTTCAGCTTGTCCGTGCGCAGTGCGCCGGCCTTAGAGCCGCCGATGAGATAAGCATCGTACCGGTCAGAAAAATGTTTGATGTGTTCTGCCTTCAGTTCTCGGAGATAGTCATTTTCATCCAGTTCATAACAGTCTCCGCCCTGGCTCCGGAAATATCCATAGGGATCAACGAAATAGTTGATTCCCATGATCGTGACCAGGGCAGCCAGGATGAGACAAAGAAAACTGATACACCATTTTTTTGTCGTCATATTTTCCTCCAATCATACACGATGGACTTTACTTTAAGTTTGCCTCATCTTTTGGGATATTGCTGGGATCGTCAAAATCAGCGAGAGGGACCGTACCAGTTTCTTTATAATATTCCCGGATCTTGTCCGTCTCTTTTTTGCGCAGCGCAATCTCAGAAGCTATGTTTTCCGGTGTCAGATAGACGCCGAAATTTTTATGATCCGTCTCTTTGCCGCTCATCCGCTCGATCATCAGATCGCCCATTTCAAAGTAATAGTGACGTGCATTGTAATAGTTAAAGGGATTGTAAACCAGATCATTATAATTGTTAAAGCACCAAAGCCCTCCAGTGATCTCTACCATCTGGGTGAGCCAGTTGTAGAAGCTGTTCCCCTCATAGCCCACCATTTCACCGATAAAGAGAGTGCCTAAAAATACCTGGAGCTCCACATTGTTTTTATCACAGAGCTTTTTGATGTCTTTTAGATAATTCAGATTGCTGTTTACCAGCTCAGCTTTATCCTTTGTTCCTTTTATCAGGCGGGGCAGATAGGGATCTACCTGGGCTTTCATCAGGTAATTATAATAATCGGCTGTGTCATGGTGTTCCTTGTAAAAGCCATAGTATTTGGTGAGATTCCGCTCTCCGGTCTGAAGCACCGGATACACGGTCTCTTTGTTTGTGATGGTGTCGTAGCTCACCGAGAGATTTTTAAATAAAAACTTGAATATCTCTGCGGTCTTGCTCTCCCCACTCATAACCGCCGGAACCTCGTAGATATCTCCCTTCGCTTCCCGGTCGAACTGGGCGATTTCCGAAGTGGAGATATGGAGAAGGAGTTTTCTGGGATGGGCGGTCTCAATGATATATTTGGAATAATTGTAGTAGTCTTCAAAATTTCCCGACAGCAGCCAGCAGTTGTAATACCGGTAGCCGTCGATCTCAGAGAGCTTGTCGCTGTGAATTGCGCCGGCTTTGGATCCGCCTACTAGGTAAGCGTCGTAGTCCCCGGCGTGATATTTGATATGCTCCGCTTTTTGTTCCCTGAGGTAGTCTTCTTCGTCCATGGAGTAATTCTCACCCTTCTGGGCTGAGAAATATCCATAGGGGTCGATGCAGTAATTTGCGCCTGCAATAAAAAGAAGACTGAGAATTATGAGAAATACAAAGCCGATGGTCCATTTTTTTGTCGTCATTTTCGTCATACCTTTCCATACTTATATAAATAACGTAGCTTAGAACTGGAAGTAAAGGAACTGAACGACCTTATCCATGTTCAGGATACAGATGATCAGCAGCGCTGCGGCATACAGCAGATATTTCCAGTTTGGCTTGAATTTCTCGGAAATTTTTGAGGTGGTAGGGCAGAACCAGCAGATGGCAAGTCCCACCACAGTGAGAAGGCACATGTCCCAGTTGTCAACAAAGAGCGCTTTCAAAGTTGACAGGTGAAGGGTAGAGAAGTTCACCAGACCCTTCAATACGTGCTTCGCATTGGTAAAGGTATCGGATACAAACAGGATCCTGGTCAGCACCGCCAGAAGGAATGTCAGCGGCACACCGAGCCAGAGCGGGGTGTTCTTTTTGCGCTTGTTCCGCCAGGAGGCGATACATACGAGGAATCCATTGACGATTCCCCAGACTACAAAAGTCCAGCCTGCGCCATGCCAGAAACCAGATACGAAAAAGGTTACCATGGTAGCCACATAATAATTTCTGTATTTGACGCCTTTACGGTATACATTGCGGAATACATAGGCGCCGAGGAAACGGGAGAGAGTCATGTGCCATCTCTGCCAGTATTCCTGAAAATCTTTGGCTTTGTAAGGAGAATTGAAGTTCTGGGGGATCCGGATGTTGAACATCCAGCCCAGACCGATGGCCATATCAGCATAGCCGGACAGGTCAAAATAATAGGAAACGGTATATTCTATGGAGTGGAACCAGGACTTGATGATGGGAAGGTTGGCTGTCACATTGTCAAAAAAGCCCTGGGCGTCCGTAGTGAGCGGATCGGCGATCAGCATTTTTTTGGCGCAGCCGATGGAAAAAATAAAAAGTCCCATCGCCACGTTGTCAAAGATCAGTTTGTGGTTTTTCTTGTTCTCAAACTGCGGAACAACTTCTGCGTGATGAATGATCGGTCCCACGATCAGCTGTGGGAAAAAGGTGATAAACAGCAGATAATCCAGGACATCATAGCTCTCGGTCTCACCCCGGAAGGAATCCACGAGAAAGGCGATGAGCTGGAAGGTAAAGAAAGAAATACCGATAGGCAGTATGATGTGCTGCAGCGGTATGTGGGTTCCAGCGACAAAATTCACATTTTCGATAAAAAAGTCAGTATATTTATAATAACCCAGAAGCCCTACATTTGCCAGGACGCCGGCGGTGAGAAGGAGACCTCTCTCAATGCGGTGTTCTGCTCCCTGCAGTTTGCCCAGTGTGTTTCCAACGACATAGTTTCCGATGACGCTTCCCAGGAAAAATGGGAAGAAGTCCGGGCTTCCCGCTGCATAAAAATAGAAGGAAGCCAGTACGAGCCAGATCTTTGCCAGATTGTGGTAATGAAAGTGCTGCAGGAGAAAATAACCGCAGAAGGTGATCGGCAGGAAGATCAGTATAAATTCGTATGTTGAAAAAATCATGATTATCTCCTTAAAGTTCTTTTACAACGGAATATTTCCGTGTTTTTTATGAATGCAGTTGATGGAGCGCTTATCAGAGAGCATCATAATGTCGCCATAGATGCGCTCCCTGGTCGCCTGGGGCTTGATGATCTCATCCACATAGCCGTGCATGGAAGCGATTCCCGGATTCATGAATTTTTCATTGTATTCATCGATCTTTTCCTGGCGGAAAGCTGCTTTTTCGGCAGGATTCATATTTTTCATCTGTTTTCCATACAGGATATCAGCGGCTCCGTCGGCGCCCATAACGGCAATCTCTGCGGTAGGCCATGCGTAGACAAAATCGGAACGCAGGTGCTTGCTGCTCATGGCGATATAAGCACCACCATAGGCTTTCCTCAGAATAATATTTATTTTTATCGTTGTGGCCTCAGAATATGCATAGAGAAGTTTTGCCCCATGACGTATGATTCCCTTGTACTCCTGGTCCTTTCCGGGCAGGAAGCCGGGTACGTCTGTCAGAGTAATGATCGGAATGTTGTAGGCATCGCAGTAGCGGATAAAACGGGCGGCTTTGTCACTGGAATCGCAGTCCAGCACGCCGGCCATAAAATTCGGCTGATTGGATACGATACCAATGCTGACGCCTTTGACCCTGCCAAAGCCCACTACAACATTTTTTGCAAATTCTTCCTGAACCTCTACGAAAGAACCCTCATCCACGATGCCATAAATGACGTCATGGATATCGTAACCCTGATTGCTGTGCTCTGGGATCACGTGTTCCAGAGATTCATTGAACTGTAAGTTTTCATTATATTTTGGAAGTCTTGTCCCTTTTCTGGTATGAATGCAGCCGTCTTCGTAGCAGGGTGGGATCACAGCGATCAGATCCCTGACTTTCTGGAAGCAGTCCTTCTCAGAGGGGGCATGGAAATGAGCTACACCGCTGCGCTGTGCGTGGACTCCGGCTCCGCCGAGGCTGTCTGCAGTAATGTCTTCGTTTGTAACGCTTTTGATAACTTTTGGTCCGGTCACGAACATCTGGCTGATGTTATCGATCACAAAAATAAAGTCAGTGATCCCCGGACTATATACGGCTCCGCCGGCACAGTTACCAGCAATAATTGAAATCTGCGGGATGTAGCCAGATGCCATTGTATTATAATAGAAGATCTCACCATAGCCGGCAAGGGCGTTGACGCCTTCCTGGATCCTGGCTCCGCCGGAATCGTTGATCCCGATGATGGGGCAGCGGTTTTCAATCGCCATCTTGATGGCATTGGCGATCTTTAAGCCGTGCTGTTTGCCGAGGGTGCCGCCGATCACGGTAAAATCTTCAGAATAGATTACCACCTTCTGCCCGCCGATCGTACCATACCCGGTGATGACACCATCATATGGAAACTGTCCTTTTTTGATATTGAAAGCATCCTCCAGATTGGTGATATTTGAACCAATTTCACGGAAGGAATCCTCATCCAGCAAAAAGCAGATTCGTTCGAGGGCATGCAATTTACCTAATTTGTGTTGTTTTTCCATGTTATACATGTTCATTTCTCCATTCTTTCTTGAAATTGCCTATGTTTAATAATGGGCAATTTGCCATAATTACACAAATATAATCATATCACAAGAGCGGAATATGTCAATAGCTACCTTAATTTAGAGAGTTTTAAATCGTGTCTTTTTTCAAAATTAATGAATGAAATCCCAGCATTTACAAAAAAGTTGACGAATCCGTCATAGTAATGATATAATCAAATGATTAAAAAATAAGTTTGACACAGAGATGGCACGGGGCAGATAGAAAAGAGCTCCGGCACAGATGGAGGACTATGATATTATGTCGCAGGTGATTAAGAACTTTAACAAATACCGGTATCTGCTGGGAGAACTGGCGAAAAAAAACATCAAGCTCAAATACCGGAGAAGCTATCTGGGAATCATGTGGACGCTGATCGAGCCTTTGCTGGTGATGATCGTGCTGAGTGTGGTATTTGGCCCGATGCTGGGGAGAAAGGGACAGGATCCCGCATTTAAAGGAGTCCCCTTTCCGGTATATGTATTGACAGGACGGCTTTTGTATTCCTTTTTTTCTTCTTCTACCAACAGCGCCATGCGTTCGATCCGGGCTAACGGCGGAATGATCAAAAAGGTATATGTACCCAAATATATGTATCCGCTGTCGGGTATTTTATCAAATTTTGTTATATTTGTGATTTCCCTGGTAGTGCTCGTATGTGTGATGGTATTTTTCCTTGCCACAGGAACCTACAAGGCGCCGATGAATGGCTATATGCTGCTTTCCGTAGTGCCGCTGATCAATCTTTTAATGCTGGCGGTGGGAGCGGGACTGGTCCTCGCTACATTATGTGTATTTTTCCGGGATATTGAATATTTATGGAGCGTTATGCTGATGCTTATAATGTACTGCAGTGCGATCTTTTATTTTGCCAGCAGTCTGGGAGATACGACGCGAAAGGTAGTTAAGCTGAACCCGTTATTTGGTATTATTGATAATTTCAGGCGAAGCTTGTTTGGACAACCCTTTGATATGACCATGCTTGCCTATACTTTTGGGGTAAGTGCAGTGCTGATCGGCATCGGGATGTTTTTATTCTACCGCAAACAGGATACATTTATTTTGAATATATAAGGAGCAAACAACGAACGGAAGGAAGAAGAGCAATGGCGAAGAAGAATCTGGCTCTGAGGGTAAATCATGTCAGCATGAAATTCAATCTCAGCTCCCAGAAAGTGGATAACATTAAAGAATACATTATAAAGATGATGAAGAAAGAGCTTATGTACCAGGAATTCTGGGCACTCAAAGATGTAGATTTTGAGATAAAACGGGGAGACCGGGTGGGGATCCTCGGATTAAACGGTGCCGGAAAAAGTACACTGTTAAAGGTGATCGCTGGAGTGCTCAAGCCCACGGAAGGAAATGTAGACTGCTATGGGAAGATCGCGCCGCTTCTGGAGCTGGGAGCTGGTTTCGACAAACAATATACTGGAGCAGAGAATATTTATCTGTATGGTGCGGTGCTGGGCTACAGCAAAGAATTTATCCAGGAAAAATACGACGAGATCGTAAAGTTCTCAGAATTGGGCAAATTCATCGACGTTCCAGTGAAAAACTATTCATCGGGTATGAAGTCAAGACTGGGCTTTTCCATCGCTACTGTGGTGGAGCCGGAGATCCTCATATTGGATGAGGTGCTCAGTGTGGGTGACAAACGCTTTCGTAAAAAATGTGAGGCGCGTATCCAGAGCATGTTTGATAAAGGCGTGACAGTGCTTTTTGTATCCCATTCCACAGATCAGGTATTGCGGATGTGCAATAAGGGAATCCTGTTAGAGCAGGGAAGGCTGATCGCTCAGGGAGATGTGGAGGATGTCGTGGATCTGTATGACGAAAAGCTGGGCATGGAACGGGATGATTGAGTACTTTGGATGATCGTAAGGCTTAGATACAAGTATGCGGGCAGCCGCAGAATGGAATGGAGGATAAAATGAAAAAGGTAATTACTTATGGTACCTATGATCTGCTTCATGTGGGGCATATCAATCTGCTTCGCCGCGCCAGGGCGCTGGGAGATTATCTGATCGTAGTGGTTTCCAGTGATGAATTCAATGCGGGAAAAGGAAAAAAGGCATATCATTCTTTTGAGGACCGCAAAATCATACTCGAAGCGATCAAGTACGTAGATGAGGTGCTTCCGGAAAATACATGGGAGCAGAAGATTGATGATGTGAAGAACAATGAAGTGGATGTATTTGTTATGGGAGATGACTGGGAAGGAAAATTTGATTTTCTGAAAGATTACTGTGAGGTGGTCTACCTTCCGAGAACAGAGGGAATCTCTACGTCAAAGATAAAGGAAGATCTGGGATTTAGTAAAGAAAATGATTAAAAAAGCAGGTTATTTATTATTTGCCATGTTCTACTATCTGTCCCGCCTGTTTCCCAGAGACCGGAAAAAGATATTTCTCGTGGCGACCCATGATGACAGCCCGGAGGGGAATATAGGAATCGTTGCAGAGGCGGTCCGGCAGAGAGAGGAAGGATACCGCCTGGTCTGGTTTACGAGAGAGGACCGGATCACGGACCCGGTAAACTTTTTTATCCAAAAGGCATATCACCTTGCTACAGCTTCTTATGTGTTTCTGGACAATGAATTTCTGCCCATGGCATATCTTCATTTTTCAAAATCGGTAAAAGTAGTGCAGCTCTGGCATGGGACAGGAACCATAAAAAAATTTGGGCAGGATGTGAATACGGGGGATCTGGAGAGACTGGAGTACCGCGCCAACCAGAACATTACCCATCTGATCGTGAATTCAGAAGAGGTGAAGCCAGAGTACGCCAGCGCCTTTGGCGTGGGTGAGGACAGGATTTATCCCATCGGACTGCCGCGGACAGATCTTCTTCTGGATCTGGATTTTCTGGAGGACAAGAGAGGGCAGTTTTTGGATCAGTACCCACAGATTCGGAGAAAACGCTGTATTTTATATGCCCCCACCTTCCGGGACAGCGAGGTAGATTCGCCTGGGATCCATCTGGATCTGCAGAAAATGTCAGATCAAATGGGATCGGGGGATATGCTTCTGATCCGTCTGCATCCTCATGTGGCACAGAGGATTTCCTGGGAAGAGAACCGATGGAAAAATATTATAAATGTATCAGAGTATCCAGGAGTTACGACACTGCTGGCAGTGGCAGACGTGCTCATTACGGACTATTCTTCCATTGTTTTTGAGTACTGCCTCCGGAATAAACCGATGATCTTTTATGCTTATGATCTGGAACAGTTTGAAAAAAGTGGAAGAAGTTTTTACAGGGATTACCGTAGTTTTGTGCCAGGAAACGTTGTGCAGAGTACAGAAGAGGTGTTGGAATGCCTGAAAACGGCGGAGGGGAATAGGGCGGCTGCCTTTACAGAGCAGATGTTCGATGAATTGGATGGAAATGCCACATTACGACTTTTGGAATTGATTTTTTGATCTTTTTGGTATATAATAAAAATGTTCCGGGTTTTTGTGGAAGGAACTGGAAAAATACAGACAGCCTGGCGGTGCCGTTTTGGAAGCTGCCGGGAGAAGAAAAAATGTGGAGGGATGTTTCTTGAAAACTTTGTTGAGCAGAAAGATAAGTATTGTATTTCTTGTGATACAGCTGTTAGTGAGTGCAGCGCTGATCGGGATTGCTTTTTATGTCGGTCTCTTTTCGATGAAATATATGGTGGCACTGATCGGAGTCAGTGTGTTTTTCCTTGCTTATGTGATCATCAGCCAGATGACAGACAAGAACCGTATTATTGGGCGGATTCTGTGTGGTGTAATCTGTCTGTTTTACGCTGGAGGAGGCTATTACTGTATCAATACCTACTCGGCAATCGACGAGATGGCAGACCAGCAGGTGAAGGTGGATCAGATTTCCTGCATCGTGCTGAAAGATGATCCGGCACAGAGCATTTACGACACAAAAGATTATAAATTCGGGATTCTGGATGTGAGTGACCGTGCTAACACGGACAAAATGCTGGCAGAGGTACAAAAGGCGATTGGGCAGGAGCCGTTAAAAGCAGAGTACCAGGATATTGATACCTTGGTCGATGCGCTCTATGCCAAGGATGTCAATGCCATTGTGATCAATGAGGTAAACCGGAATCTGATTGAGGATTATTATAAGACCTTTTCGGAAGATACGAGGGTTCTTAATACCCATAAAGTGGAGACAGTCATTGAAGAGAAGGAGAAGCTGGATGATATTACAACGACGCCATTTAATGTATATCTAAGCGGTAACGATGTATATGGCGACATTAAGACCAGCAGCCGGAGTGATGTCAATGTGATTATGACAGTGAATCCGAATACGAAGGAGATCCTTCTTACCTCGACGCCGAGAGATTATTATGTACCGACCTCCGTATCAAACGGCATTCCGGATAAACTGACCCATGCCGGGAACCACGGTGTGGATTGTTCTGTGAAGACACTGGAGATGTTGTATAAGATAGATATTGATTATTATATAAGGGTTAATTTTACCAGCATCAAAAAAATCGTGGATCTTCTGGGAGGCGTGAAAGTTTATTCAGACTATGATTTTACTTCTCGCTGGGGACCAGGCTTTAAGAAGGGTTATAATCATGTAAATGGTAAAGAGGCTTTGGCGTTCTGTCGGGAGAGATATACCATTCCCAATGGCGATGCCCAGAGAGGCCGTAACCATCAGCATATGGTCGAGGCGATCCTGAATAAGGCGATGTCGCCAAATATCCTTCCGAAGTATACAAAACTGCTGAAGACAGCATCCAAGAATTTTCAGACTAATATGTCTACCAAGGAGATTACATCCCTTGTGAAGATGCAGCTGGACGATATGTCCCAGTGGAAGATCAAATATGCAAATGCCACTGGTACGGGGGCGAAAAAAACGACCTTTAGTATCAGGTATAGATTGCTGTACGTATGCATACCAGATTATAATTCTGTGGAAAAGATTACCAACAAGATCAAACATCTTTTGAAGGCAACACCAGACTCCCAAGAGGAGGAAAAGGATAATAAAGATAACACAGAGGATAATACTTCGTCTCAAAGCCTTCCAGAAATTAAATAACTGACCAATTGAGAAACTGATCAACTGTCCATGACTGGGGCTTTGACAGGAAAAGATATCACAGGGGATTCCGCTGTTGGCAGCAGGAGTCTCCTGTTTTCAATACTAGTACAACGAAAGGAAACAGCATATGAAGATTTCATTCTCACCACCAGATATCACGGAAGAAGAGATAGAAGAGGTAGCAGCTGCCCTTCGTTCCGGATGGATTACCACGGGACCTAAGACGAAGGAATTTGAGCGTCAGATCGCGGCGTGGTGCCAGACGCAGAAGGCGGTATGCCTGAATTCTGCCACCGCATGTATGGAGATGACCCTGCGCCTGTTTGGCATTGGTCCGGGGGATGAGGTAATCACTAGTGCCTATACCTACACGGCTACGGCGAGTGCCGTGTGCCATACCGGAGCTGCTCTGGTTCTGGTGGATACAGCAGAGGATTCCTTTGAGATGGATTATGACCAGCTGGAGGAGCGGATCACGCCTGCCACAAAGGCGGTGATGCCCGTGGATATCGCCGGGGTTCCCTGTGATTATAAGCGGATCTATGAGATCATTGATAAAAAGAAGAAGATGTTCTGCTCCGGAGATAATAAGTACCAGAAAGCACTAGGGCGGATCCTGGTGCTGGCTGACTGCGCCCATGGATTTGGTGCCAGGGCAGGAGAGCGGCCGGCAGGGCAGTTTGCTGATTTTACTTCTTTTTCTTTTCACGCGGTAAAAAATCTGACTACCGCTGAGGGGGGAGCTGTGGTATGGAAGGATATTGACGGGATCGATGCAGAGGAGATTTACCAGGAATACATGCTGTATTCCCTGCATGGCCAGTCCAAGGACGCGCTGGCAAAGACAAAGGCGGGCGCCTGGGAATATGATATCCTGTCGCCGGCGTATAAATGCAACATGACCGATATCCAGGCAGCTATCGGACTGGTTCAGCTTAGGAGGTATCCAGAGCTTCTGGCAAAGCGCCGCCAGCTGATCGGACTCTATGACCAGGGGATAAAAAAAATCAATGAAAAACGGAAAGCATTTGAGTGCAGAAGTCTTGTCCACTATGATGGGGAGATTTGTTCCAGCGGCCATCTGTACCTGCTGCGGATCCTGGGATGCACACAGGGGGAAAGGAATCTGCTGATCGAGAGGATGGCAACACGGGGAGTGGCGGCAAATGTTCATTATAAACCGCTTCCGATGCTGACAGCATATAAAAATATGGGGTTTGATATAAAAGATTTTCCCCATGCCTTTCAAGTATTTGAGAATGAGGTCAGCCTGCCGCTGCATACTCTGTTAAATGAGAAAGAAGTAGAATATGTGCTGGGTGTGCTAGAACAGGAGCTGATGTCACTGAATCATTAAGAATCCGCTGGTACAGTACATGAAATGGAGAATGGGAGAGGGCCATGAAAAAATGGGAGCATCTTCCTGAGGAGATGCGGAATCAGGAAGTATTGTATTATTATGAAGAACTGAAAAAAAAGCAGGGAGCGCTGGCAGCAAAACGCTGTTTTGATGTGGTCATGTCCCTGTTGCTGCTGATCATCTTATTTCCTTTTATGCTATTGATCGGCATCGCGGTAAAAGTGACGTCGCCGGGAGAGGTTATTTTTCGCCAGATCCGGGTGACTACATATGGGAAGCGCTTTCGGATCTACAAATTCCGTACGATGGCGGCGGGAGCACCCGGTCAGGGATCCCAGGTGACGGTCAGCGGGGATGCCAGGATCACGGGCATCGGGAAATTTCTGCGCAGAGTGCGGCTGGATGAGCTGCCACAGCTGCTGAATATTTTAAAGGGTGAGATGTCTTTTGTGGGGACACGGCCAGAAGTGGAGAAGTATGTGGAGTGTTACAGTGATGCTATGTATGCAACGCTGCTGCTTCCTGCGGGGGTTACTTCTACTGCCAGCATCCAGTATAAGGATGAAGAGCGGCTTTTGTCCCAGGGAAAGGACGTAGATGAGGTTTACACAAAGGAGATTCTTCCGGCGAAAATGGAGTATAATCTGGAATATCTGAGCCATTACTCCTTTTTCCGGGACATCAGCATATTATTTCAGACAGTGGCGGCTGTGTTGAGATAGAAGGTTTTGGAGGAGAAGGAATATGATCGATAAGCTTCAGGACTTATTTATCAGTTTGTTATCTCCATGGATTCCAATTATGGGGAAAATAAGTCCAAAGGTTAAATACAGATTGTTGACGGCGTGTTTTATCGCGGATCTGGTGTTGTTCTGCATCGTGCGGTATGTGCTGCTAAAGGAAAGCTATTTTTACAATACGGTGTGTGGTATCTTTCTGATGCTTCTGATTGCGCTGTTGTCGCTGGACCGTTCCTTGCAGAGAAAACCCTGGCGAAGATCCATGTGCATCGCCTGGTTCGGCATGTGCATTGTGTTTACGCTGTCGGATCTGTTTGTGAGCAAAAAGGCATGCGGACTGGGTATTATATTAGCCCTTGTGTTTACCGGGGTGTTTTTTGCTTGGCAGAATCACAGCCGGAAGGATCTGCTGTGGAAAGCCTTTAAAGATGCGGTGAAGTATTCCTTTCTTTTGATGGCGGTGATCTCCTTTTTATTCCGGCCTTATTTTGAAGGAGGCAGGTATGCAGGGATCTTCACCAATCCCAATACCTTCGGTCTGTATCTCTATGTTATTTTTGCGGTTTATATGTCAGACCTGGACTGGAATGTGGAAACAGGAAAAAAAATCAGAAAAAGTCTTCCTACGTATCTCCAGCTGGCCCTCGTCATTTTTTATCTGCTGGTATCCCAGGCGAGAACGGCGATGTTAGCCATCGGTGCGGTCTTTATATTGTGGATTGGTGTCCGGATCTATATGGGGAAAAAGCAGAGGCGTTATGCCGGGTTCCTCAAGGGACTGGCAGTGCTGGTGCTGGTCACGGCAGTGTGCTATCCCGTGTATTTTGCAGGTATCAAGAATCTTCCAAAACTGGTGGACCATCCTATTATGTTTGAAGAAGATGTGCTCTATCTTTCCAATGGAGAGAAAATAGAAGATATTGGAGATAAAGTGCTGGCTGAGTTTGATGAGATCGAGAGTGTTCAGGTGACGGACCACAAAACGGAGAGTAATGGGATCTGGGGGCGGATTGTCAGAAGCCTGGACAGCAATGCTACTTTAAATAAAATATCTTCCGGGCGCATTACGATCTACAAAGCTTATATACAAAAACTGAATATCAAGGGGCATAAAAGGGTAACAATGAAAATAAACAACAAACAAGTGTCCCATGCCCACAACAACTGGCTCCAGTTTGCCTATACCTATGGTGTGCCAAGCATGCTGTTTTACAGTGTCATCACTGTTCTGAGCCTGATTCGTTCCATCTTGTTTTATATGACAAACCGAAGAAGAAATGCCACCTACGCCTTTTTGATACCAGCGATCTGTGTAGGATTTCTTGTGGCGACCCTGACTGAATGCCTCTTTCTTCCTTTTGAGGTATTTCCGGCATTTGCCTATTGGTTTGCCTTTGGAGACATGTTTGAAAAAACGTTAGAGGAAAAGGAGGTGGCAGCATGAAAGAGAAGCTGATCAGCGTCATTGTGCCGGCATACAATGTGGAAAAATATATCCGGCGGTGCCTGGATTCTCTTGTCAGCCAGACCTATGAGAATCTTGAGATCATTGTGGTAAATGACGGCAGTACAGACCAGACAGGGGAAATTATCGAAGAATATACAGAGCGCTACCCGGACAAGGTAATGTTGTACACCAGGGAAAACCAGGGACAGGCAGAGGCAAGGAATTTTGGGATATCCAAGGCTTCTGGAGAATATATCGGATTTGTGGACAGCGATGATTTTGTGAGTACAAAAATGTACGAGCTGATGTACCAGGAAGCAGAGGAACAGAACTGTGATATGGTCACCTGTGGATACTATGGCTGCGACGAAGTAACCGGGGAGATCACGGTGTATCAGACCGGGTATAAGGGAGAATTCAACCAGAATATCTATGACAATCCTATGCTCCTACGCATCAATTCCCCCTATCCATGGAACAAACTCTACACCAGGGAACTGCTGGAACGGAGTGGTTTTTCCTTTCGCAAGGGGATCATATTTGAGGATCTTTGCGCCATTTTTCCACTATTTATGGATGCGAAGAAAGTGGGCAGGGTACATGAAAAGCTGTATTATTACATCAAAGGGAGAAAAGGAGGCACCATCAGTACTTTTAATGAAAAGCATGGGCAGATCATCGATGCCCTGCAGATTATGAATGATGCCTACCAGCAGCGGGGGATGTTTGAACGGTTTTACGACACCCTCCTTTTTTTCAATCTCCGCCATATCTATGCCCGCTTTGACGAGATGCAGAATTATGATGATATCATTTTTAAGCGGGAATTTAAAAAACGGGCCTTTGCGCTTCTGGACCAGTATTTTCCAGGATGGAGAGATACCGAAGAATATGCGGCTCTGGATACATCGGAGGGAAAAGAGGGGATGAAGGCAGAGAAGACGGCAGAGGAGAAAGCGGAGAAAAACGCAGACAAGAAAGTAAGTAAGAAAGAATATAAGAAAAAGAAGCGGTCAGAACGCTATGAGGAGCTGACAGCAGAACGGGATATCGAAAAAACTACAGTGTTAGTAGAGTGCTATCACGGAAATGATCTGCGGGGAATGGGGTATTATATCGCCATGGATCTGGCAGAACATCCTGAATATAAGGTATATGTGGCAGCGGCGGACTTAGGGAAGGTTTGTTCCTTTTCCCAGACCTTTTCCTCCCTGGTCCGATATGTAGATATGAATTCCGAACATTATCTGGAACTTCTGGCGACAGCAAAGTATTTGATTAATAATCGGTCATTTCCAGGATTTTTCAGGAAAAGAAAGGAACAACGCCTGATTTTTACAGATTTTCTTCCCTCTCTGGCAGCCCAGGGTACGGAGGTGGTCTGCGATGCCAGGAATATCCAGGGGATACAACTCAGTCTGGCACAGTCAGATAAGATTTTGTTTCCACAAGAATTGAAAGAGCAGTTCATCCCACTGCTGGAAAAGTATAACATGGCGGAGATCTGCCGGGATAAGGGCTGCTTCTTTATGACAAGGGCATTGCTGCATTCGGGACAGAGAGAGGAGGATGGCACGGTGCGGGTGGCATACATGCCATCTGTGAGAGAATTCCCAGGATTGAAGGACAGCAAAAATTATCTGTTCCTGAGCAGTCTGAGAAAGAAACTGACGGAACTGGATGAAAGGCTGGAGGAGGGAAGGAAGATCCTCTTCTGTTTTCCAAGGATCATCCGGCGCCGGTTCCGGGAAAATATCTGGAAGCATATCGAATTTTTCCCGGAAAACCAGGAACCTTTGGAAGTTCTTGCGGGATGCCATGCCCTGGTGGGAGAATATGGAGAAGAGATGTTTGTGATGAAGGCTCTGGGAAGGCCGGTATGCCAGTTTGTGGACGACCAGACCGATATGGCATGGCGATATGGACTGGACAGCCAGGGAGAGGATCATGGTTTCCCCGTTTTCGATAAGCCAGAGAAAGTGGCGGAGTGGATCAACGGACTAGACAGAGAAGCGGTGAACATCGGAGATATATGTCTTGGCTGGCGGCAGACGCTGGAAGAATTTAAAAGAGGGAAAAACCACAGGCTGGGGCGGGCTGTGGTCTATATGCCGGCATTTACTAACCGGAAAGAATTTTTGCAGTACATGCAGGGACAGGATACAAAGCGCAGTGTGTTTTTTATTCAAAAAGAAGCCTTCAGTGATGCACTGGCGGCATGGATTCGGGAATATGGCGGCATCCGCTATATGGTCATTATCCAGAGTATCGTTGTGAGCAAAAATGAGAGCAGACTGATCAAATACCATATTACCACGAAAGATAAGCTCCGGGAGAAGAGAGACCGCCAGAGGTATCTGGGCTAGTATACCAGACAGCATTGAAAGGATGGTTAAGTTTATCGTATGAGCAGAAGAAAATGTTTTTTGAAATATACTCTGTTGTTCCTTGTGGTTTTTGCGGGAGCATTTCTTGCATTTTTCATCCGGGGAAAGAGTTTTGTCTGGAAGAGCGATGGTTTTCGTCAGTATTATCCCGCTCTGCGGTATCTGATCTCCTATTACCGGGAATTGGTTTCTGGTGTTCTCAGTGGGGAGTCTGCGTTTCCCATGTTGGACTATACCATCGGCCAGGGGGAAGATATCATCACCACTTTTGCCAATTATGGACTGGGGGATCCTCTGGTATTTCTGGCGGCCCTGCTGCCCTCCAGGGGGCAGTGGACCGAATATGTCTATGGCTTTTTGACCGGGCTGCGGTTGTATCTGTCGGGAGCTGCTTTTCTCGTGTACTGTGAAGGAATGAAACTACAGCGCCCTTTCAGTGTGTATGGGGCATTGGTTTACTGCTTTTGCGGTTTTGCCTTGTGGTCGGTGAAGGATCCCTTTTTTTTGAATGCCATGATTTATCTGCCGCTGGTATTTCTCGGACTGGAGAAAGCAATGCGCCGCCAGCCTCCTCTTATGCTGATATTCAGCGTGTTTTTTAGTATTGTCAGCGGGTATTATTTCTTTTACATGACTGTGATCGCTGGTGTGTGTTATTTTGCTGCCCGGAGCTTTTTGCGCCACGGCAGGGATATAAAAGCTGTCTGGAAGGAGGGGCTGCGCTGTCTTATGGCGTCAGCCGGCGGTGTTCTTCTGTCAGGTGTGCTGTTTGTGCCCTGCATCTTTGGATATCTGGAGAGCAGCCGGGGAGAGGCATATGTATCAGCTTCTTCGCTGCTATTCTATCCATTGGAATACTACAAGAATATGTTTTTACATTTTATCAGCGTAACAGAAAATGATGATGCTGGGGCGGTGGGATATTTTTCTATGGCAGTAGTTTTGCTGCTTTCCTGTGGGCTGCTCCTGATACGCAAGGAAAAGAAGTACCGGACGCTGAAAGTCTGTGTGATCCTTAGTATCCTGGCAGTGGCATCGCCCCTTGCGGGATATGCATTCAATGGATTTGGTTATATTACCAACCGTTTTATGTTTATCCCGGCTTTTTTGCTGTCTCTGGTATTTGTCCTGACGATGCCCTCTCTGCTGTGTCTGGAGCGCAGGGATAAGAAAAAACTTATTTTAGTGTGCGGCTGTTATGTCATCCTCTGCTGCCTGCTGACGAGCAGGGAGGGCATCTGGCATACCAGCAGTATGATCCTGCTTTTGGGACTGACCCTGGCAGCGCTCTTTCTGATCCGTCAGAAGAGGTGGAGGGAGCGTGCGCTGTGTGGGGTGATTCTGCTGAATCTTATCGTGAATGGAAATCTGATGTATGGGACAATGGGAACTGCCATGTCGGATGCCTATATGGACGCCGGAAGTGTGAAGGAGGCCTATGAGAACGAGGGGGTCAAGGCGGTGGCAGAGGACCTGGCTTCGCTGGAGCGTATTGATGTGATGACAGATCAGGGAGAGAACCCGAACCGTTCGGTGGCGGGGGCTCCCCAGTCCTACAATGGCATTTCTGTCTACTACAGCGTGATCAGTTCTGGATATTCCTCCTGTATGAAGTCTATGGAAAATACTCCGGATCTGATGTTTACCCATCGGCTGCTCGGCAATGACGGCAGAAGCATATTGGAAAATCTGGCAAACGTACATTATGTAGTGAGCGGGGCGGCGTCCTCTGTGCCCTATGGTTTTTCTCTGTACCGGGATTGTGGAAAAGGGGAAAAGGTGTATAAAAATGACAACAGGACTTCTATCGGCTATACCTATGATACCTTTGTGCCCGAAGCTGAATTTGACAGTGCCGGGGTGCTGGACCGTCAAAATACGCTTCTCTCCGCTGCCGTTCCGGAAAGAGGGTCTGTTCTTGAGAGAGAAGCGGCAGAATCGGAAACTGTAAGAGAGGGGCAGATTCATCATGAATGGACATCACTTCCTTTTGAAATGTCTGATGTGAAGCATATGAAATGGCAGAACGGAAAGCTGAAAGTAAAGAAAAAGAATGGGACGTTCTCCATCACTTTCCAGCGGAAAAAAGATTGTGAATACTATCTTCGTCTGTCGGGGCTGGAGCTGCAGGATCCGGAACGGAATACCGCCTGGGCCAATGTCCGTCTGGGTGATGTGTCGAAAAATTTTCTGATCTCTGACCGGACCTATGACTTTTATTTCGGACGGAAAGATTATCTGGTGAATCTGGGAAGCCCATTGGAAGAGAAAGCAGGCCAGACTGAGACACTATCTTTCCGCATCAATGGTCCTGCTGCCTACTGTCTGGAAAATATCGAGCTGGCAGAGGTTCCCATGGAAGGGCTGGAACGGAAGGTGGCGGAGAGAAACCAGGAAAGCCTGCGCGGTGTGGAGATCAAGACGAACGGTCTGACGGGGAGTCTGGAGCTTTACCGGGAAAAGATTCTCTGTCTGGCGGTGCCTTATAAAAAGGGGTATACCCTTCTGGTGGACGGCAGGAAAACAGAGGCGGGCAGAGTGAATAAGATGTATCTGGGAGCCTTGATTTCAGAGGGAAAACATGATATTGAGCTCAGATACGTCACCCCCGGAATCCGGATGGGTGCAATATTGACGATTATAGGACTGATCTATACGGTATTTTTGTGTATTTTGTATAAAAAACATTGTATAAAATAGCTTCTCATGGTATAATTTTATCATTAACGTATGATATGAAACAGAAAGGAGAAATACATTGACACATCAGGAAATTGCAAAGCTGGATGAGATTCTGCAGGCACATGATTATAACAGCACGCTTCTGATCGCTATTATGCAGGAGATCCAGAAGGAATATCATTATCTTCCGGAGGAGGCGCTGGAGTACATATCAAAGAAGCTCAAGCTCAGCGAAGCAAAAATTTATGGGGTTGCCACATTCTATGAAAACTTTTCATTAGAACCAAAGGGAAAATATGTGATTAAGATCTGTGATGGGACGGCGTGCCATGTGCGGAAATCCGTTCCAATTCTGGAAGAATTTCGTAAAATTCTGGGAGTCAGCGAAGCAAAGCCTACGACGGATGATATGATGTTTACGGTGGAGACCGTGTCCTGTCTGGGAGCCTGTGGGCTGGCACCGGTATGTACGGTGAACGATGACGTTCATCCGGCGATGACACCGGAAAAAGCAAGGGATTTGATTCAGACACTAAAGGAGCAGGATAAGGAGGGGGCGGCAGATGAAGATTAATACAAGAGAAGAGTTGATTGCAAAGCAGGAAGAGTATAAAGCCTCCCTGAACAGCCAGAAAAAACAGATTCTGATCTGTGCCGGTACAGGATGTGTGGCTGGAGGTTCTCTTGATATTTATGATAAAATGAAAGAGATTATTGAGGCGAAGGGACTGCGCTGCGCCCTGATTCTGGAGAAAGAACCTCATGACGAGAGCATTGGACTGAAGAAAAGCGGCTGCCATGGATTCTGTGAGATGGGACCGCTTCTTAGAATTGAGCCGATGGGATGGCTTTATCTGAAAGTCAAGGTAGAGGATTGTGAGGAGATCATTGAAAAGAGCATTGTAAATGATGAGGTGGTAGACCGCCTTGTATACAAAGATAAGACATTAAAATCCTATGTAAAACAGGAAGACATTCCATTTTATAAGCAGCAGACCCGGATCGCACTGGAATACTGCGGAAGGATCAATGCGGAGAGTATCGCAGAGTACATAGCACTGGGGGGATACAGTGCAGTGGCAAAAGCACTGTTTGACATGACGCCACAGCAGATTGTAGACGAAGTAAGTGAAGCATCTCTGAGAGGACGAGGCGGCGGAGGTTTTCCGGCTGGAAGAAAGTGGCAGCAGGTTCTGGATCAGGATGTGGATGAAAAATATATTGTTTGTAATGGAGACGAAGGAGACCCAGGAGCATTTATGGACCGCTCCATGATGGAGGGTGAACCCCACAGAGTGATCGAGGGCATGCTGATCGCTGCCATCGCTACCAATGCCCATCATGGTTATATTTACGTGCGTGCTGAGTATCCTCTTGCGGTGGAGCGTCTGCAGACAGCCATCGACAAGGCGATGGACAAAGGTCTTCTCGGAAAAGACATCCTCGGTTCGGGATTTGACTTTGACCTGCATATCAGCCAGGGTGCCGGCGCTTTTGTCTGTGGTGAGGGAAGCGCCCTGACTACGTCCATTGAGGGAAACCGCGGCATGCCCCGCGTGAAGCCGCCCCGTACGGTAGAACATGGATTGTTTGACAAGCCCACGGTGCTGAACAATGTAGAGACCTTCTGTAATGTACCGCCGATTATCCTCAACGGTGCAGAATGGTATAAAGGCTTTGGGCCCGAGAACAATCACGGTACGAAGGCTTTTGCCCTGACAGGAAATGTAAATAATACAGGATTGATCGAGGTACCGATGGGGACGACGCTGCGGGAAGTTATCTTTGATATCGGCGGCGGTGTCAAAGGCGGTGAGTTTAAGGCAGTACAGATCGGCGGACCATCCGGAGGATGTCTGTGTATCAGTGCTACGGAGGACCACCTGGACATGAAGCTGGACTTTGATTCACTGAAAAAAGTGGGTGCCATGATCGGATCCGGTGGACTTGTTGTTATGAATGATAAGAGCTGTATGGTTGAGGTGGCGAGATTCTTTATGAATTTTACCCAGAATGAATCCTGTGGAAAATGTGTTCCATGTCGTGAGGGAACCAAGAGAATGCTGGAGCTTCTGACAGATATCACAGAGGGAAGAGGAACCATGGCTCATATAGAGCTTTTGGAGAAACTTTCTGACACGGTATCTGCGACTGCGCTGTGTGGTCTTGGAAAGACAGCGGCTTCGCCGGTTGTGAGTACACTGAAATATTTCAGGGACGAGTACCTTGCCCACGTAGCTGACAGAAAATGTCCGGCTGGACAGTGTAAGGCGCTTACCACACTCCAGATCGATCCGGAACTGTGTAAGGGCTGTACCAAATGTGCCAGAATGTGCCCAGTGGGAGCGATCAGCGGAACAGTGAAGGAACCTCATGTCATTGATACGGCAAAATGTATCAAGTGTGGTGCATGTAAGGACGGCTGCAACTTTGGGGCAGTGAAAGAAGCGTAGCTTCTAGCCTCGATTTTGGGGATGACCTTAAAGGATTCATGAAAGGAGAATTTATGTCTAAAAAATACATGGTTATAGATGGAATCCGTACGGAATTTACGGATGAAAAGAATATATTGCAGGTAATCCGCAAGGCTGGCGTCCATGTACCTACCTTCTGTTATTATACAGATATGTCTATTTATGGTGCCTGCCGTATGTGCGTTGTGGAGGATGAAAGAGGGGGGATCATCGCTTCCTGTTCCACTCCTCCCAAAGATAAAATGGTGATAAAAACAAATACATCCAAGCTCCATCAGCACAGGAAGATGATCCTGGAGCTTCTTCTGGCGTCCCACTGCCGTGACTGTACGGTATGTGAAAAGAACGGCAACTGCCGTCTCCAGATGCTGGCTGCCAGATTCCGGCTGACCAATGTCCGATTTCCCAATACTCATCCGGACCGCTGCATCGATGACTCATCCCTTTCCATCGTGAGGGATCCGAGTAAATGTATCCTGTGCGGTGACTGTGTAAGGATGTGTAATGAGGTTCAGCACGTGGGTGCCATTGACTTTGCCCACCGCGGCGCCAATATGGTAGTAAGTCCTGCTTTTGGCAGGGATATTGTAGAGACGGACTGTGTCAACTGCGGACAGTGCGCAGCAGTCTGCCCGACGGCAGCGATTACCATCAAAAATGATCTGAGAGAGGTGTGGCAGGCGCTGTATGCGCCGGATAAACGGGTGGTAGCCCAGATCGCACCAGCGGTCAGAGTGGCTATCGGTGAAGAATTTGGACTGCCGGCAGGGAAGAATTCTGTGGGTAAGATATTTACCGCCCTTCGTATGCTGGGATTTGATACGGTATTTGATACCAGTTTCAGCGCAGACCTGACGGTTGTAGAGGAAGCTGGTGAACTGGTTTACAAGCTGGAGAATGGAGAAAAGAAATATCCTCTCGGCAATTCCATGCCCCTCTTTACCTCCTGCTGCCCGGCGTGGGTACGCTTTGTGGAAACCAAATATCCAGAGATTCTTCCCTATGTATCTACCTGCAAATCTCCGATGGAGATGTTCGGGGCGGTGATCAAAGAGCATTATAAGCCGGCAGATCAGGAAGCCGGGGTAGAGACAATCTCGGTAGCTGTTATGCCTTGTGTGGCAAAGAAATATGAGGCGGCGAGAGAAGAATTCAAGAGAGATAATGTACCGGATGTGGATTATGTCATAACTACAAAGGAACTGATCCTGATGATCAAAGAGCTGGGTATCCAGTTTAATGAAATTGAGCCAAGCGCTCCGGATATGCCCTTTTCCATCAGTTCCGGCGCCGGCGTGATCTTTGGTGTGACCGGTGGTGTTATGGAGGCCGCCCTGCGTCATGTGGCAGAGCAGAACAACGAAGCCCTGAGGGAGATCGAGTATTCCGGGATCCGTGGCCTGGAAGGCACAAAGGTGGCAGAGGTTGAGATCGGTGGCAAGACTCTTCGGGTCGGTGTGGTAAATGGCCTTGGCAATGCGGAAAATCTGATCCAGAAGCTGCAGCGTGGCGAAGAAAAACTGGATTTTGTAGAGGTAATGGCTTGTCCTTATGGATGTATCGGCGGAGCCGGACAGCCATTCGGATATCAGAGCGTGAAGCAGGAACGCGCGACAGGTATGTATAAAGCCGATAAGTCTGCGATCATTAAACGGTCAGTAGAGAATCCTACACTTTTAAATATGTATGAGAATGGTATGTTAAAAGACCGTGCCCATGAATTACTGCATGTGCACTACGGCAAATAAATCTTATAGACAGACCTCAGTATCTGTAAGGAAAGAAAGTTTTCCATACAGATACTGAGGCCTTGTTTTGAACTTGGGACCCGCCAAATATATGGCATTCATTTCACAAATTCTATCGTGTCATGTCATCTACCGCATCTTCTACGCCGTCTACGGTATCTTTCACACCTTTTCCTACGCCATCCACAGTGTCGTCTACAGCATCGCCTGCTTTGTCAAGGATATTGTCGTCGTTGTTGTCGTTGTTATCATTGACAGTTCCATCTTTGTTTCCATCGTTATTGTCATTGTTGGTGTCGCCGTCCATACCTGTGGTGTCAGTGTCGTCTGTGCCATTGTCAGAAGCGGCTGCCGGAGAAGCGGAAGGTTCTGGGCTCTCTGTAGCGGCTGCTGGAGAAGGGGATGCCGCTGCATCGTCATTTTTGCTGTTTCCGCATCCAGCCATAAGAAAGGCAGACAGACACATTGTAGCGGTTATCAGTAATATTTTTCGTTTCATAGAGAAATTCCTCCTGTTTGAAATTCGACATCTTAGCACAATGGCGCCAGTACAGGGAAAATTTAGTAATCCAACTTAAATAAGCAATAGTGTTTTCCTGTCTTAGCCCAACGGTTCGGATTTGTGCCGGTGGGCTAGCTTGTGCTTCTGTCATGGATAGTATGGACAGAAGAAATTACTTTTATTCACCATCCGCCGTCAAAACCGATCACCTGGCCGGTGAGATACTCTGGTGCTTTTAGAAGCAAAGCAATAAATTCAGCGGTTTCTTCCGGCGAAGCCATGCGTCCGGCAGGGATTTCTTCGCAGATGGCATGGATCTCATCCGGAGTAAAGCAGGCATTCATAGACGTATCGATCATGCCGCAGGCAATGGCATTTACAGAGATCCCGCTGGGAGCCAGTTCTTTGGCAAGGGATTTTGTCAGTGAGTTGAGTCCTCCTTTTGTGGCAGAGTAGGCGGCTTCACAGGAGGCTCCTGTATTTCCCCAGATGGAAGATATATTCAGAATCCTGCCCTTTTTGGCATGGATCATATGAGGAAGCACCTGGCGGCAAAGGAAAAAGGCAGAAGAGAGATTCGTATTTAAGATCTGAAACCACTCATCATCAGACAGATCTGGAAGAAGTCCAATTTTTGAGATCCCGGCATTGTTGATGAGAGCATCAATTTTTTTAAAATGTTCCAGCGCTGTTTCTACGATTTTTACAGCCGTGTCGCTCCTGCTGATATCTCCGCAAAAGGTAACACACTTATCATTGTATTTCAGGCATTCTTTTTTTAGTTTTTCAAGTTTTTCCGGGGATGAACTGCCGCAGAGAAGCAGTTCGCAGCCTTCTTTTGCCAGCTTCTTTGCGATAGCGCTTCCGATGCCGCCAGAAGCGCCTGTAATGACTACGGTATCCTTCATTTTTTGTCTCCTAATATAAAATATAGTATGGTTTCAGTTTATCACGTTCATTCAAATTTTGCAAAAATTCTTGTATAATGAAGCATTTTCTGGTACAATAGGGCTATTGTTTGGTCGCATATCAGAGTTCAGCAAGGATAGGAGAGGGAAGATATGTTGAAGATTGTTTTAAAAACTTTTTTGAAAACAATGGGAATTATCATTTTGCTGCTTGCAGTAGGGGCTGCGGGTTATTTTCTTACGATGTTGTATTATGATACCACAGAAAGGGAGGAGCGGAGCACAAAGTATCAGCATGTGATCGATGTCAATGCAGGTTCCGAATCCAGTAATCTGATTTACAGTGTGGAAAAAGACACCAAGTTGGTTCGGGCGATCGTGTTAGAGCTCTTTGATAAAGAGACAGGGAATCTTGACTATGTGACGATTCCGAACAAGACCCAGATCTCACTGTCATCTGCCAAATACAATGAGTATATGGAGGTGAGCTCCCAGATTCCACAGATTGTGACACTGCGTGACATCAATGAATATTTTGCTGGGGATGTGGCTTATGAATATGGTATACTTCTGCTTCAGGAAGTATTGAATGTGGATATTGGATATTTTACTGCCATGGATTCTGAGGATTTTAACAAACGCTTCGAGAAGAAAGAGGGAGCTTTTATCCCACGGCGGGAATATTTAGATAACGTCCAGCAGAATAAAGACGAGGACGCCATGAGAGATTTTATCGAAAGGGAATGGGATGTTATTATCTCAGATATCACATTGTCCCAGAAGAAGCAGTATGCGCCTGGGTTTGTCAAGGTAGACCGTGATCTTATCTATGCCCACCGTGCCTATGCAGAGGAGATCAAGGGGAAGGCTACCCTGGACGGGGCAAAGACGAAGAAAATGATCGATAAGATCTGGGAGAGTGAAAAGCGGGAAACAAAGCAGAAACATGTGGATGGAACGGCGGCTCCCACTGATATTGATAAGCTGAAGTCCCGCAGTATACAGATTACAAATGGGAGTAAGATCAACGGTCTGGCTGCTTCCTTTAAGGAAAAGCTGGAGGCAGAAGGCCTTTATGTCATGGGTGTGGGAGATTTCAGTGGAGAGGTACAGAAAAAAACCATTATTTACACCAGAAAACGAAGATGGGGAAGATATTTGAAATCATTTTTTAAAGCACCGGTGATCCAGGAGGCGAAAGAACTTACGAATAGTGCCGATATAGAGATCGTCCTTGGTACGGATGATAAACCATGATAGTTAACGTAAATGATCGGCAGAGAAAGGAAAAGTTATGGGAACAAGAATTAAGATCATGGATCTGGAAGTGGATATTCTGAGCGAGGAAACTCTTCGGGAGGAAATTGCCGGGTATCTTTCCCTGGATTCTTTGAATATGGTTCATCTGGTTTCTCTGGATTACATTGATACCTATGAAACGAATGATCTTGTTCAGGACACCCTCAGAGAGGCAGATATGGTGCTTCCTGGGGAAAAGGCGATACTGAGTACGTATCATGTAGATGTGCTTGAGACGGGAGGCATGGTGGTGGATTACCGTTCAGCCGGGAGAATCGCTGACCGTGAGCTGTTAGAAGGGAAAAAATGTTATCTGGTCCTGAAAGACCAGAAAGAAGCGAGAGTGGTTTACCGTTATCTGATCACACATTATCCTTTTATGGAGATTGTCGGTCTTTATGTGGCTGGTAAAGAGGTGAGCCAGGAGGCCCTGATCAATGATATTAATACGAAACTACCTGATATCTTACTGATTTCTATGGAAGACATCCAGGCAGAGGAGTGGATACACAAAAATAAACTTAAGATCAACGCCAAGCTCTGTGTGGTATTGAGCAGTGTAATAAATCTTATTATCCGGGAAAATATACACGTTCCCCAATTTATAAAAAAACTTAATCTGGGTAGTATTTATGCCTGCATTGCCAGGGTTCCGTATTCCAATTTCTGGAGACGTCGAATATTTAGAAAAAAAATGGACAACTATAATAACAAAAAGCTTTTGGAAAAAGCAGATGTGAATGAGGAGTTGTCGAATGAAAAAGAAAGACAGTGAACTGTTATCGTACCTGCTTGTGACAGCGGGTACTTTTTTTATGGCGGCGGGGATCAATATTATCTATGAACCCCTTTCCATGGTAACAGGAGGATTTTCGGGCATAGGTATTATTTTAAAAAAGGTACTGGAGGCAAAAGGGGGGGTCAGTCTTCCCGTGGGCGTTACCAACCTTTTTTTAAATCTTCCCTTGTTTATCCTGGCGGTAAGATTAAAAGGAGGCAGGTTCCTGAAAAGGACGCTGTATGCTGCTCTCTGCTTTTCTTTGGCGCTGCTGGTAGTGCCATCCTTTGAAAATCTGCACAAGGATTATCTTATGGCGGCGATCTATGGAGGAGTACTCAATGGTGTGGGACTGGGACTTGTATTTTCCAGGAATACCTCTACCGGAGGAAGCGATTTGCTGAGTACGCTGTTAAACCACTGGATTCCGGGACTCAGTATATCGGAGCTTCTGATCATCATTGATGGTGCTATCGTGCTGGTGGGAATGTTTTTCTTTGGCATACAGACGGGGATGTATTCTATTGTCGCAGTGTTTATCACGGGAAAGGTGTCGGATGCCCTGCTGGATGGTCTCAAATTCGCCAAAATGGCGTATATCATATCCGATTCCCCTGCCAGGATCTCTGAAGAGGTCATGCGTCGTCTGGACCGGGGAGTTACCGGTCTGAATGGAAAGGGAATGTATTCGGGAAAGGACAAGAATGTGCTTTTGTGTGTTGTGTCTAAAAAAGAAGTTGTCCGCCTGATTGAAATTGTGAAAAGTGCTGATGAAAATGCCTTTGTTATCGTTATGGATGCCAAGGAAGTCCAGGGGGAGGGATTTATTGAAAAAAGTGCAGTTGGTTAGTTATGCAAATTAGACAAAGATTTATAAATTATTTATGAAATTTGGATATAGAGTTTTTGGACAAAATAGTGTATAGTATTAGTAGAAGATGTTATGCAAATATTAATTTCCAGGGAGGAACATGTAATGGCAAGTTTATCATTAAAAAACATCAACAAAGTATATCCAAATGGATTTCATGCAGTAAAGGATTTTAACCTTGAGATTGAAGACAAAGAATTCATTATCTTTGTAGGTCCTTCAGGATGTGGTAAATCTACAACACTTCGTATGATCGCTGGTTTGGAAGAGATTTCAAACGGAGAATTGTGGATTGGTGATAAGTTAGTAAATGACGTAGAACCGAAAGATAGAGACATCGCGATGGTTTTCCAGAACTATGCGTTGTATCCACATATGTCAGTATATGACAACATGGCATTTGGTCTGAAACTGAGAAAGGTTCCTAAAGATCAGATCGAGCGCCTGGTACATGAAGCAGCTAAGATTCTTGATATTGAGCATCTGCTTGATCGTAAGCCGAAGGCTTTGTCCGGTGGACAGAGACAGCGTGTGGCGATGGGACGTGCGATTGTGCGTGATCCAAAAGTATTCCTTATGGATGAGCCTCTTTCTAACCTTGATGCAAAGCTCCGTGTTCAGATGCGTATTGAGATTTCTAAGCTTCATCAGAGACTGGAGACAACGATCATCTACGTAACCCATGACCAGACAGAGGCGCTGACCCTTGGTACACGTATTGTTGTAATGAAAGACGGAGTGGTACAGCAGGTTGACAGTCCGCTGGATCTTTATATGAGGCCAAATAACTTATTTGTAGCCGGATTCATTGGTTCACCTCAGATGAACTTCATCAAGGCGAGAGTGAATGTGTCTGGTTCCGACGTACTTCTTACCTTTGGTGCCAACACCGTGAAGCTTCCAGAAAGCAAAGCGAAGAAGCTGATCGAAGGCGGTTATGAGAATAAGGATGTGATCTTTGGTATTCGTCCGGAAGATATTAAAGATGAAGAGATGTTCATCAGCAACTCACCGGATACGACTCTTGAGGCTACTGTTAAAGTATATGAGATGCTTGGTGCAGAAGTATTCCTTTACTTCACTATTGAAAACCATGATATTACAGTTCGTGTGAATCCTCGTACGACAGCTCGTCCTGGTGATACGATCAAGATTGCGCTCGATGCAGAGAAGATTCATCTCTTTGACAAAGAGACAGAGAACACCATTACAAACTAAGCCTGGAATAATATTTTCTATGTAGATTATGAAAAAAGCGTCTGTACCAGTGGTCTAAGATCACTGGTACAGACGCTTTTAACAGCAAAGAAAAGTGCCCTCGTACAAAGTTCAGTTACGAGGGCACCTTTGCTATTGCAAGTTTTAGGAAAACTTATTGATGATATCGTGAATGAAAAAGGCATTCTTTTCATTGTTTTTAACCACACTGGATAATATTTCTGTTGCAGAGGTGGTTCGAGAGATCTTTTCGATGATATCATCGACTCCGATGGCATTTTCACCGGAAGCATTCTGTACGGTCTCAATCTGATCTTTAATATTTGTCACTGCCTCGACGAACAGCGTTGAGACTTCATTAATTTCTTCAATGATTGTTTTGATCGTTGTAATCGAAGAATTGTATTCATTTGCAATATCCACAAACTCCCGGAACTGTTCTGCAACGTCTGATTTGAGGAACGTTATCATGTTGTTGAAACAGCTCTGTACATGTTCTATGTTGGAAGTAGTATCGCCACAGATAGACTGGATCTGAGTGGCTGTTTCAGAAGAACTGTTTGCCAGCTTGCCGATCTCGCTTGCTACGACAGCAAAGCCTTTTCCTGCCTCTCCAGCTCTTGCTGCCTCAATGGAAGCATTCAGGGACAGAAGATTGGTCTGGCTGGTGATATCAAGGATCTGTGTTGCCATATCGTTGATACGCATAAGAGACTGCAGTTTAATCATGGCCTCTTCAATATTTTTCTGATTTTCCTCGATACCAGATTCTGTGGACTGCAGTGAATTGTTCGCATTATGCTTCATTTCACTGACAACTTTCATCAGGTTCTCGCTTTTCTGACTGCCCATCAGTACTTTTTCTTCAATCTGCTGAACCATATCGGCGATACGGGAAATCTCGTTTCCTACGCGGTTGATGGCTTCGTTGGTAGTATCTGTTGTTGCGAGAAGCTCTTCTGTCGTCGCTGAGTTATCTTCGGAACATTCCAGAAGAACATGGGAAGATTCCGTCATCTTCTTGGCAGAATCAGACAGGAAGTCCGAACACTGAGTCAGTGTTGCCACAATTTTACTAAAGGTAAAAAACAAAGAATCCATCGCAGAAGCGATCTGACCGATCTCACTTTTCCGGTCGGTGTATTTTTTCAGCTTTGGATCCGGTGTAAGGTGAAGATTCTTTAACTGTACAATGGAATTTTCGATCACCTTCAACGGCTTAATGCTGAAACGGATCATAAACCAGGAGAGCAGTGCGATCAGGATAAAAGCTGCGACACAGATTACACCAAGTGTTCTCATGCTTTTATTTGCCTGGGCGTAGATTTCAGCCTGGCTGTCACTCAAAGCTACGGCCCAGCCGCGATCCGGCAGGGAACGGTAGGCGGCAATGGAATCCGAATTATCCTTAGCAACATATTCCAGAGTTCCACTCGTCTTTTTGGCATCTTTATGTATTACATCAATGACGGAGAGAAGCATTTTGTCTTCAATGGGCTGAGCCATAAGGGATTCATCCTCATTGAAAATATGAATGCCAGTCTCTGTGTTAATCATATAGTATTTTGCGTTCTTTAATCCCTCTACTGCCAGAGAATCAAGCATCTCTTTCAGACCAGCAGCGAAAGGGCCTCCCCCCACATAACCGAGGATCGTCTTACCATCTTCATCAAAAACCGGACAATACATGGATAAAATTAATTTTTTTGATGCAGGAGATACGATGATTCCTGTGTTGTATAGGCCGTTTGCTTTTGTCATAGCATCCTGTAATGCTTTCAGACCATCTCCTTCCCTTGTTGTGATCCCTACAACTTCTGGGTTGGAATGGGCGATAACATGAGTATCCCACTCGCCGATATAAATTCCTTCCCAGTTATCCAGACCTTCAAAATATTTTAAGGTAAAATCCTGGGCGGTTTTCTGCAGATCCTTATCGGATGGATTTTTCAGGAAAGCCGCCACTACTGGTGCCTTACTGTAGGCGATCAACATATTTTCTGAGTCGGTAACGTACTGTTCAATGATTTTTGTTTTGGCTTCCAGAGAGGTATTCATGTTATCAATGGAAGTCGTTTTCATAGCTGTTGTCATACTATTATTCGCAAAGAGAAACAATAAGAGAATACAGATCGCGGATACGATAGCAATGGCAGCAGTTATGACGGTACTTAATTTTCGGTTTTTGATCATTTTTATCCTTCTCCTTTATTAGAATATAGGTAAATCATATTAATTTTATTATAAAGGATAAACTTGTCTGGTACAATGATTTACAACGAGAGAAAGTTGATTAATTCAGCACAAATTTTACATATTTGGAATTAGCGCCATAACGATAAAGCTGCTTTACTTTTTAGTAGAAAAATGATACAATAATTCATAATGCGACAATAGTAGACTTGCATTCGGAGGTGTGGCAATGATATCAAATCAGATACTGCAGAATACCGTTGATGGTATCAAGGGGATCACGAAAAATGATCTGTGTGTGATGGATACAGAGGGAAATGTACTGGCTTCCACTTCAGATGAAATATCCCGTTTTGTGGAGGAAGGAAAGGACTTTGTCCAATCGCCGGCGGACAGTCAGACGATGAATGGATTTCAATTTTTTAAGATCTATGACGAGACCCAGCTGGAATATGTTGTGGTCATCCAGGGGGATTCGGAAGAGGTCTATACCATAGGAAAGATCCTGGTATTCCAGATCCAGAGTCTATTGGTAGCTTACAAAGAAAGATATGATAAGGACAATTTTATAAAAAATCTTCTTCTTGATAATCTGCTCATGGTGGATATCTTTAACCGTGCCAAAAAACTTCATATTGAAATGAATGCAAGAAGGGTTGCTTTTATCATCGAGACCAATAAGGAAAAGGATAGTGGCGCGCTGGAAACGGTGCGGAGTATGTTTGCCTCCCATACAAGGGATTTTATTACTGCCGTGGATGAGAAGAATATCATTCTCGTCAAAGAGATCAGCCAGAAGGAAAAGATCGAAGATCTGGAGAAAACGGCAGAGGTGATCGTGGATATGCTGAATACAGAGGCGATGTCCAGGGTTCATGTGGCTTTTGGCACCATTGTGAAAGACTTGAAAGAAGTTTCTAGATCTTATAAGGAAGCAAAGATGGCGCTGGATGTAGGAAAGATCTTTTATAGTGATAAAAAGGTTATTGCCTACAGCAATCTTGGCATCGGGCGTCTGATTTACCAGCTTCCCATGCCTCTGTGTAAAATGTTTATAAAAGAAATTTTTTCTGATAAGACGCCAGATGAATTTGATGAAGAGACGCTGAGCACCATCAATAAATTTTTTGAGAATAACCTGAATGTCTCGGAGACATCAAGACAGCTCTATATACACCGGAATACACTGGTATACCGACTGGATAAGCTGCAGAAAAGTACTGGGCTTGACCTTCGGGTTTTTGATGATGCGATCACTTTCAAGATTGCTCTCATGGTCGTAAAATATATGAACTATCTGGAAACTATAGATTATTAACCGGGGAGGTTTAGGATGGATACGAATAAACCGTTGCCGATCATTGCGCTGGATGGTGTAAGTAAACAGTATCAGACCGGGGTCGATGCCCTGAAAAATGTTTCGCTTCGAATTGAACAGGGGGAGTTTGTTTTTGTGGTGGGGAAAAGTGGTTCCGGCAAATCCACATTTATCAAGCTGCTATTAAAAGAGCTGGACCCCACATCCGGTAAATTGTATATTGGGGGACGGCTCGTAAATAAACTGAGGCGAAAGCAGGTGCCGCTGTACCGCAGAAATATCGGTGTGGTATTTCAGGATTTCCGTCTATTAAAGGATCGTACCGTTTTTGAAAATGTGGCGTTTGCCCAGAGGATCATTGGAAGAAATAAACGGGAGATCATTAGAAATGTGTCTACAATGCTTACGATTGTCGGACTGACAGAGAAAGCCGATGCCTATCCCCACGAGCTCTCCGGGGGGGAGCAGCAGCGTGTGGCGATCGCCAGGGCGCTGGTAAACCAGCCCACCATACTTCTTGCCGATGAGCCCACGGGAAATCTGGATCCACAAAATGCCTGGGAGATCATGATGCTTCTGCAGGAAGTGAATAAAATGGGTACTACTGTTGTAGTTGTGACACATAACAATGATATTGTGGATATTATGCAGAAACGGGTAGTGACATTGGAAGAAGGCCATGTGATCCGGGACGATAAAAAAGGTGGATATGAATATGAGAGGGATTAGTGTATTTTTTTACAGCGTAAAGCAGGGACTTAAGAGTATGAAAAAAAACCGTATGTTTACGCTGGCATCCATTGGTACGATGGCAGCCTGCCTGTTTTTATTTGGAATGTTTTATTTTATTGTCAGCAATTTTAATCATATGGTTAAAGAAGTGGAGACTTCGGTGGGTGTGACAGTTTTTTTTGAAGAGGGTATTTCCCAGGAGCAGATCGATTCCATTGGAGAGGCGATCAAGGCTCGCGAGGAAGTAGATCATATGGAATTTATCTCTGCGGAAAAAGCATGGGATGAGTTTGTGAAAGAAAATTTTAAAGATAACCCAGATCTGGTGAAGAGCTTTGGAACGGATAATCCGCTGAAAGATTCTGCTTCCTGGCAGGTATTTATTAAGGACATTTCTGCACAGGAGGATGTGGCGGCATACATTGAGACCATTGAAGGAGTCAGGCTGGTAAAGCGCTCCGACGATACGGCGAAAGGGCTGGAAAATGCCAACAAGCTTATCAGCTACATTTCGATTGCCATTATTTTGATTCTTCTGGCGGTGTCTATTTTTTTGATCAATTCAACAATATCTACCGGGATCACTGTGCGCAGGGCAGAAATTGGGATCATGCGCCTTATGGGGGCTTCAGATTTTTTTATCCGGGCGCCGTTTATCGTAGAGGGCGTCGTGATCGGAATCATTGGTGCCAGTGTACCGCTGGTGATTTTGATCATCAGCTATGATTCCATTATAAATTATATCAATAATAAATTTAATCTGATCTCTAACTGGCTGACCTTTTTAGAGGCGGCACAGATCTTTCGTATACTGATTCCGGTATGTCTGCTGATTGGTATAGGGGTAGGATTTCTGGGAAGTTTTTTTACCGTTCGGAAACATTTGAATATTTGAGAGGGGTATGAAGGATGCGCAGAAAAAAAATATTGTCGCTGGTACTTGTGTTTGGAACCATTCTCAGTCTGTGCCTGACACAAGGGGAATCAGGCGTTATAGCAGAGACTACGGATTATGACGCCCAGATCAAAAAAGCAGAAAAGATAAAAAGGGAAGCCCAGGAACGGGTGGATGAGCTGAAAAAGGACATTGCCTCACTGGAGAAGGACAAGGGAGATATTTTAAATTATGTAAAAAAGGTAGACAAAAAGATTGATAATGTCACTAAAACGATGAAAAGGCTGGACGGTCAGATCGAGGATGCCAGAAAAGAGCTGGTCAAACTGGAAGAACAGCTGGAGATCGCCGAAAATCTTGAAAAACAACAGTATGAAACGATGAAAAAGAGAATAAAATATATGTATGAGAGCGGCGGAGACGATTATGTTGCTATGATCTTTAGCGCTGAAAGTCTTGGGGACTTTCTGAACCGCTCCGAGTATATAGAAAAAATCTCGAAGTACGATAAAGATCTTTTTAGTAAATTCGTGGAGACAAAGAACAGTACGGAGATCCGCCGCGGCGTGATGGAGTCCAAGGTAGAAGAGATCGCAGAATTAAAGGATCAGGCGGCGACGGAAAAAGATGCTCTGAAAAGTCTGAAATCCAGTAAAAAAACAGAGATAGAAAAATTGAATTCTGCCATTACTGCCACAGATTCCAAGGCAAAAACTTTCCGTGAAAAGGTGGCGAAGGCGGAGCGTGAAGTGGAAAACCTTTTGCTTGAAAAGCAGAAGGAGATTGAAAAACGGGAGGCTGCACGAAAGGCTGCAGAGGCAAAGAACGGAACCGGAACAGATGGGACTGCTGCCGACCCGGCGGCAGATACCTATCCGGTAAATCATGGCGGGCTCCGCTGGCCTCTGCGTGTACCGGGCCGTATCTCCTCGGAATTTGGCAGCAGGACCAGCCCGACAGCAGGTGCCAGTACCAATCATCAGGGGATTGATATCGCTGTTTCAGCCGGTACGCCGATCGTGGCAGCAGGCGATGGGACAGTAGTAACCGCGGCATATAGTGCCAGCGCTGGTAATTATATCATGCTGTATCACGGAAACAGTCTGTATACTGTGTATATGCACGCTTCTAAGCTGGCTGTGAGCGAAGGGGCACAGGTGAAACAGGGAGATGTGATCGCCTATGTGGGATCTACGGGAATATCCACCGGTGCTCATCTTCACTTTGGAGTATCTGTCAATGGAGCGTACGTCAACCCCCTCAACTACGTGAGCCAATAGCGAGCCAGGCACTCCAGGGGCAGCCTGCTCATATATCCAGGGTGCGGAGCACCAGAGATACAAGATAGCCCAAAGGCAAGCTTGCTTGCCAATTTGGGCTATCTTGTATCTCTGATACGAAGTACTGGATATGTGAGCGGGCTGTGTCTGGAAGTATCTGGCGAGCATCCTTCATGAGCACGAAGTGCGAATGAGCCCCTGCCCCTTCAGGGAAAGGGAAGGTGAAAAGAGCACGAAGTGCGAATGAGCCCCTGCCCCTTTAGGGAAAGGGAAGGTGAAAAGAGCACGAAGTGCGAATGAGCCCCTGCCCCTTTAGGGAAAGGGAAGGTATAAAGAGTAAGGAGGTCATTTTTTGAAAATAAGTAAAAAAAGTTTTATCTTTGGCGCCGTTTTTGGGATCACCATTGCTCTTGGCTTAGTTTCTGTGGCAAGAGTTTTTGGTATACATTTTTTTCTTCCAGGTTCTGCTTCCCAGCAGATGTATGATAAAGCTAAAGTAGTGGAAAAATGTATTGATAGTTACTATCAGGGGGATATAGAGGATGAAAAACTGATCGATGGCGGAGTGAAAGGGATGGTAGAGGCACTGGGGGATAGATATTCCCAGTATTATACAGAAAAAGAGTATAAGGAGCTTATGAGTGGGATCAATGGCTCTTATGTGGGAATCGGAGTGACACTCAGGATGAGGGAAGAGGACCAGGCGCTTGTGGTCCAGCAGGTAATGGAAGGTGGTCCGGCTGCAAAGGCGGGAATTAAAGTGGAGGACCGCTTTGTAAGTGTAGAAGGAACTGATGTCGTGGGAAAGAAACTGGATGAAGTTATCGACATGATAAAATCAGAGGACAATAAAGAGCGGAAGATTTCTATAGAGGTTGAGAGAACAGGGACGGATGGGCAATTAGAACGGTTAGAGAAAAAAGTGGTTTGTGACGAGGTCAAAGTGATTTCTGTCCATTCAAAACGATTTGATGATGTGGGCTATATCCAGGTTACAGAGTTTGACAAGGAGACAGCGGGGCAGTTTAAGGTGGCAATGGAAAATAATGCCCGGAATGATTCTGTGAAAGGTCTGGTGATCGACGTTAGGGACAATGGTGGCGGTTCCCTGGATGCGGCGATTCAAATGCTGGATGAACTGCTGCCGGAGGGCGAACTTATTTCAGAAAAGAGCAAAAAGGATGGCAACAAGGTCTATCATTCTACAAATGAGACCAGTTATGATAAACCGGTTATTGTGCTCATCAACGAGCACAGCGCCAGTGCTTCCGAGGTTTTTGCCGGGACACTGCAGGCCAGGGGAGCTGCTAAGCTGGTGGGGACAAAAAGTTTTGGCAAGGGAATCGTCCAGACTGTGTTATCCCTGGAGAGATCCTGTGGTGGCGGTATTAAACTGACTACAGCAGAGTATTTTTTGCCAGGGGGCAAAAGCATACACAAAAAAGGATTAGATCCGGATATCAGCATTGAGTATAAAAAGCCTGAGGGAGATTATGATCCTGCAAAGGATGAACCGCTTCAGATGGCGTTAAAACTGATCAGAAATCCTTCAGCGGAGTAGCTGGACAGAGCTGCCTGACTGGATTGGCTGAAAACAAGATAGCATCTCTGCCTGGTAGTGAAAGCAGGGATGCTATCTTAATTAAAGGCTGGAATATGAGGAAGGAGAAAACAAGGATGAAACAGTACATGATAGCATTAGACCAAGGGACAACTAGTTCCCGCTGCATCTTATTTGACCGCTTAGGGCAGATATGCAGTATGGCACAAAAAGAATTCGAGCAGATCTATCCCAGACCCGGCTGGGTGGAGCACGATGCCATGGAGATCTGGTCCAGCCAGTTCAGCGTAATGACCGAGGCGATGAGTAAGATTGGCGTTTCCGGAGAAAATATTGCAGGAATCGGGATCACCAATCAGAGAGAATCTACAGTTCTCTGGAACCGGAATACAGGGGAACCGGTCAGTCATGCTATCGTCTGGCAGTGCAGACGTACTTCCGGCCAGATTGAAAAGATCAAAGCCGATGGTTTTGATTCTATAGTCAGACAGCGTACAGGTCTGGTCCCGGATGCCTATTTTTCAGCAACTAAGATTGCCTGGATACTGGAACATGTACCAGGTGTCAGGGAACAGGCGGAGCGGGGAGAGATCCTGTTCGGCACTGTGGACACATGGCTTGTCTGGAAACTCACCGGGGGAAAAGTCCATGTCACAGATTATACCAATGCCTCCCGCACTATGCTATTTGATATCCATAAGCTGGATTGGGATCCGGAGATTCTGGATTATTTTCACATACCGGCTTCCCTTCTGCCAGAAGTCCGGCCTTCCAGTGAAATATATGGTTACAGTGATAAAAGTCTGACGGGAACCAGGATTCCGGTGGCGGGTATCGCCGGAGACCAGCAGGCAGCGCTGTTCGGACAATGCTGTTTTGAAGCAGGAGAGATGAAAAATACCTATGGGACAGGCTGTTTTCTTCTTATGAACACAGGTGATACACCAGTGAATTCTTCCAATGGTCTTTTGACGACTCTGGCTGCCGGCACTGGAGACAGACCACAATATGCCCTGGAGGGAAGTGTATTTGTAGCGGGCGCCGGGATACAATGGCTGAGGGATGAGATGAGGCTGATCCGGACGGCGGCTGAATCGCAGGAATGCTGCCAGGCTGTCAGCGATACTGCAGGAGTTTATGTAGTGCCTGCCTTTACAGGGCTTGGTGCACCTTACTGGGATGCAGAAGCCAGAGGCATTATCACTGGTCTGACGCGGGGAGCAGGACGGAATCATATTGTCCGCGCTGCCGTGGAAGCGATGGCTTACCAGGTCTATGATCTGGTTCAGGTTATGAAACAGGATTCCGGGCTTCCGCTTATTGCCCTTAAGACGGATGGTGGAGCCAGCGCCAATGATTTCCTTATGCAGTTTCAGGCAGATCTTCTCGGTGTCCCCGTCCACCGGCCCTCCTGTATCGAAACTACCGCATTGGGCGCTGCTTATCTGGCGGGACTTGCTGTGGGGTTTTGGCAGGACAGGGAGGACATCCGCCGGAACTGGTCACTGGAGAGATGTTTTGAGCCAAATATGGAAGGGGAAAAGAAGACAGCACTTCTCAGTGGATGGAAAAAAGCAGTGAAAAAATGCATCGAACAGCTGGAGTAAATGTTAATAGATATCGAAGAGAGCGAACAAACGTTCAAAAAGTCATTGCAATGGGAGAACAGGTGTGCTATAATCAGACTGACAGCAGGACGGTTCATATTAGGAGAGGGAGCAGCTACCGAGTTTTTCCCGGTACCCGGTAGTTAAAATGAAGGCGGAAGATAGGTTTTGTGTTGAGAGAAGACCATAATTTGTAGAAAGGTATATTACCATGGATCATTTTGAATTAGTATCACAATATCAGCCTACAGGCGACCAGCCCCAGGCGATCGAAGAATTGGTGAGGGGATTTCAGGAGGGCAACCAGTTCCAGACGCTTCTTGGCGTCACTGGATCCGGTAAGACATTTACCATGGCAAATGTTATCCAGCAGCTGAATAAGCCTACACTGGTCATTGCCCATAATAAGACTCTGGCGGCACAGCTTTACAGTGAATTTAAGGAGTTTTTCCCATCCAATGCGGTGGAATTTTTCATTTCTTACTATGACTACTATCAGCCGGAAGCTTATGTGCCTTCGACGGATACTTATATTGAGAAGGATTCCTCCATCAATGACGAGATTGATAAGCTGCGTCACTCAGCTACTGCAGCACTGACAGAGCGCAAAGATGTCGTCATTATTGCCAGTGTATCCTGTATTTATGGATTGGGAAGCCCCATTGATTATCAGAATATGACCGTTTCCCTGCGGCCAGGGATGGAAAAGGACCGGGATGAAGTGATCCGCCGTCTTGTGGATATTCAGTATACAAGGAATGACATGGACTTTCACCGTGGAACTTTCCGGGTTCGGGGAGATGTAGTAGAGGTTTTTCCGGCGTCAGCGACAGACCGGGCGATCCGGGTAGAATTTTTTGGTGACGAGGTGGACCGGATCCAGGAGATCGACGTATTGACAGGTACGCCGTTGAATAATCTGGAACATATGGTAGTTTTTCCAGCATCCCACTACGTGGTGGCGCCAGATAAGATGGAGAAGGCGATCCTTGGGATCGAAGAAGAATTAAAGGACCGGGTCAAATTCTTTAAAAGCGAAGACAAGCTTATTGAGGCCCAGAGAATTTCTGAGCGGACGCATTTTGATATAGAGATGATGCGGGAGACTGGTTTTTGTTCGGGGATAGAAAATTATTCCATGCACCTGGCAGGGATGAAAGAAGGAGAGACTCCCCATACGCTGCTGGATTATTTCCCAGATGATTTTTTGATCATAGTGGATGAGTCTCATATTACGATTCCGCAGGTTCGGGGAATGTATGCTGGAGACCAGTCCAGAAAAGCCACATTGGTAGATTATGGCTTCCGCCTGCCTTCGGCAAAGAGCAACCGCCCTTTGAATTTTGAGGAATTTGAGGGGCATATCAATCAAATGATGTTTGTGTCAGCCACGCCTTCGGATTATGAAAGTGCCCATGAGCTTTTGCGTACAGAGCAGATCATACGTCCCACAGGGCTGCTTGATCCGGAAGTGGTGGTGAGACCGGTGAAGGGGCAGGTTGATGATCTTCTGGCTGAGATACGCAAAGTTACGAAAGAACCTGAGGACAAGGAGCATATCCGGGGAAAAGTTCTGGTAACGACCCTGACTAAAAGAATGGCAGAAGATCTCACGGACTATTATAAAGAAGTAGGAGTACGGGTAAAATATTTACATTCCGATATTGATGCCATGGAGCGGTCGGAGATCATCCGGGATATGCGTCTGGATGTCTTTGATGTGCTGGTGGGGATCAATCTGCTTCGGGAAGGGCTGGATATCCCGGAGGTCTCTTTGGTGGCGATATTGGATGCCGACAAAGAGGGATTCCTGCGTTCCGAAACCTCTCTTATACAGACCATTGGACGGGCAGCAAGAAATGCTGAAGGAAGGGTTATTATGTATGCGGACCGGGAGACGGATTCGATGAAAAAGGCGATCGGTGAGACAGAGAGAAGGCGTGGTATACAGGCTGCCTATAATAAAGAACATGGAATCACACCCCAGACGATTAAAAAGGCAGTGAGAGATCTCATAAAGATCTCTACCAAAGCGGAATCCGGGATGGAAGATCTGGACAAGGATCCAGAATACATGACAAAAGAGGAGCTGGAGAAACAGATTCAAAAGATCATGAAACGGATGAATCAGGCTTCTGCCGAACTGAATTTTGAAGCGGCGGCGGCACTACGTGATCAGATGATCGAATTGAAAAAAATACTTGAAAAGATAGATGACTAAATATATGGCATGGAGGAAACTACGATGGAAAAGAAAAGAATGATCAAGATCAAAGGGGCCAGTGAGCATAATCTAAAGGGAATTGATATTGATATTCCCAGGGATGAGTTTGTGGTACTCACCGGGCTCAGTGGTTCCGGCAAATCGTCTCTTGCTTTTGACACCATATACGCAGAAGGTCAGCGGCGTTATATGGAATCCTTGTCCTCTTATGCAAGACAGTTTCTTGGGCAGATGGAAAAACCGGATGTAGAAAGTATATCCGGGCTTCCGCCGGCGATTTCCATTGATCAGAAAACTACCAACCGCAACCCTCGCTCTACTGTTGGGACGGTGACCGAAATATATGATTATTTCCGGCTCTTATACGCCAGAGTAGGGATTCCCCACTGCCCCAAATGTGGAAAAGAGATTAAACGCCAGACTGTGGATCAGATGGTGGATGAGATAATGAAGCTTCCTGGCAACACGAAGATCCAGCTACTGGCGCCTGTGGTAAGGGGGCGCAAGGGAGAGCATGTAAAAGTGTTTGAAAAAGCCAAAAAAAGCGGTTATGTCCGTGTGGTGGCAGATGGAAATATGTATGATCTCTCAGAAGAGATCAAACTGGAAAAAAATAAGAAACATAATATCGAAATCGTAGTAGACCGTCTGGTTGTGAAGGAAGGTGTGGAAAAAAGAATGTCTGAATCCATCGAAAATGTTCTTCAGCTGTCCAACGGGCTGCTGATGGTGGATGTCATAGGCGCTGAGGTGATCAACTTCAGCCAGAGTTTTTCCTGTCCAGACTGCGGAATCAGTATTGATGAGATCGAGCCGAGAAGTTTTTCCTTTAATAATCCTTTCGGCGCCTGCCACGTATGCCATGGAATAGGTTATAAAATGGAGTTTGCGCCAGAACTTATGATACCTGACTGGTCGTTGAGCATCGCGGAGGGGGCGATCGCTGTACTGGGATGGCAGTCCGTTACAGATAAAGGAAGTTATACCAGATGTATGATGGAAGCCGTGGCAAAAGAATACGGATTTGATCTTTCGACACCTTTTGCAGATTACACAGAAGAAGTGCGGGATATCATATTAAATGGTACCAGGGGGAAAAAGGTGGAAGTTCATTATGTGGGACAGCGGGGCGGAGGCGTATACCATGTGGAATTTGAAGGTCTGATCAAAAATATGGAACGAAGATACCGTGAGACTGGATCGGATTCCACAAAGCAGGAATATGAGACTTTTATGAGGATCACTCCCTGTAGTGAATGTGGTGGAAAGCGTTTAAAGAAAGAATCCCTGGCAGTTACGGTGGGAGATAAGAACATTGCAGAACTATGTGAGTTTTCTATTCGGGATCTAAAGAAATTTGTGGACGAGCTTCACTTGACAGATATACAGCTGCAGATCGGACGTCTGATCCTCAAAGAGATCAAGTCCCGTCTGGGCTTTTTGGTGGATGTGGGACTGGACTATTTGTGCCTTTCCCGTGCCACTGGTACATTGTCTGGCGGGGAGGCACAGAGAATCCGTCTTGCGACGCAGATCGGTTCCGGACTAGTGGGAGTTGCTTATATTCTGGATGAACCGAGTATCGGTCTGCATCAGAGGGACAATGACAAACTGATCCGGACCTTGAAAAATCTCAAGGATCTTGGAAATACGCTGATTGTGGTAGAGCATGACGAGGATACGATGCTGGCAGCGGATTATGTGGTGGACATCGGACCTGGTGCCGGCGAACATGGCGGAGAAGTGATCGCAGCCGGATCGGCACAGGATATCATGAAATCGGATAAGTCCATCACCGGGGCATATCTGAGCCGCAGGATCGTCATACCAGTGCCAGAGAAACGGAGAACTCCGTCGGGATATTTGAAAGTAACAGGCGCCAGGGAGAACAACTTAAAAAATGTCAATGTTGAGTTTCCACTGGGGGTATTTACCTGTGTGACTGGAGTATCCGGCTCCGGTAAGAGCTCTCTTGTGAATGAAATCTTATACAAATCCCTTGCCAGGACGTTGAACCGGGCCCGGTGTATACCAGGGAAACATAAGGATATACAAGGGATGGAGCAGCTGGATAAAGTGATCAACATAGACCAGTCACCTATCGGCAGGACGCCCAGGTCTAATCCTGCCACGTATACCGGCGTGTTTGACATGATACGTGATCTTTTTGCCTCTACCTCAGATGCCAAGGCCAAGGGATATAAAAAAGGCAGGTTTAGTTTTAACGTCAAAGGAGGACGCTGTGAGGCATGCCGGGGCGATGGGATCATTAAGATTGAGATGAATTTTCTTCCCGATGTCTATGTGCCCTGTGAGGTGTGTGGAGGAAAGCGCTACAACCGTGAGACGCTGGATATAAAATACAAGGGTAAGAGCATATTTGATGTACTTGACATGACAGTAGAAGAGGCGCTGGAGTTCTTTAAAAATGTACCGACGATACACCGAAAGATCCAAACGATGTATGATGTGGGATTGTCTTATGTCAAACTGGGACAGCCCTCCACTACCTTATCCGGTGGAGAGGCACAGAGGATCAAGCTTGCTACGGAATTAAGCAAACGGAGCACAGGGAGGACGATCTATATATTGGATGAACCTACAACTGGACTTCACTTTGCGGATGTCCATAAGCTGATTGAAATTCTCCATCGTCTGGCAGAGGGAGGAAATTCTGTGGTTGTGATCGAACACAATCTGGATGTGATCAAGACGGCAGACTACATCATTGACATCGGTCCGGAAGGGGGAGAGAAGGGGGGAACAGTGATCGCATCAGGAACGCCGGAAAAGATCGCTGCCAATCCAGCTTCCTATACTGGTAAATATATTCAAAAAATGCTGGAGAACTGCTAAGACCATATGTAAAGTCTTTTCTGGGAAGGGTAGAAGGCAAAGGTTTCCACAATAGAACCTTACACTTATATATTTAGGAGGATGGGATGAAGGAGTATTCATTTTTTGCCATGATGGCGCGGATGAAATATATAGAGCGCTGGGCTCTAATGCGTAACTCAGACAGAGAAAATATCAGCGAACATTCAATGGAGGTGGCTATGCTGGCCCATGGTCTGGGGATTATTTCCAGAGAGTGCTGTGGCAGGAAGGTAGACCTTGATAAGCTGGTACTCATTGGCCTGTATCACGATGCCAATGAGATTATCACTGGAGATATGCCAACTCCGGTAAAATATCATGACAGTGATATTCTCGATGCTTACAAAAAAGTTGAAGAAAAGGCGAATAGAAAGCTGCTTTCCCTGCTGCCGGATTATATGCAGGGGTATTATGAAGAGATACTCTTTCCCCAGGAGGGAGATGAGGAACTTTGGCGCATCGTAAAAGCAGCTGATAAGCTTTCTGCCCTCATAAAATGCATTGAAGAAAAAAAAGCGGGAAATCGGGAGTTTTCAACGGCGTTCCAGACTATTGAGAAGACTCTCAGGGAGATGGAGATGGAAGAAGTAGAGATTTTTTTAAGGGATTTTATGCCCGCATATGATAAGACATTGGATGAACTTCAGGAGTTATAACAAACTTTTATTAGAACATGCCAGAATCTTCGCTGATCCATTTATATTAATCAGATTTGTTCTCACCATCGTCAACGAAAATTGTCAAAAAAAGTTTATTCTTTACTGGTAGTTTTCAACAAAATATGATATACTAATAATACTTTGATTGCGGGGATTATTATATTAAAAGGTGGTATGGGTTATGAGAAGAGTATTGTGTTTTGGAGATTCCAATACATATGGATATTCTCCTGTGGATGGGCAGAGATATGGGGATGATATCAACTGGCCAGGGGTATTAGGCAGTTTGCTGGGGGGGAAGTTTGAGGTTATCAACGAGGGGAAGAATGGACGTACGATTGCCTTTGATGATCCTTATAAAGAGGGCTGCAACGGAATGAACGATATTGAGGCATGCATTCAAGGTCATGAACCTCTGGATCTGGTTATTATTATGCTTGGGACTAATGACCTTAAAGTATATTTTGACGCTTCCCCTCAGATGATAGCAGAAAACCTGCGGGAAATGTGCAAGCTGGTTCGGGCAAAGACCGATGCCAGGATTATTCTGGCGAGCCCCGCCCTTCTTGGGGATCAGATCGAATTTTCGCCTCTTCATCTGGAATTCGGCAGAACCCAGGTGGACTATTCTTTTGAATTGGCGCCTTACTTTGAGAAAATTGCCAAGGAAATTGGCGCGGAATTTATTGATCTTGCCATGGTGGCGATGTCAAGTGATGTGGACTGTCTTCATTTAATGCCGGAAGAGCATGAAAAAGTAGCGCAGGCTATGAAAGATAAGGTGCTGTGGATCTTTCGTGAAGAGCTTGCCCAAGAGGCAAGGGAGGAAGAAGAAGCAGCCAGGGCGGCAGAATTAAAACGTCTTCAGGAGGAAGAGGCTAGGCAGCAGGCTGAAGAAGAATTGAGACAGCGGGCCGAGGAGGAAAGGAGATTAAGAGAGGAAGAAGAGCAGAGAAGAGCGGAAGAGATGGGCCGTGGCGCGGAAGAGGAAGAGGGAGCAAGACTCCGGCTCCAGGCGATCCTAAAAGCATCCGAGAAGGAGACAGTGAAGGAAACCGTTCAGGAGACAAGGGGGTTAAATGCTGATTTTGTCCTGGGAAATGATATAGGAGAAGCAGAGCAGGAATCGGCAGGAACGATAGAAATATCAGAAGCAGACGGTTTTTCTGCCAGAAGTGAAAAAGAAAAAATGCTCTCTGGCAGGTTATATATATGCGATGCCGCGCTTCGCTCCGAGGCGGCTGAGGCAAGAAAAATAACGGCAGTATATAATCAGACAACAAATTCAGAAATACCAAAACGGACAGACCTTCTCAACCGGCTGTTTAAAAAGGTCGGAAAGATGCCATACATCGAACCGCCTTTCCGCTGCGATTACGGTTCCAACATTACGGTGGGAGATGAGTTTTATGCAAACTTCGACTGTATCATGCTGGACTGCGCAAATATTAAGATCGGGAATCATGTATTCTTTGGACCGAAGGTAAATATTTATACTGCCTGCCATCCAATCTATGCGCCAGTGCGCAATCAGCAGCTGGAATATGCCAAGGAAGTTACCATTGGTGATGATGTATGGATCGGCGGGAATGTTACCATCAATCCAGGTGTGCATATTGGAAATAATGTAGTGATTGGATCCGGTTCAGTTGTTACCACGGATATACCGGATGGTGTTGTAGCAGCGGGTAATCCATGCCGTATTTTGAGACGAATTTCCGAAGCAGACAAGAAATATTGGGAAGAGCAGATGGCTCTTCATATATGATAAATAGGATAATTGTATGAAAAAATCCGGTGTGGTTATTCTGCACCGGATTTTTTATCTGTAAGATTATTTGAATGTTTGCCTGAAATATTATCTGGGATAGAATCCCGGTATGTTCCAGCTTCGAGGAAGGTATTCCGGATACCCTCCGTTTTTTCCTCGCAAAGCAGTTTGCGGAAATGTTCCAGGCTTTTTATATACAGTTCCAGAAAGTGGTCGATGCTGCCTTTATTAGACAGGCAGATATTTTCCCACATTTCTGGCGAAGAAGAAGCAATTCTGGTAATATCCTTAAAACCGCCGGCGGCAAAGGCTTTCATATAACCCTCCGGGGTGTCATTTTCCCTTACCATATTGACCAGAGTGGCAGCGATGATATGGGGAACATGGCTGATGGCAGCCGTGATATCGTCGTGCTTCCCTGGATCGACGATAACGCATTTGGAGCCCGTACATTTCAGCAGAGATAATAGCAGCTGTAGTTGAGTCTCCGATGTGTGGGGGGTGGGGGTCAGGAGATAATAGGAGTTTTCTAACAGCGACACAGAGGAATTGGCATATCCCGTTTTCTCAGAACCCGCCATCGGATGTCCACCAATGAAATTGTGCTCCAGGCCAAGGTCTCTTGCCGTTTTATGGATATTTCCCTTTACACTGCCGACATCGGTAATGATACAATTTTTATGAATAAGTGGTTTCAAGTGGTGCAGAAACTCGATGTTTTTGAGAACCGGAGCGCAGAGAAAAATGATATCGCAGGAAGAAAATTCAGAGCCAATATCGTATACAAGCGCAGAAAGAATGCCATTTTTTACGCCTTGTTCCAGATCTGGATTTTTTCTGCGGGTATATACCTGGATTCTGGTGTCTGGAAAGGCAGATCTTATTGCTCTCGCTATGGAGCCGCCGATAAGTCCCAGTCCGAGAAATCCTATGTTTAAGTTTTCTGTCATATGATCAAATCCTTTTATATGTAAACTGCATGCCGTATTCTGTGGCATCATCTGAATGTATTTTAACCCAAATTAACTTTTCTGTAAATAACTATTGATAGTTTTCAGCAATAATATTATACTATATATTGTTTGGGTGGTTACATAAGTGAGAAGGAGAAAGAAAATATGGCAGAGATCAAGGTGACACCTTGTGAGATAGAAGGCTTGTATATTATCGAACCAAAGGTGTTTGGCGACGAGCGGGGATACTTTATAGAGACCTATAATAAAAAGGAGTTTGAGGCGAAGGGGCTTACTATGGAATTTGTCCAGGATAATGAGTCCATGTCCAAAAGAGGTGTGCTCCGGGGGCTTCATTTCCAGAAGAATTTTCCCCAGGGAAAGCTGGTCAGGGTGCTGTCGGGAGAAGTTTTTGATGTAGCTGTGGATATTCGCAAAGGTTCTCCCACATTTGGTAAATGGTTTGGAGTTGTTCTTTCCGAAGAAAATAAAAAACAGTTTTATGTTTCCAAAGGATTCGCCCACGGTTATCTTGTATTGTCGGAAAAAGCAGTTTTTTCTTATAAATGTACAGATTTTTATCATCCAGAAGATGAGGGCGGGATACGGTACGATGATCCGCAGATTGGCATTGATTGGCCGGTCAGTGAGGATATGGAGATCATCCTGTCAGAAAAGGACAAGCATCATGAGGGTCTGGAGAGCCAGTCTCTTGTGTTTGATTATAATATGTTAAAGCCGGATACAGCCGGTTTGAATCACTAAAAACCAGCGCATTGAGCTGATAAAAGAAAGGAAGGATATAGTGAATACAACAGTGACAGATTCAGTAATTTATGTAGGAGCAGATGATACGACACTTGATTTGTTTGAGAGCCAGTATGTGGTGCCGGAAGGGGTTTCTTATAACTCCTATGTGATTCTCGACGATGAGATAACGATTATGGACACGGTGGACAAACGTGCCACAGAGGAATGGTTTGCCAATGTAGAAAAAGTTCTTGGCGACAAAAAACCATCATATCTGGTAGTTTCTCATCTTGAGCCGGATCATGCTGCAAATATCCAGAAGGCTGCGGAAAAATATCCCGATATGAAGATCATCGGAAATGCGAAGACATTTTCCATGATGCCGCAGTTCTTTGAAATGGATCTGGCCGACCGCAGTGTAGTGGTAAAAGAAGGGGATACGATCTCGATCGGTACCCATACCCTTCAGTTCTTTATGGCGCCTATGGTGCACTGGCCGGAAGTTATGGTGACTTACGAGCAGTCTGAGAAAATTTTGTTTTCAGCGGACGGATTTGGTAAATTTGGAGCTCTTTCCTTGACTGAAAACGAGGACTGGGCATGTGAGGCAAGACGTTATTATATTAATATCGTGGGCAAATATGGTGCTCAGGTTCAGGCTCTGCTTAAAAAGGCGGCGACATTGGATATCGCCATGATCTGTCCGCTGCATGGACCGATCCTCAAAGAAGATTTAGGCTATTACATCGATAAATACAATACATGGAGCAGCTATGAGCCAGAGGATAAGGGTGTGCTGGTAGCTTATGCGTCCATTCATGGAAATACGGCGGAGGCGGCGAAAAAGCTCGGTATGATTCTGGAGCAGAAGGGTGCTGAAAAAGTGATCGTCAGCGATCTTTCCAGGGAGGATATGGCAGAGATCATAGAAGATGCCTTCCGCTATGATAAGATCATAGTTGCTGCGGCTACATACGATGGCGGTTTATTCCCGGTTATGGAGGATTTCCTGAGCCATCTCAAAAGCAAGAATTTCCAAAAACGCGTGGTGGGAATCATGGAAAATGGCTCTTGGGCGCCGATGGCTGGAAAACAGATGCGCGCCGTTTTTGAAGGAATGAAAGAGATCACCATCTGTGACCAGGTGGTTACCATCAAATCTACAATGAAAGATTCCACTATCACAGACATGGAAAAACTGGCAGATGAGATTCTGGCAAAATAATCTGTGGGCATAAGGTGAGAAGATGAATAAAACACAGAGTGAGCGGTATTCCAGACAAATATTGCTGGATAAGGTAGGGAAAGCGGGGCAGGAAAAGCTTCTCGAATCCCGCGTACTTATCGTAGGAGCCGGTGGACTTGGTTCACCGGCTGCTCTGTATCTGGCATCCGCAGGGGTGGGACATATCGGCATCATGGATGATGATCATGTGGATTTGACGAATATGCAAAGGCAGATCATACATTCTTCTGAATCTATTGGGATTCCTAAAGTATTGTCGGCAAAAAAGCGGATTGGGATGTTGAATCCGGATGTTCGGGTGTCAGCCCTGCAGGAACGGCTGCAGGAAGACAATGCAAAAGACATATTTGAGAATTATGATTTTATTCTCGATGCCACAGATAATTTTGAAGCCAAGTTTCTGATCAATGATACCTGTGTTGCTCTGAAAAAACCTTTTTCCTACGGTGGAATTCAGGAATTTCAGGGACAGCTTATGACTTTTGTTCCAGGAGAGGGTCCCTGTTACCGATGTATATTTGAAGAACCTCCAGAGGATGGTGTGATCCCAACCTGTCGTGAGGTCGGTGTGATCGGCTGCATGGCAGGTATTATCGGCACACTGCAGAGTATGGAAGCGGTGAAGTATCTGTTAGGGATCGGGGATCTGCTCACTGGCAAGCTGCTCACAGTGGATGCCTTGACGATGGAATTCCGTCAGGTCAGATTCACGAAAAAAAATCCTGAATGCCCTGTCTGTGGAAAAGCATAGAATAAGATAGGGCTCATCAGGAGAAAGTTTCGTACAATCAGCCCTCTGGGGCTGTATTTTATTATTTATATGATCCGTTAGCGCCAGTTTGAAACAGAAATCAAACTGGCGCTGTTTAACTGACTTTTAGAATTTGGAATATCCATAACTGTTCACAATGGCATCGATTTTATGTCCTGCCTCACAGAAAGGACAATGATGCTGGGAAAAGGACTGGTAGTCGGGCAGATCATCCGTGTGGAAGATCGATTTGACAGTGTGTCCTTCAATCTGGTCAGTGGCACTGAAGATTGCCGAGATCCCCTGTATGATCCCGCCGTAATATTCAATACACTCCAGACTTTGGGCAATGGTCTTTCCTGTTGTGGCTGAGGCGAGAAGGAGAAGAGTATTTTTTCCATTCACCATCGGCTGGATGTTGTCACGGAAGATCATCTGCCCGCTGGGGTTAAACTCCGGCTCGATGACGTAGATACTCTGATGAACGTTCATGGAAATCACACCAGCTTCCGTGAGTTTGCTGGCAAGAAAGGCGCCGATCATGTAGCAGCCATCCATACAGATGATCGTATCAATAGGCGTGCTGTACTGATATTCCTTTGCCATGGTGGAAGCTGCCTGGTAGGCTTCTCTCTGTCCCACTTTCAAACGTGTCATGTCCAGATAATAATTGATGTGTGAATGGTTTGTGGCAAAATGCCCTGGTACCACCTTAAGTATAAGTTTATTGTTGATTTTGGATGGAATTTTAATTACATTTTCAAGTTTTTCTAACATATTCGGATACCTCCTTACAAAAATCATTGACGTTAATATTCCCTTTAACGTCCATTATACCATGTTCCCTGTTGTTTGACAATTAAAGTATTTCTTCTGGTTCAGCGGTATCTGCGGTTAAATCCTCCTCCTGATCCTCAGCAGCAGCCTGTTCCTTTGGAGGCTGGGACAGAAAAACCAGGGTGCATAACAGCACGGACAAGACAATCGGAGCCAGGTAAATGAAATTCCGAAAGTCTGGATTTACCTTTGTCCCGGGAGTGTTAAAATAGACAAACAGGGCGATGTAGACAGAAAATAAAATCATTCCTAAAATCGTCCCCAATATTCTTCCTATTTTTTTCCCTTTGAATCTGGCTTTCAAAAGACAGAATACAATGGCAAAGGTTAAACCTCCGTCAAAAAGACCAAAAATAAGCATACCAACATTCATACCCATAACAATCTCCGTTCCTGCGAATTCACGCATATAATGATAGTAATTAAACACTTTAAATCTAGTATACTATAAATTTATTTAAATTTCTATCAAATTTTTATTGACATTTGAAAAAAAATGTGATAATTTAAATAAGCACGCAGGAGTGGCGGAATTGGCAGACGCGCAGGCTTCAGGTGCCTGTGGTAGCAATATCGTGTGGGTTCAAGTCCCATCTCCTGCATTATTAAGAAAAAGATATGAGTTGATCATATCTTTTTTTTGTTTTCATCTGAAATGCCTTTACAACTTCAAAAAATATGGTAAAATATATGATGTATGTTTACAAATATATAGTTTTGGAGGAAAGTGATGAATAACTCAAAGAAATTGGCAAAAAACGATGGGATTGGATCAGAGAAGCAAAACAAAGGTTCAGGAACTGTAATCATTGCTTCGAAAAACAAAATTTTACTGACACTTGGAATTGCGGCGATCATTATTCTTTGTGCCGGTGTATTTTATATGCAGCTGAGACCGCGAGCGGTGCTGAAGGTGACTCAGACCAACGAGGATGGCGGAGAAAAGACCAATACAGTTTATATGAAAGAAGCAGTTTACGATATCTATACCCTTGAGACACAGTTTAATTCCTATGCTTCCCTGTACCAGCAGATGTATGGTACAACCTACTGGGAGATGGAAAATGCAGATGAGGATGGAAGAAATGGTGCTTCTGCTGCCAAAAAGCAGGTGATGGATGGTCTCAAACAGAAAGAGATCCTTTATATGGAGGCTCAGAAGTTAGGACATGCCCTGACAGATGAGGAAAAGAAAGCAGCGGATGAAAGCGCGGCTAAGGCGATGGAATCCATGACAGATGGTCAGAAAAAACTTCCAGGACTGGATGAAGAGACCTTGAAGGAAGTATTTGCGAAAAACGCACTGGCTCAAAAATACAGACAGGTGATTATTTCAGAGAGCGGCATTGACAGAGAAGCATTGAAAGCCACTGTGAAGAAGGAAGATTTCCGCCAGTATACGATGCAGTACTATAAAGTAAGCAATAAAACAGGTACTGGAGACGAAGAGGTGGATGTGACTGCTGAGCAGAAACAGACCAATTTGAATAATATGAAAGCTCTTCAGGAAAAGGCGAAGACTGCCGAAGACTTTACCAAACTTCTGGAAGAAAATGATACAACAGGAATCCAGGCAGTTCAGACCCAGGAGCTTTTGGAAAAAGATATGGACAGTTCAACTTTCCTGACTAAGAAACTGAGAAAACGTCTGATCAAGATGAACAATGATCAGATTTCGGATGTCATTGAGGGCGAAGATGGATACTATCTTGTAAAAATGGTGAATAATGATGACAGCGCTGCCTATGACAAAGAATGTGATTCTGTAGTGAGCACTGAGGAGACCAAGCAGTTTAATGCCAAATATGCCGAGATAAAAACCAGATATAAAACAGAAGTTCAGAGCTATTGGAAGGGACGTGTAAAACTCGGTTCCTACACAGCAGTACAGTAATGCCCACAAGGATTGTGAGCATTGCAAAGCATGAAGCAATCCGTAGGTATCATTGGGGTCAAAAGGCATTTGATCCCAACATCATAATATAGTATCAAACGACAGGATAGGAGAGAAAACCATGGCAGAGGTTAAGCGGATTTACGTGGAAAAGAAAGAAGACTATGCAGTTGCGGCAAAGGATCTTAAAAAAGAGATCAGGGAATATCTTGGTATCAAAGATCTGGAGCAGGTACGGGTTCTGAATCGCTATGATGTGGAAGGGATCGGCGAGAGTACTTATAAGAAGGCACTTGCCACTGTATTTTCAGAGCCGCCGGTAGACTATGTCTATGAGAAAGGTTTTGAGAAAAAAGAGGAAGACCGGGTATTTTCTGTGGAATATCTTCCGGGGCAGTTTGACCAGAGAGCAGATTCTGCAGAACAGTGTGTAAAGCTCCTGAAGGAAAGCGAGGAGCCGGTGATCCGCTCTGCCACAACCTACATTCTGAGTGGTGGGATCAGTGATGAGGATTTTGTCCGCATAAAAGAGTACTGTATTAATCCAGTGGATTCCAGAGAGACAGATGAGACAGTGCCAGATACGCTGGTAGCTGTTTTTGATGAACCTTCTGATGTGGCAGTATTTGATGGTTTTCAAGCCATGCCGGAGCCGGAGTTGAAAACTCTTTATGATTCTCTTGGGCTTGCCATGACTTTTAAGGATTTCCTTCATATACAGAATTATTTCAAAAATGAGGAAAAAAGGGATCCAAGCATGACAGAGATCCGGGTGCTGGATACCTATTGGTCAGACCACTGCCGCCATACGACATTTTTGACAGAATTGAAAAATGTTGCCTTTGAAGACGGTGATTACAGGGAGCCGATACAGGCTGCCTATGAAAAGTATAAAAAAGATCATGATAAAATCTATGAGGGAAGAGAAGATAAATTTGTGTCCCTAATGGATATTGCCCTTATGGCGATGAAGAAGCTGCGGGCGGATGGAAAGCTGGAAGATATGGAAGTTTCCGATGAGATTAATGCTTGTTCCATCGTGGTTCCTGTGGAGATTGATCACGAGGATGGAAGAGGACCGATAGAAGAGGAATGGCTCGTATTTTTCAAAAATGAGACCCACAATCATCCGACGGAAATCGAGCCCTTCGGTGGCGCGGCTACCTGTCTCGGCGGAGCGATTCGCGATCCGCTGTCAGGACGCGGGTATGTGTATCAGGCGATGCGTGTGACAGGAGCGGCAGATCCTACCAAGTCTCTGAAAGAGACGATGGAAGGAAAGCTGGCACAGCGTAAGATCGTGACAGGGGCAGCTAGTGGCTATAGTTCTTATGGCAATCAGATCGGGCTTGCTACAGGTCTTGTGGATGAGATCTATCACCCCAATTATGTGGCAAAACGTCTTGAGATCGGTGCAGTGATGGGGGCTGCTCCAAGGAAAAACGTGATCCGTGAAAATTCTGATCCAGAGGATATCATTATACTGCTGGGCGGACGTACCGGACGGGATGGCTGTGGTGGAGCTACAGGTTCATCTAAGGCACACAATACCGAGTCCATTGACACCTGCGGCGCTGAGGTACAGAAAGGAAATGCGCCGACAGAACGTAAGATCCAGAGGCTGTTCCGCCGCGAAGAAGTCAGCCGCCTGATTAAAAAATGTAACGATTTTGGCGCCGGCGGCGTATCAGTAGCCATCGGAGAGCTGGCGGATGGCCTGACGGTGGATCTGGATAAGGTGCCGAAAAAATATGCTGGTCTTGACGGTACGGAGCTTGCAATCTCTGAATCCCAGGAGCGTATGGCGATTGTGGTAGATCCCAAGGATGTAGATAAAATGCTTGCCTTTGCAGAGGAAGAGAATTTAGAGGCGGTACCAGTGGCAGTGGTTACGAAAGAACCAAGGCTGGTATTGAAATGGAGAGGCAAAGAGATCGTAAATATTTCCAGAGCCTTTCTGGATACCAACGGAGCGCATCAGGAGACGGATGTGACGGTGGAAATTCCGAAGAAAGCAGACAGTTATCTTGATAAAGTGAATGTTTCCAGCAGCTTTTCAGAGACCTTTACAGAAAACCTGAAAGATTTGAATGTATGTTCTAAAAAAGGATTGGTGGAGATGTTCGACAGCTCCATCGGAGCCTGCACGGTAGACATGCCTTATGGCGGTAAATACCAGCTGACGCCTACCCAGACGATGATCGCCAAACTGCCCGTGTTAGACGGCACATGTGATACAGTGACCATGATGAGCTATGGGATGGATCCTTATCTGATGAGCTGGAGTCCCTACCATGGAGCGGAGTATGCGGTGCTTACTTCTGTGGCAAAGATCGTAGCGGCCGGCGGTGATTTTACAAAGATCCGTTTCACGTTCCAGGAATACTTCAAGCGTATGACAGAGGACAGCAGGCGCTGGGGTGAGCCGATGGCGGCACTTCTCGGGGCTTATGACGCCCAGATGAAGCTGGGACTTCCGTCCATCGGCGGTAAGGACAGCATGTCGGGAACTTTTAACGATATCGATGTTCCGCCTACACTTTGTTCCTTTGCGGTAGATGTGGCGAAGATTTCTGATGTGGTGACGCCGGAATTAAAGGCGGCAGGAAATGTACTTGTGAAATTCCCGATCCGCAGGGACCGTTTTGACCTTCCGGATTATGAATATATTATGGATCTCTACGGAAAAGTGACCGGACTCGTTCGCCAGGGCGTGGTGAGATCCGCTTATGCTTTGACAGGAAAGGGCACTGCGGAAGCGGCTGCCAAGATGGCATTTGGAAATAAGCTGGGTGTTCAGTTTGATTCTTCCATAAGGATAGAAGAGTATTTCAAGCCTGCATATGGTGATATCCTTGTGGAGATCTCCGCAGATGATCTTGAAAAAGTACAGGCTCTTGGCGCAGATTTTGTACAGATTGGTGAAGTAATATCCCAGCCAGTATTTACCTATGGTTCTGAGAGTGTGTCTATGGAAGCTGCCATCGACGCATGGACTGGTACTCTGGAGAAGGTATTCCCAACCCGGTCCGGCGTAGAGGATGTGAAGATCGACACCGGATTATTTGATACGAAAGACATTTATGTCTGCCGCCATAAGGTGGCAAAGCCAAAGGTATTTGTACCGGTATTTCCGGGAACAAACTGTGAGTACGATACGATTCGCGCTTTTGAGCGGGCGGGGGCAGACACCGAGAGCATCGTATTTAAAAATATGTCGGAGCAGAATATCAAGGACAGCGTGGACGCCTTTGAACGGGCGATCAGCCAGTCCCAGATCCTTATGTTCTCCGGCGGTTTCAGCGCTGGTGATGAACCAGATGGTTCCGCCAAATTCATCACTTCCGTATTCCGCAACGAGAGGATCAAGGAAGCGGTACACCGTCTGCTGCAGGAGAGAGATGGACTTGTCCTCGGTATCTGTAACGGATTCCAGGCACTGATCAAGTTAGGTCTTGTACCTTTCGGTGAGATCCACACCCAGAAAGAGGACTCCCCGACACTGACTACCAACAGCATAGGCAGGCATATTAGCAAATCTGTTTATCTGAAAGTAGTGACCAATAAATCTCCATGGCTTCAGAAGGCGGAACTGGGCGGTGTGTACTCTGTACCGGCGTCCCACGGAGAAGGCCGTTTTGTGGCAAATAAGGAGTGGATCGATAAACTCTTTGCCAATGGCCAGGTGGCGACCCAGTACGTGGATGTAGACGGCAATCCGACTATGGACGAAGACTTCAACCCCAACGGTTCTTATTATGCCATCGAGGGAATCACCAGTCCGGATGGACGGGTACTTGGAAAAATGGCACACTCCGAGCGAAGGGGCGACGGAGTGGCTGTAAATATAATCGGAGAGCAGAACCAGCTGATCTTCGAGAGCGGCATCGAATACTTCCGTTAAGCAACGAGCCGTGCAGAAAAGGACCGCCAGCACAGCTGTGCTTGCACAGTGCTGTGCTGGCGGTCCTTTTCTATACGGCGACTGCCGCGATGACGAGGCCGCGGAGCGGGCGAGGAATCAGGCTCGTTGCATAACGAAGTAGTTGTGTTTTACGGCGACTGCCGCGATGACGAGGCCGCGGAGCGGGCGAGGAATCAGGCTCGTTGCATAACGAAGTAGTTGTGTTTTACGGCGACTGCCGCGATGACGAGGCCACGAAGCGGGCGAGGAATCGCTCAGAAATGAGGATTAATATGACATTATTTAAACATGAACTTCACATCAAGGAACGTCAGACGATGGTGGATATCACACCGCAGATTCGTCAGGATATCGAGGAAAGTGGTATAAAGGATGGTATTGTAGTGGTATATTGTCCCCATACGACAGCGGGGATCACGATTAATGAAAATGCAGATCCGGATGTGGTACGGGACCTGATCTATGGATTTGAAAAAGTGTATCCCACCAGGGACGCGGCGTACCGCCATTTTGAGGGGAACTCCCATGCCCATATGAAATCCAGTACCATGGGAGCTTCCCAGACATTGATCTTGTCAGAAGGAAAGCCTATTCTCGGGGTTTGGCAGGACGTGTATTTTTGTGAATTTGACGGACCGAGAAACCGCAGTTTTTATGTGAAAGTGATGGAGGGATAAATTGAATATGGGAAAATCAATCGTCCTTGCCTCTGGATCGCCCAGGCGCAGGGAGCTTTTAACTATGCTTTTCGATCAATTTGAGGTAATGGTCTCAGATTGTGAGGAGACTGTGACCAGCCAGGATCCAGAAAAAGTGACGGAGGAACTTGCCCTGCAGAAGGCAGAAGCGGTGGTGGGGAGCCTGCCTCCAAGTACAGATCCAGTGATCGTGATAGGAGCGGATACAGTAGTAAGCATCGATGGGAAAATTCTTGGCAAGCCAGCTGATCAGCAGCAGGCAGCGGACATGCTCCGCATGTTGAGCGGGAAGAGCCATAATGTGAGCACAGGGGTGGCAGTGATTGGAGTGGATGCCGGCGTACAAACCTGGTTTAAAAGCTTTTCAGAGACTACGGTGGTAACAGTTGCCGAGTTGGCAGAAGAGGAAATCCTGGCTTATGTGAATACAAATGAGCCCTATGATAAGGCAGGGGCTTATGGCATACAAGGGATGTTTGGAAAGCATATTCAGGGAATCAGGGGAGATTATAACAATGTGGTGGGACTTCCGGTGCATCGGCTTTATCAGGAATTGAAAGGTTTCATGTATAAGTGAACTTGTCAGGATTTAAATTTTTGAATTAATATCAAATAAATTAAAAAAAATGTTGACAAATAAGAAACATTTGTGTATAATAATTATTGTCGCTGGGAAATGAAAGTGACAATAAGCGCGAGTGGCTCAGTTGGTAGAGCACAACCTTGCCAAGGTTGGGGCCGCGGGTTCGAGTCCCGTCTCGCGCTTTTTTTATTTAACTGGGATTCTTTGATTTGGATTAAGTTTTTATATGAGATGGGGGGTAGAGGAAATGAAAAGAATAAAAATTTTTTTGCAATTAAGTATTTTATTTGGTATTATTTTTGCCATAAATTCCAATACAGCACATGCAGGGTCAGATATAGAGATCAAGGTTGATAAATCAGTTTCTGCTAAACTTACTGATTGTAAAAAAGTAAAAGTAAAAGTATTTTATAAAGGTAATAATGTGACAGATGAGGCAAGGCTATCTTTTTCTAATAGTAATAAATCTGTTGTGAAAATATGTAAAATGGATGAAGATGAAGTAAAATATTATGAAAAAGGCTTTGAAGCATGGCCAAGAAAAGTTGGAAAAAGTGTAGTTACTATAACTGCAAAATATCGTCCTTCTCATTGGGACGAGGAAAAACTTGAAGATGTTTATGACGGAGAGACTATTACAGTTGCCACCAAGTGTGTTGTCAAATCGGAATATTTTCAGTCTATACGGGCATACGCTAATCTTACTGATTATGATACAAGAAGTAATACCTTTACGGTTAAAGTAAAAAATATATCAAACAAGAAGATAAAGATCCTATCTAAAGGAGCCATGGTTTATGATGATGATTATACTTCATTCGATAGAAACCTCCGCCTTGTTGGTGGGAAATCAAGTGTTATAATAGATCCTGGAAAAACAAAGATTATTAAATTTAAGGTTCTTGGAAATACAACATGGTATAAGCTTAGTGATTTACAGATTTGTTCTTATTGGGAATGGGGAAATAAAAAATACTGGGTTTCGGTAGATTCTGGTTTAGAAACCTGGATGAAGTCCGGTAAAAAGTGGAAATGGATTGGCTTTGCGAAATAGTAAAAAAACGGTGATCTGGAAATGACCACCGTTTTTTTATGATTTACGCGAAGGTATTCGAGGGTGCCCGGTTTTCCGAGCAGTCTTGTGAATCGTGAAACTCCGGGTTTTGAATAACATTATAAAGAGTTTTTAATAGTCTATATTTAGCTTTTTCAATAAAGTTTTATTTATCTTGCCGTTTATGGCCATTCCTTTTTTCTTCTGAAACTTACGGATTGCAGATTTTGTCTTAGAACCATAGGATCCATCTGCTTTTCCACATTTGCAACCGAGACGATTTAATTTATTTTGCACTTTTTTTACCGTGGAAGTTTTGTAAAACCTGGATTGTTTTTTTGCTACAGGTTTTGCAGCGGCGCTTGAGTAGGGGCAGATTCCATTCTCATGCAGATGGGCTGGATGGCCACCACAATGATAATGGTAGCTGCCTAAACCACTTGCGTTCTTATTATCATGGTGTCCGCCGGATCCATCGGTTCTGCCTGAGTGTGCAGATAGATGGGTACAAGGGAAGAGCAGGCTGATACACAAGATTCCTAATACTATTTTTTTCATTGTCTTCATTTTCAGTTCCTCCTTATGTGCGACAAATAGTTGGCATTTGCAATGCAGCATATGCCATTTTTTACAATTCCGGTATATTAGCATGCAGGAAATAGATGTATAAATTTTCCCTGCATGCTGTTGTGGTGGAATTTATTGTAAATATTATAGCATAAGTGGATAGGAGTGGCAATACGGTGTCAGAAATTTATTTCCATCTCCCTGTGAACACAATTGCTACTACATCACCAGCAACCAATGATGTTTTATCCTTTTCTAGTGTCCATGCTAAAACTCTCCAAAATTTCTCTGAATCAACAACATCTACACTTATATGGACAAATGGATTGTTTGCCTCTATCCTGGATATTCCGGCATTTATACACGGTATATTTACGAATTTTTCTGGAAAATAAGTGTAACTTGATTCATTATGTATTCCTTTATATACAAAACTGCCACTTACATTAGACAGGGAAATGGAGCTGGTAATTTTGCGTCTCCATTCAATTACTAATTTTCCTTCAGTGTATTTATATACATCAAATTTACCGGAAACATTCGTAATGGTTCCCGTAGTTGTATAGGTATAATCATTTAGCTGACGACCGCAGGATATAGGTTTTCCATCTGAAAAATAGACGGGGGTAGTTGTAGAGCCGGCGGATGTAGTTAGTTTTGTAGCAGACGAAGCATTACCGGATAAACTGGCGACAACAGTGGCGGTTGTCCCTGACTGTGTTAAAAAATAGTACCGCCCGTCAGCGCCCATAGCGAGAGTACCCGCATTTGTATTGCCCCAATGGAATCCAATGGAGGGAGCATAAGGGAGGCTGTTTTGTGCATTAGCTACAAGATTATTTTCCCGAATATGGAGGGCAGAAGTTGTAAACCTGCCTACTGTTGAAGAATTATAACTTCCATATACAAGAGCTTGTCCTGCTACATTTGCCGAACCATCAAAGGATTTTCCGAAGATAGTGCGTGGGGTGGATAACTTGGAGGTTTCTCCCGCGTTTCTCCATCCGGGGGTTCCGCTGGCATCGGTTTTCCATACTTTATCAGCCTGACCATTACCAGATGTTATATTTTGGGTTGAATTTGTCAGTGCAGTGATCAGATCATTTAATATTTTACCCTGTTTTGCTGACAAAGGTTTATTCGTCGCAGTGGAAGTGAGGGAGTCAATGATATCCGCCACATTTACTTTACTTGTGGTAATATTCTCTATCAATGCCCTGTTTGATTTTATATAAGCAACAATCTCACTCAGTTGGTCGAGGGTCGTATCGTCACTGTCTGCCAGTGCATTTAGCCTTGTTGTCAGCGCGGAGATCAAATTTCTAATATCATCATGGGAATCGTCGGCAGAATTGTGGATCTGTAAATTGCCATCTGCAGATACCGCTCTATCATAAGCGGTTTTTACAGAATTTGCAGTAGCCGCGGTAGAAACGGAATCACTCATTACGCTGTCGGTAAGCTGGGTAACGCCCTTAGAGGTTGTTGTTGCTTCATACAATGAGTTGCTGGGTATTTTTGTGTTTTCATCAAGACCTGGGACACCGCCTGCTATATTTTTATCTTCTGTAAGAACAAAATGATGGGAATCAAGTTTCCCCTGTAGATCATTGGCTTGTTCTTCTGCGTGGTTTGCTGCATTATTTGCATTTGTTATTGCAGCCTCTGTATCTTCTTTTCTTTTCATTTCATTTTCTATACGCTCTTTTTCGGCATTGTCTCGTTCCTGTTCTGCGTTGTTTCTGAAAGTTTCAGCAGAAGACCTGCTTTTTTCCATATTCTCTCTTGAATTTTCATTACCTTTGCGAATTTCTTCAGCGCTTGATCTATTTTCTTCGTTAAACTGCCTTTTGTTTTCGTTTGATATGATTTGAGCTTCCAGATGATTCATCTCGTCGATTTCATCCCTGACAGAGTTTAAAAGTTGTGCCAGCGCACTTCCCTCATCGGATTCAACAACATCCATTTCGTCAAATACTTCTTCCGGAATGTACAATATAAATGACTCGGTGGATGCGATTTCAGCTTCCTTGTTTGCAGTTTTATTATTTCCTTGAATTTCAACTTCATCCTGGATCCTGTCATAAATGCCAATATCCAGTCTGCATCTGCCGGGGCAGGATAATACATAGTCGTGTAGATCTACATGTATCTGTCCCTTTTTGCTATTTATGATTTCCACTGAATAGAAGATAGGTTTTCCATCTGTCCGCTTCCCGCGGAGATATACATATTCCGTTTCCTGCAGTTCGCGTTCCTGTCCATTATTGGTAATTGTTATGTATAAATCCCTTGTCAGTCTGTCATTTTGTCTGGCATTTATGACATTATGGGAAATCTCCACCAGGTCAAGGGATAATTTCTGTGTTATTTTATTCATATAACCTCCTGTGTTCATATGTATTTTTGTAAGTTATGGTTTCACATTTCCTACCGCCCACCATTTTGTTAAATAGTTAACTTCTGGATTTTTAGTCCGTACCCAGTATCTAAAACCAATGTATCCACCATTTGCATTTATATTATAGCTGTCAAATACAATATTTTCATGATCTGGAACTGGATTTGCACCATAGAACATTACGTTTACAAGGGGTTCAGATTCATATACGACACCAAAAGATGCCGTCTGTTCAACCCATGGAACTGTGTTTGCGTCCTTATTAATTAAATTATTTTCTCCTGATTTTACGACGGAATAGAGTTCTTTTAGAGGTTTTCCATGTTCTTGAAAACCATGTAAATAATTAATTGCATGAGCTTTTGAACGATCTGTAGAATAATGTTTATTCATAACATATATTCCACTTCCTTCAACCCTAACTGTTAACTCTAACTGATTATTAATTTCATTATTTTTATATATATACATGCCAAGGGATGAAACTCTAATTTTATTACTAGGTTCCACAAATTGCGTGCCAAAATGATTACTTATGGTTAAAGCACCATCTTCAATATAAAACAATGAAGATTCTTTTATTCTATCACCATGTTCGTCATCTACTATGATATTTAAATATTCAAATCGTCCAGGTGAAATTTTTAGAATATTATCGTAAAATAAGTTATATTCATCCCCACTTGAATTAGTCATTGGTACTTTTTTAATTTCTCTGGTAGTAATCTTGTTTTCTTTTGAATTTATTGAAAACGCATAGCGTAGGTATTCACCATTTAAACTTGAACGATAGATTCCCTTATCATCAATTTTCCAGCCACCAATATTTCCTTTTGTGGTTTTAATCTCTCCTTCAAACAACGCTTCGCCGTTTGCCTTAATACCTACCATCGTCTTCTCCTGGCTCCTTACCTGGAAGATGTATTCGTTACCAGATTTAGAAGGATCAATAACCACCTGATTATCTCCATTGACGATGTTGAGATATCCTCCGCCTATATATGGTGAGATCATATAATTTTCACCTAAAGATGTAGACCCGCCATTTGTAAGATATCGCTCAACCTTTTGATCCAGTTCTGCTATCTTTTCTGGAATGGAGTTCTTTATAGCATTTGTTGTATCCTTAATAGAGGATAACTCCGTTGAAAGCCCATTAATTTCACTGATCTCTGGGGCATTTACCTGTTGCCATGAGATAGATCCATTTTCTATGGTGATACCGTTTTTGTTGATGATAACTGAAGAATCTTCATTTTTGATGACCAGTTTTTCACCGACGATCAGATTGCCCACCAGCGCATCCGCCCAGACGCCATAAGTCAGTTTTTCATCATACATTCCCAGACCGATGGCAAGATTGGCTTTTTTCCAGTTGTCGTTTGTCATGACAATATTACGGTTGATCAGTTTCATCTGGTGCTCATCGTAGTCATCCCGTTCATAATCGTATTTTCGTAACAGGATACCATGTTCGTCAATCTGGACATCAAGTTCCCTGGCATTTAAAACATTAGAAAGTGCTGACTGTAGTCCTTCATTTTTGATCTTTTGGAAGGTATGATTTGCCTCCACGCCCTGTTCTGACTGTTTTTTTACAGAATCAAAGGAGGTAGCCAGATTCCCCATAGTCTGCATCAGGGACGCAAGATCGCTGATACCGCCATTTGAATACTCAATGATATCCGTAAATTCGACGTTAAGTTCTGCGCCGGAATCCGCCCATGAAAATTCTTCGGTAGAAAGACGTAATTTATAAGTTTTTCCATCATCGGCGAAATATCTCATGAAATTGCCAAGCCGGAATTTGTCATATGCATCCTGGATCGGAAAATCTTTTTTATCCAGCCTGCTGTATGCGGCAAAAGCGTATATGTTTCCAGATAAGGTATGCTGTGACATACATGCTTTAGTAAGTTCAATATCAGCTTTTTCCACAAGTTCTTTTGCTTTGCTGATCAATGAGGAATTACTTAGCCCATCTGAAATAAAATTACTGTTATTATAAACATCTTCACGAATGAACGAACATAATTCAGAATACAGATTGTCCCCAAGATTGCTTCTTATATCGCATTCTTCCTGTATCTTTTTTCTTTGGATTTCAAGGCTTGTGCTGTCCTGGCTGTAACTGTTCCTGATCTTGTCTGCCATCTCAGAATAAGTCATAATATTATGCCCCTTGCATCCTGGGTTCAGGCACTGGGAGAGTTTAACATTTTGCGATCCGCAGTCTTTACAGTATAATGGATGATCGGTTATGCTTGATTCTTCCCCTCCCTTCCATGTCCCCCATTTGATATAATGGGGCATATTTTCAAAAGCAGTCAAAGCATCATGAAAATGTTTTCTATTCTCAGGATTATTATATTTTGTGTAATCAATATCCTGTCCTGATGGAACTGTAGATGTGGTTGCATTAAAATCGTGATCATAATAGTGATAGAGGTAATAGATCATTTCTTTAATGCGTGACATATATTCCGATATTTCGTTCTTTGCTTCCTGATATGAAGTTATTATGTTATCAGCAGTGTCTTCAATGCCAGGCAGACTTGTTTCTTTCTTGGTTTCATACAGTGTCTCAATACATGCTTCATAACCTGTATAATATGAATATAACTGGTTGAGACTATATTTGTTCCACTCCTTTGGTGTGTTTTTATCCAGATTTTCTATGTATTCATAATTCTTTTGGCTGAGGGCAACTTTCTGTTTCAGATATGCCTCATATTTATCGTTGTCAGTAGTAAAGTTTATTCCCCAGGTGGATAAATTGACTGTATTTACCGGTTTATCAGAGCTTGATAGTACGCCATTGGAAGTTGTACCATCCACCCATTCGATATAGCTGCTGTTTTTTGATACATGTATCGTAGCTTTTGAATCACTATTTTTAATTTCGTAAACAACAATATCACCAGTCCAGTAAGGGGTGTCTGAGTCCTTGTTGACGGCTCCGTTTATTTGCTTTACGGCATAGCCTTTATCAACAAACAGAGAAAATACTTGTCTGACTGTGCTGTTTTTTGATGTAATGTCCTCTGTGTCTATTATACCAAGTCCGTCGGGGAACATATTCTGGAACTGGAAGATAAGATGGATGGTTTCATCTCTTAAATTCCTTTCAGCAGTTTCGACAGTTGGCATACGTCCGGACTGCAGATACAGGATTAGGTCGAAAATGGTATACTCGAGTTCAAGTGTATTGGCATATTTGTCTTTATTATCTTCAAATTTTTTCTCGTATTTTTCATATGCTTTTTTTAACTCAGGAGAAAATAAAAGACGTGTATCCTCGGAGAATTTATATATTTTTTTATCTCCTGAGGGCAGGATTCCCTGAACGGCATCCGTGATGATATCATCCCCGCCCTCTACAATAAAGCAGTTTTTCATATTTCCATCAGGTGTGAGAGTGATCTCATCGGAAAGATTGTCTGTGCCGACAGCTATGTTGGTGTCCTCACCGATACCGGAAATATTTGTACTTCCGCAGTTCTGACAGACGCCGTTGGTAATTTTGCGGCTTCTGCAGTCTCCACAGTATTGTGCATCGTATATATTGACAACTCGTTCCACCATTCCGTCTTCATTTATTCTTACGACAATGTCAAAAATACAGCCAATCTCCTGTGCGATTTCCGAAAAACAGGAAATAATATCCTTCTTAGAAAAACTAAAGGTTCTTTGGGTGTTTTTTATGGTATCGTCTACTTTGCCCACGGTATAATTGGGGGCATAGGTTAATATTCTGTGTATTAGGCTGTACTCCTTGTTGTCTGAATACAAAACAGTTGAAATATATGGCTTTGTTGGATGTAATTTTCCAAAGTTCTCAATATCGCTGCTTGTGTTGCATTCCAGAGTGCAGAATAATTGGGACAATTCAGATTCCCCCAGTGAATTTCCATTTAAGGTTTTGATGGAAGTGTAGGTATCGTTTACTGTTGGAGATACTTCAAAATATCCAAAGCCCTGGACAAATACGACGGAATAGTCTTTTATCCTGTGGTATAAAGGGTTTTCATGGTCGGACACATTTTTGGGTGTGCGGAAGGATATTTCATCCGCACCGTTCAGCACACATTTTATCCGCAGATCTCCTACGGGATAAATCTCGCCTATTTTGTTCAGCTGTCTGTCGCAGAGGAAGACCTGGGGCTGAATAATCTCACCTGTGATCTCGTCGACTTTAAAAGTTAGTTTGTTTGGATTGAAACTCATTTATACAGGAACCCCCTTTCTGATCTCTCTGACGTATATGGTTATACTGCAGGGCTCATTGGACGTAAATACATTTTCGTATTGGTTAAAATCCGAAAAGAGTTCAAGGAATACATGATTAAAATCATTTATCAATCCCTCGTGATCCATAGAGGAGCGGATGTTTTTATGTCGGTCCAGTTCTATAATCTCGTCCCGTTTACAGTTTTTAATTTTGACAATTATAGTTTTAGTCTTGTTTTCATCCTGATCCACGGAAAATGTATTTGTAATGCTCAATTCACCGGGGGTTCCCAACATTTCGATTCGAACTAAGTCTGGCAGTATGCCGCCATCTTCGTCTGAATAGTTAAATATGCTGCAGGCATTTGTTCCATCCAGATTTAAAATATGTTCCTTTCTTTCTGAATAACCCCAGGGTGCATCGCATGTGGCTTCAATCTCCAGTCCCCGTATGACACCACCGATCTCATATTTCTGCACTTTTAGCGTGCAATTATAGAACACATTGTCCCAGCCGATCTGGTCAAACCGGAGATAGCGGTAATCTTTACGGACCAGCCATCTCATGATCTTAGCCAGCTCCCGGGGGGTTATTTCCATATCCTCTCCCCAACAGTTGTATTTGACCACTTGAAAAGAAAAGGTGAGGGGAGTTTCATATGTAACACCGGTTTGGATAAAACGATTTTTCTTTGGTGCTTTTACTGTGTTGATTGTCATTTCATTACCCACCGGTTTAGCTCCGTCACTTTTTCCATTAAAACTACAAAGATAGAGTCCGAAGACAGAGCTTTTTATTCCGTCAAATTCAAACTGTGTAATCATCTGGTCATCACCAACTTTCTTATGTTATATTTTCTCACGCATTTCTTTTCTGAAGCTCGGAGAGTTCTTTTTTCAATCAATTTATGATATTATCTACAGCTTTTTCAGAAGATTTCTGATTTTGAATCAGTTTCTTTGAATCCTGGATCAATCTTTCATATTCTTTTTTATAAGTATTGAGCAGTTCCGAAGAGCGTTTCATATCTTTCACGGCGTAGTCTCTTTCTTTTTCCAGCTGGGAGATTCTTTTTGCCAGCCGGTCGTTTTGTTGCTTGTGAAGTTTTTTGTATTTTTTTGAGTCTGTTAATATCATAAATTTATTTCCTTTCTGTTTGTGGGAATAAGAAAGGACAGCAAAAGCTGTCCTTCCTTACATTCACTGGTTCAATGAGTAATAAGTTTTAGTTACATTTTTGTGTTATATTTTGATAAGCTTCCTTTATCCCAGATCATGGATTTAAACATACTTTCAATCTTGGGATCAGACTGTAACTTTTGTCTGAATTCTTCGTAATTTGTAACGCCAGGGAAACTCATATCGATGTTGATATCTCCTGTAGACTGGCTTATCATGCGGTCTGGTGCCACATCAACTTTTTTCATGTTTTTGTACAGATCGACTGCCGGGTTCACCACGTCAAGATTCTGTATCAGTTTTTGAAAAGCTGCTGTCTGTTCTGGTGTCAGGACGGCCTCGCCCCGTTTCAGAGTTGCCCATCCGTCGTCGCCGTTCATTCCTGGTATTTTTTGCAGTGTGTCAACGATGCCGCCGTGGGAAAATCCGATGCTATTCATATAATTTAAGAGTGTTTCAGCACTCCATGCCGGGCTTGGATATCCTAGCCTAAAACATGCTTCTTTGATCCATTCTGCGTTCACATAGGGCTTATCATTCCGGTTGAGACCATGATTATAAATGCGTTGCTGTACCTGTCCATAAGCTGTGGAACCATTTTCATTCAGCGTAGAAGTAGACCATGCAGTTTTTCCTCCGTGTATATGTGCATCCTGCCAATAAGTTTCTTTTATCATTCGTTCGAATGCATTTCTTGCATCTGTTTTTCTCTGCTCTTCCTGTTGCGCGGCTTGTGCTGCTTCTTGTGCAGCCAACTCTTCTTGTCGTCTTGTTTCTTCCTGCTTTTTTATTTCGACAATTCCATTATATTCAGTCTGTTTTTGTTGTAATGTGCCTAATCCATTTACCGATGCAGAATCAACAAGTTTTCTTGCTCCTGGGGAGAGCGCTGTATACGCCTGCTCTGCGGCAACCAGTCTTTTTCTTCCTTCACCGTCAATATCAACCTGGCCAATTTCGGATATAAGTTTGATTACTTTTTCGGCATCTTCCTCATCTTTTAATTGTTGATTAAAATGATCAGATATTAATTTATACACGCTGTTTACTGCAGTTGCAATTGAACCTTTTTCACCTAGTGATTCATTGATCTTATTAAAATCCTGCGTTGGATTATAATTATATTTTGCTGCATATTCTTCTAATATCTCAGCTACGTCTTCACTAATATTGATATCACCCAAATAATTAACCGCTTCCTGCAACAGGGCATCTGTATCATTTAACTTTGTATCGATAAAATCAGAATATTCATTGTAAAGATTGTCGAGCATGGTCTGCTGGTCTGAGATCCACTGCTGGTATTCCGTGTCCTGTAGATCCTTATTCGCTTCGTCCAGACTTACCTGAAGCTGCTGAAGTCTTGTTTTTGCTGCTTCTGAATCATCACCGCTTAACGATGTGATCTGTTTCTGTATTGTTGTGATATTCTTTGTTTTTTCTTCAATACTTCTCTGATAATCATAAGCATCTTTTTCAGCCTGCAAAAGCTCTTTCCTCTTGTTGATAACATCCTGGAGATAATCAAGTTCTGCCTGATACTTCTCTTTCATCAGATCAATAAGGCTTTTGCGAATATCATACTCGTTTCCGATCATTTTCGTGTACTCATCGTATTTTTCATAATATTCATCAAGTGCCGCCTGATCCGTATATCCTTCTTCTCCGCGCTGAATCTTCTCCCACATGTCATCAAGGGATCTTTTAAAAGCCTCTGTTGACTGCTGGGCAAGAATAAGCTGGGAGTAGTAAGCTCCCAGAGTGGCAGTACCCTCTTCAGTGAAGTTTCCAGTTTTGTCGTCTGTCAGTTTTTTATCTGACATAAGTTTTATCAGCAGGTCATATTCACCTGAGATCTGTCCAAGACGTGATGTTATTTTTTCACTTAACTGCCAGTTGACGTTACGTATGGCTTCTGCCAGTGCGTAAGAATCTTTTGTACATTGGGCGATGCCATTTTCGCATGTCTGAATGGCATCCTGGGCTGCGTACCACTCATCTGTTCCTTCTTCAATAGAATGAAGCTGCATGTTAAGGGCAAGGAGTTCTTCTTCATAGTGTTTCTTTTTTTCATTGTTTATGTCGATTTGTGAAGAATACATTTCACTGCTTACAATCATCCCTCTGGCTTCAAGTTCATCAATTGCATTATTAAGATCTGTATAGGAATTGTCTTGCAGTTTCATCAGATTTTCGTAATAGTGAGCAATGTTATCGAACTTTTCTTTTTCAGATTCAACCATTTTTCGGGTAAATTCTTCTTGAAGCTGTTGTTCTTTTAAACTATTCCCCTCTAAGTGTGCAGCCTGCTTTTTTTCGTTATATATTTGGGTCGCTATAACTTTTTGCTTGTCTACGATTTGATTTTTATCTTTTGCATTTTTCTGGTTTTGCTTTTTTGCTTCTAAGAAGTCAAATTCGGATTGATACTGGTCAGCCATATTTTCATGCTGCTGTATTTGTAATTCCCGCTTTTTGGTTTTCGATTCTTCATCGTTAAGATTCTTTTTGTTTAATGCATCTTCCACCCAGTTAAGTGAGGCGTTGTAATTTGCTAATTGTTCCTGGGTTTTTGGCGAGCATTTATTGATAAGATGGTCTGGAATGGGTTCATTGCGGGAAATATAGCTTTTTATCTTTTCTTTGTCTGATTTCTTCAGGTTTTTGCTTTTATCTTTCTTGATGGACTTTGAAGCAGTCATAGCTTGATTGGACCGATCAGAAATAGCGTCGCTGTAGTTTTTATTATAAGCAGCTGTATCGGAATCAACGATTCCAATTTCGTCCCTCAAAATTTGATTTTTGTCTTCAGCAGTAACTGCATTTGCAAGTCTCGCTTCCAGAAGATTGTTTTTATCAGAATTTTCATCCAGTGTGTTCTGCAGCTGCTCTTTTCTCAAGTCAGTAATTTTCTTTTCATACTCGGAGCGCAGACGTGCCTGCTCTGTTGTATCTTTGGTCAGTGCTGCGATCTTGATCTGATATTGATAGGACTCTTTATATTGTTTCAGTTCGTTACCGAGAATAGTGTTTTTCTTTTCTGCTGTTCCGGCATTTTCTTTTTGCTGTTCATATAGGGAGATTTTCCCATTAGACCGATCGACATAGGTCTGATAAAGATCTTGTTTTAAGTTACGTTTTTTAGTAATCTGGTCCTGTCGGTTTTTTCTTGCTTCTCTTGCCTTGTCTGTATAGTCAATATAAGACTGGATCCTTCCCGCATCTTCTTCACCATAATTTTTGATCAGGCTTGACAGTTTTGTTTTTTTGGTGAGTTTTCCGGTATTTACCTTTTGGATAATATCTTTGGAGAGTTTTTTACCTTTTTTTGTACCCGGATTTGCTATCTGATCTGCTTTTTTCTGGTACTTAGCCGCTGCATTTCCATATGAGTTGATCAGTTTAGTTGTCGTCTTGATTTGATTGTTGAGATTCGTTTTTTTCTTTTTGAAATTAAAAAGGTTCTGCAGTCTTGCGGCTGTGAAATCAATAGTATTTTGTAGATTTTTTAGACGTCGTTCAATCCAATCTATCTGTTGTGTAGATGACTTGGATTTATTTCCTTGATTGCCAGTGTTGCTGCCGGTGTTTTTTTTAATAGATGAGATTTCTGCTTTAATATTATCTTTATTTTTCTTATTGAATTTTTCAATATTCTTATTAGCTCTTTTTTCAGCAGTATTTTTTGCTTTTGTATATTTTGAAATTCTATCATAAGCATGTTTTTCTGAAAGAGTTATATTATCACCGGTATTTGGGTCAGTGTACGTTACCTTACCGTCTTTCGACTGGTCTAATCCACGATTTATAGCATCTATCTTGTTCTGGTATCCTTTTACTACGTTAAGTTCTATGGAGGCATTCGTAAGTTCCCTTAATTTACCTTTTGCAATGCCAGCCTGCTCTGCCAAATTATACAATTGTTGACAATCGGCTGCTGTAGCCAAAGAAATCTGATTTGACTGGATCTTTTGTAACATATAATAATACAGGCTCTGTTTTGCTTCTTCCGAAACGTTTGATAAACCACTAAGTCTAGAAGACTCTTCCAAAGTTAGATTTGAGAGCTCGTCTTTTGATATGCCGAGTTCTTTTGTGATGACTTTAAGATTATTACCCGATTGAATCAGCTTATTGTGGACGATCTCGCTTGCATTTTCAATACCCATTTCTTTTAAAACAGAGGCAAAATAGTCTTCATTCTGTTCTGTCAGGTTTCCAAGAAAATTGTTGCTGTTTACATAGGCAGAAGCCAGTTTATTAGCAGCATCCTGACATTCCTCCATTTTAGATTCACCATCACCAAGTACTTTCACAAAATGTTCATATTCCTTTGTATTTGATTTGATATCTTCAGGCATTGCGTTTAATTTATCAATACCGATTCCTTCTTTTTTTGTATTCTCAGAGGAAAGGTTTTCCCTCTTTTCGCCTAAAATAGAAGAGATGGAAGAGATACCTGTTTTCATGGAAGCTAACTGTTCGGTAGAAGATTTTAAACGATTGATCTTACTGGTTGCTTCTTCGATGGAAATACTGGCTTTCTTAAAAATATCTGCGAGAGAAGAGTTCTTTAAGGATTTTTCGGTCAGTTTTCCGGCTTTTGCGAGTTCTTCCAGTCTTTTCTGTTCTTCCAGGGCAGCGCTGTCTTTTACCATGTCGCCAGATTTACCGATGGAGTTCCAGACCTCTTTGAAAGATTTGCTAGTGGATTGTTTTTCACGGTTGTTTCTTAACGCATCGGATAAAACTTCGATCTCTGTTGTAGAACTGTATCCTTGATCTTTTAATTTATCCAGTTCACTTTCTGTAACGTTGTAACGACTAGCCCAACTATCCAGCTGCTTCCCCCGTTTCTCGTTGCCAATTTCTTTCGTGCTTATCTGTACATCGCCATTTTCATCGATACTCTGTTCGGTTTTTTGTTCTTTTAAATTAAAATAATCGAGTTTTTCCTTATATTTTTCTGCATTCTGATCTACAAAATTGATTCCCCAGGATGATTTGAAAGAATCGACGCCCTTTTCCGAAGTATCTATATCTATGCCGGATTCTTTCATTGCCTCCAGCATATTTTTGATCAGGCTGTTGATAGCTTCACGTATTTCTTTTGGGTTCATGTTTTTGGCATCAAACTTGAATTTTAGAAGCTTATTGAAGGCTTCATTGATCCTGCCATCTTCGTTATCAAGTGAATCAATCCACTGTGACACAAACGTGGTTACTGCTTCCTGGGAAGTTAAATTATTTTCCTCTAAAAATTCGGGAGACATATTGCCAAGAAACGACGATATAAATGTTTGTTTATCTTCAGATAAACCAAAAAAATCTGAGCTGCCATCGTTATCAGAATCATATAATTGAGCATATCCGCTGGCGTATGTCCTCCATACATCATATTGTTCTTTTTGCTGCTGCTGCAATTCGAGCAATTTATTTCGAGCGTTGCCCAATTCCGTTCCCTGATATTTTTTGTTCTTAATATCTTCTGTTAATTTGTCAATTTGTTCATTAATAGAATTTTGCTCATCTGAAAAAATATTAAACAAATGATATATAGCAGAAGTTCCACTGCCAATGCCATTAAGCAGGCTGTTTGAAATGCCTTTTTTGATTCCTCCAAAGAAATCTCCGTCTCTAAATAATTCATACATTTCCCTGTAATCACTGACAATGCGCTTTCCTTCTCTTGTAAAGGGATTATCATCGCTTTCTATTTCGGCGTTTTCCATTATGTCATAGATGTTATTTCCATTTTCATCTTTTTGATTGAACATATTAAAGATTTTCTGCTGTTGGATTTTTTCATATTCTTTTTTCAAATCCTTTACCTTACCAGACATAGCACTTATGGCATTTCCCTGAGAATCATAGCGCATATCCATTTCTGGCATGATGGCTGCGATCTGGGACATGATTTCTTTATATCTTTCATATTCCTCATTTGTACCACTGACTTTACGGCCTAAACTGTCAACATTCTGGGAAAGTTTATCATATTCCGTCTGCAGACTTGATAGGGAGGCAATATCTTTACCGAAGCTGATTTGTGAGCTGTTAAATTCCGTGGTGAGATTTTTAGAGGATTCTTTTAATCTTTCTGACTTTTGAAGCGCCTCGCTGACAGATGTGATAGCTAAGTCAATCGCTGCTGAAACAGCGGAACTTGCGAGCGTATTGCCAATTTCACAGACTGCTTTCATTCCAAGTTCAGCAGCTTTGGATGATTTAGTCAGATTATTGAGAGAAACTGTATTACTATTGGCATTTGCAACGATATTCCGGGCTTCTTCTGAAGCGTTGTTCATGGTACTATTTGCTGCTCTTCGCGCAATAGTATGGCTGCTCACGTTAATCCCGCTTTCTCTTACTCTTTCTGACAATCTGGTAAATTCTTTATTATATGCCCGTACTGCATCCATATCAGAATCGGAAAGTATATTTTGCCTTCTGAAGAATTCTCTGAAATTTCCGGTATCTAGTCTAATATTACCTTGTTTTGTTTCTATTGTTTTGAATATCGAACTATATTCTAAAAATGTAAACGTAGGAAATAAGATGTTCAATTCCTAACGGCAGTTACTAACCGTTACACTCGGCAAAGTTTGGAGCACGCCGTACAGTTTCAGGGATTTCACCTGATACCGCCTGCCCTGATGCTCTCTGGGATTAGCACTCATCTGGTATAGGGTACTACACTTGTGAGATTTCCTCCTTAAAAGGATTGGTGTACATTCTGTACGCTGTCATCTGCTCGTTGTCATCAAATATTACATTGTCACTGTACCTGTTGTGTCGCCACAGAGGGAAGTAGCAATATTTGTGTACTGATTTCCAAGACCCTTAACTGCTAAAGGGT
>CAMXSH010000004.1 GCA_947246475.1 uncultured Roseburia sp.
ACCGAAGGATCAAGAAGGAGTTAAAAGGGCTTGGGATCATCCAGGTATGAGGAGGCAAAATTTTTCCGTTTTATACAGACTTCATTCTGTACAGGAAACGGAAGGAGAGAATAAACCGAAGGATCAAGAAGGAGTTAAAAGGGCTTGGGATCATCCAGGTATGAGGAGGAGCCTGGAAATGAAAAGAGCGTCAGTCGGAAAGATTCCGATTGACGCTCCAGAGTACGATTGCTATTTATGTGCGATGTTCATTTTCCTTAATAAGGTTTCGTTTATTTTTCCATTTACTGCGATACATTTTTTCTTCTGGTATTTACGGATCGCCAATTTGGTTTTTGTATCGTAGCTCCCGTTTTTACTGCATCTGTACCCCAGTTTGTTGAGTTTCTTTTGTACCTTTTTAATTGTAGAGGTCCGATAGCATGTAGGACATTTTTTTGAAGAAGAATAAGGGCACGTTCCATTTTCATGTAGATGGGCTGGATAGCTGTGTCCCCCACAGTTATAGTGGTATTTACCTGAATTTGTGTTATTGTGGTGTCCACTTTTGTTAGAAGCATAAGGGCACGTTCCATTTTCATGCAGATGGGCAGGATAGCTGTGTCCCCCGCAGTTATAGTGGTATTTACCTGAATTTGTGTTATTGTGGTGTCCGCTTTTGTTAGACGAATAAGGGCACGTTCCATTTTCATGCAGATGGGCAGGATAGCTGTGTCCCCCGCAGTTATAGTGGTATTTACCTGAATTTGTGTTATTGTGGTGTCCATGTGCGGATGAAACGCTATAAGGGGTCAAAAGGCCAATGCACAGGACCGCAGCCAGTATTTTTTTCCGATTTTTCATGAAAGATACCTCCTTAAATATATATCGTATGACCTTTTTATCCATTATACCATGCAAAAAAGGGATTGGCAACAAGTCAGCGGGAATTCAATCGTATCCTTGACAATCGTTTTTTTCTTCTTTATAATTAATTTATCTATCTGTATGTATTCTGTCAGGAAGCCTGCTAATATAAAGTCAAGTGTTTTTTTGGAAACAAAGTGATTTTTGGGCATGACTTTAAAACCGCCCAGCAGCAGGTTTTTGAAAAATTAAGAGCAGAGGGTGAACTGGATGATTCTGGTGTTTTTTTGACACAAAATTCTGGTAAACTTACTCTCAAAACAAGTCGATATATATAGTTAGAAGAAGTAAAGATTTTTAGCCGGAAGGTATGCCTGAAGGCATTCAAGTTTATTTAGAAAAAGGGGCATTTCACATGAAAAAAGCAAGATTTTCAAAGAAAAGGATTAAATTTGGGTATTTGGCGCTGCTTGTTGCGCTCATGGTGGTGGGCATATGCAGTTATCTGGGGTACCGTTCCGATGCAGCGGAGGGGCTGTATCTGACCTGCGACGGTTTCGAGATGAGTGCCCAGAACGCATATCAGATGAAGAGCCGTGAGATCACGCTGGTACTTGGTGATGAAAGAAATCCAATTTATGCGGATTCTAACTTGTATGAGATCACATGGAGTATCGAGACAGGAAATGACATTGCGGAGATTCAGAAAAGCCCAACCAGTCCGATCTATGGAATTGTAAGAGCCAAATCGCCAGGTGAGGTAACAGTACTTGCTACAGTTATCAATAAAGCAGGTGGCGGCGAAGGCGCCGTGATCGGCAGCGTGTCCTGTAAGATCCAGGTTGTATTTGCCGTGGACACTTCTAAAAACGATAATGTATTTAAGAAACCATATCCAGATTCTGAGGACAAGGCGATTTTCCTGCGGACAACAGATAAGCCGGTAGCGCTGACGCTGAACTATGGTGAGGCGAAATCTGATAATGTTCAATGGACCTCAGCCAACGAGGAAGTGGCAAAGGTATCGAATTCTGGAGATGATAAGGGAACTGTAACGCCGATGGGAGCCGGCAGAACAAAGATTACGGCTACTTATACACCGAAAGACAGCCCTAATATTACATATTCTGCAACGATAGATGTATATGTGTATCCGGGGATCAGTCAGACCGATTCCGGATATGACAAGATAAAAGAAATGAAGATGAACAGTGGTGGTATCATCTACACCGATGCGAAGTTTACCAGCAATATTGAGGCGATCCAGCAGAAGATGGACTGGGTTATCAAACAGGACGATGGCAGCGGCGGAGAGCGGACCATTGCTAACTCCCTTGATATCACCTCAGATCTGATCAAGATCAGTGCCGTTTCCAGCCGTTCCAACCAGCTGAAGGCGGAAGGAAGAGCCGGAAAATATTATGTGTACTTCTATCCGAAAGGTGCTTACGAGAGTGAAAGCAGGTACATCGATAAGGATATTTATGCGCCTACAGTACTGACGTTGTATCTCTATGCGTCCCCGAATGATTATTCAGATACAATTCCCATCGGGGGTACTTTTGATATCGCAGATGCATTTAACTTTTCTGCGGAAGAATTTATACAGTATTTTGATGTGACGCCGTTGGATTTTGATCCTTATGCGACTTATGACAGAACAACGGGTATCATAACTGCTGTTTCCAAAAGAGAAAATACCACAACCACTGTGAATGCGGAAGTTAAGGTAAAAGCAGCCTACGAGAACTATATTCGTTCACTGCTTCCAGGAGGAAGTACTGTTTTAGATAAAGGAAAGTTCAACATCAAGATTACGATAGCAGATGTTTTCCGGTTGAGCCAGAATTATGTGACTATGTATAATAACAGTACACTGAACCTCGGTGCATTCTTTAATGACAAGAAAGTGCTGGATGTGGAGTGGAGTTCCAGTGACGATAGTTATGTGGAAGTAGATGATAATGGTAATATCACGTCAAAGCGGGTCACCCAGGATGATGTTATTATTACCGCCAAATATACAAGTGGCTCCAGCAGCTTTTCGGCAAACTGCCGTGTCAGTGTTGTGGAGACGCCGGGAAATTTTGATATTGATCCCGCAGAGGCAAAACTGAACGTAGGTGAGAGTATCGTTGTGAAAGTAGAAGGAAATCCTGCGGTTTCAGAGGTGCCCAAAACATGGTGGGACTGGGATGAGAGATACCTGGACGTAGAGATCGAGTCTGACGGACAGACGGCTACGGTGACGGCAAAGGAAGTGCCAGGAGACGGTTCCACGACGGAGTTGATCTTTAAAAACCCAAATATAGAGAGCCAGGGTGTGAGATGTAAGTTTACTGTGGTGGCACCATATGAGGAAATTAAACTTTCTGACAGTACTCTGAAACTGAAAAAAGATGCTACCTATCAGCTGAAGTATACTTATTCTCCGAAAAATGTAACAGATAAGGAACTTGAGTGGACCTCTCTGGATACGAATGTTCTGACAGTAGATGAGTACGGTTATATCACTGCAAAGAACCCAGGTACTACCATGGTTATGGTATCACCAAAGTATAATCCCAACAAGGTCTATGCACAGTGTATGGTGACAGTAGTAGCCAAGTGTGAAGAGATCACTTTGACACCAGAGGAGATCGTCCTGAATGTGGGAGATACAAAATATGTAAACATTGCCTTACTGCCGCTGGGCTGTGATCCGGAACTGAAGTTTGAAGTAAGCAATGAAGAGATTTTAGATTACGAATATAAGCCAGATAACCGTATTATCGATATCACTGGTAAAAAAGCTGGGAAGACTACGATCAATGTCAGGGCGGACGATGCCACCAGAAAAGAGATCACCGTGACGGTACTGCAGCCGTGCAGCGGGCTGGAATTTTCTCCGAACAACTATGAGATGATCGCAGGTGAGACCTATACTCCGACGCTGATAAAGACACCAGAGGATACCACGGATATCATCACTTGGAGCACATATAACTCGGAAGTGGCAGATGTGGATGAAAATGGAGTTATTACAGCCAAAAAGACGGGTGTTACCTTTATTCAGGCAACTTCTACTTCCGGAAGGGTGGCAGTTATCCAGATCTCTGTAAAAGAAGGTCTCACAGCGGTGACATTGAAACCGGAGAATGCTGAGATCGAAGTCGGGGAGAGCATTACTCTGACTCCTGATTTTCAACCGGTTGTGGCATACGATAAGACCATGGACTGGAGTATATCCGATCCTTCCATTGCTAAGATTGAAAAGGTTGGAGAATCATCTGTCAAGGTAACTGGTCAGAAGGGCGGAATGGCTCTTGTCAAAGGTGTTGCTAAGGACGGCGGATATGTGGTGAGCTGTCTTATAACAGTGACTGAAAAATCTACTTCTGTTACAGTATCACCTACTTCAAAGTTTTTACAGAAAGGAAAATCATTTACGATAAAAGCCACTGTGACCTCTGAGACAGCCACAGATAAATCGGTGAAATGGACTACTTCCAAGAAGAAGGTTGCCACTGTCAATTCAAAGGGACAGGTAAAAGGAAAGAAATTTGGTACTGCTTATATTACTGCTACAGCAAAAGATGGTTCCGGGGCTTCTGCTACTTGTAAAGTGCAGGTAATACGCAAGGTGTCTAAGATCACACTGAATAAGTACACGGCGAAACTGCTGGTAGGAAATACGCTGAAACTGAAAGCCAAGATAACTCCGAAGAACGCTTCCATCAAGGGAGTGGCATGGAGTTCCAGCGACAATAGTGTTGCAACAGTAGATTCTTCTGGACGGATACATGGAATTGCTCCGGGACTCGTAAAGATCCGGGCAAAGGCAAAGGATGGTTCTGGCAAATCAGCTGTATGTCTTGTGACCGTGTCAGAACCGATCCCGGCTACGGGAGTGGATGTAGAGAATAATGATATCATTGTGGCTAAGGGAAGACAGATCCAGTCTGGCATTAGGAAGGCTCCTTTGAACTCTACGGATAAGATCAAGTATTATTCTGATAACCGCAAGGTGGCCAGAATCAATAAGCGGGGCAAGATTTATGCCAATCGTGTTGGTCAGGCAACTGTATATGGAGAGACCTCCAATGGTCAGGTTGGATATGCCGATGTGCTTGTTGTTACCATGAATCGTAAGAAGCTTGCTTTCCGTCAATACGATACGGAGACACTTCGGGTAGATGAGATCAATAAGGGAGTAACCTGGTATTCTAAGAATCCATTGATTGCTTCCGTAGATGATTCTGGTAAAGTGACCGGAAGACGCAGAGGTGTCACGAGAATATATGCAAAAGTACGCGGGCTCAGACTGTCGTGTAAAGTGACAGTGTTGGGAATCTAATAGGGGGAGAAGTATTGTTAGTAAATCTGCATGTTAAAAATTTTGCGATCATTGATGAAATTGATGTTGATTTTGGGAGACATCTGAACATTCTAACTGGTGAGACCGGGGCAGGAAAATCCATTGTGGTAGGTTCCATTGGGATTGCCCTGGGAGCCAGAGTTTCTTCTGAGATCATTGGAAACCATGGAGACTACGCAGTGGTGGAGCTTATCTTTCAGATTGACGATGAAGATACTCTCCAGGCACTGCGGGCTCTGGATATCGAGACCGAAGAGGGACAGCTGGTGGTGTCTAGGAAGATTACCGGCAGCAGGAGTATTAACCGGATCAACGGGGAGAGTGTGTCTGTCAGTATGATCCGAAAAGTAGCGGCGCTCTGCATGGATATTCATGGTCAGCATGAGCACCAGTCTTTACTTCATAAGGAATATCATTTGTCTGTGGTGGATCGCTTTGCTGGCAGTGAGGTGGAAGATCTGAAATTGCAGATGGCAGGATATTACAAAGAGTACCGGGAACTGCTTCATGAATTAGAGAACGAGAATGTCTCTGATGGGGAGCGGACCCGGGAATTGTCATTTCTGGAGTTTGAAAAAAAGGAAATTGAAGAGACGAAGCTGGTTCCTGGTGAAGAGGACAAGCTGGAGGAGCAGGTCAGGAAGCTTTCCAACGCCTCATCTATCGTGGAAACGCTGGGAAAGGTATATGCCTGTACGGGAGATGGTATTGGTGGCAGTGCAGATGGGATCAGCCAGGCGCTGAGGCAGTTAAGTGGTGTTTCTTCTATGGACGGGAAGCTGGCGTCCATGGAATCAGAGCTGATGGATATTGAAAATCTGCTTTCTGATTTAAATCGGGAAATCTCAGAGTATATGGACGAATTTGTTTTTGATGAGGCAGAGCTGCATCAAATGGAAACCAGGTTGGATCAGATCCGGAACTGCCAGGCAAAGTATGGTAAAAGCTATGAAGATATCATGTTGTATCTCCATGAGATCACCGAGAAGATCGAACGCCTTACTGACTATGAAGATTACCAGAAAGAATGCCAGCAGAAAAAAGAGACGCTGGAAGGCAAAATGACGGCGCTGGGCAGCAGGCTGACAAAACTTCGTAAAGCTGCTGGTAAAAAATTGGAGAAGAAAATCACAAAAGCCTTGGAGGAACTGAATTTTGAAAAACCAAAGTTTTCTGTAAATATTTCCCCATTGGAAGGATATACTGCCGAGGGGAGAGATGATGTGGAATTTTTGATATCTACCAATCCAGGAGCGGAATTGTATCCATTGGGAAAAGTGGCATCTGGCGGTGAACTGTCCCGTGTGATGCTGGCAGTTAAATCTGTTTTTGCTGATGTGGACCGTATCGAAACCCTGATCTTTGATGAGATTGATGTGGGCATTAGTGGGCGCACTGCCCAGAAAGTTTCTGAGAAAATGTCCATCCTGGGTAAAGAACATCAGATCATATGTATTACTCATCTGGCTCAGATCGCCGCTATGGCAGATACTCATTTTGTCATTGAGAAACTTGTATCAAAAGATGTCACGCGGACAAACATCCGTCCTCTCACAGAAGCCGAGTCAGAAGAAGAATTGGCACGGATTCTCGGCGGGGTTGAGATTACAGACGCTGTGCGTACCAATGCCAGAGAGATGAAACTGCTTGCAAAACGTCAAAAGGACTATGCTGCTGTCTGACAGAAGAAAGAAGAGGTTTTTAGGGAAATTCATTTCTTTGAGGAGAAAATATATGGAACATAAATAGGCGATGGAGCAAAACTATCGTCTATTTTTATGTCGTTTATCACATGCTCGGAATCCCATTCATTTCTATCACTCATATTGACATATGGGTAACTTGTTGCTATAATTACAAGTAACAAGTTGCTAATAGGGAGGATTATATGAATTTAGATGATTTGATCAAAAAATTTTCAAGTTCTACGGAGAACCAAAGAAAGGCTGTTTTCAGCACATTATTTATTGCCGGAAATAAGCTGCAAACACTTTTTGATAACCATATTCCAGAGGTATCTTTAAAGCAATTTATGTTATTGTCAATAGTCAGACAGTCAAAGGAGCAGCTAACATTTACCCAATTAGGAAATTTGTTGGGCTGTTCAAGACAAAATATCAAAAAATTAGCCGATGTTTTGAAGAAAAAAGGATTTATTACCATTCAGCAAAGCCCGCATGATACAAGAGCTATGTGTATCTGCCCCACAGAAAAGGTAAATGACTTTTATGTAAATGATTTTTCAGAATACCAAGAGAAGTTAAAATATCTTTTTGAAGTTTATACGGATAAAGAGATTGAAACTCTTTTCATACTTTTATCAAAACTGTATGCCGGAATAGAAAATTTAGAAAAAAGGGTTGCTGATGAAAAAAAGTAAAAAAGTGCTGCTGATAACGTTCATTGTTGTTTTATTTTTGTTTATTGCAGGAAAAATCATAATTGGTAATATGTTTAGGAATGTTCAGAACATTTCTGTATCTATGCCCGACTTATCGAATGAACATTCACTAGATATAGACGCAGCATCGGGAGCTAAATGCATCTTAAAAGCTGTCGAAACTCAATAGAAAATTAAAGAGGGGGATTTAAGCAGATGAAAACAATCGTAATTTACAATTCAAAAACAGGGTTTACAAAGCGTTATGCCGAATGGATAGCCGAAGCAACGGGGGCTGATTGCCTTGAATTATCAGCCGCAAAAAAGAAAGATTTGGCTACATATGAAGCAATTATTTTTGGAGGCTGGGCTTGTGCGGGCAGTATCAGTAAAATTAGCTGGTTTAAGGAAAATATAGATAGATGGGCAGGTAAGAAGCTGATTGCATTTTGTGTCGGCGGAAGCCCGATAGATAACCCGGAAATTGACATAGCTCTTAAACGAAATTTCAATGAGTCGGAGCAGAAAAAAGTAAAAACATTTTACTGTCCGGGAGGGTTCAATTATGAAAAAATGTCTACACCGTTTAAACTGGTGATGAAAATTTTTATAAAAACGCTTAAAGCAAAAAAAGATAAGACAGAAGCGGAGCAAATAATGGTAAAAATGATTTCTTCGTCTTATGACATTTCAGACAAAAAGTATATTGAACCCATTTTGCAATATCTGAAAGTTTGACTGCCGAAACATGAAGTAATGTTTAACAAAAAGAAGTAAAGGGCATCCAATGAGTTAAAGGAAATAGTCAGTAGTAACAAATAAACGAACTGGGAGTAAAATAATTAATTATGGTAATACTTTCATTGTATGGCATAAGGAAGTTTTGGATGATATGGAGGGATTACCATGAAAAGAAAATACCGGAGACTGCTTTTCAGCGTTCTTGCTCTGGATATTCTGCTTATTGGCTGGCTGTCTATTCAATCTGTGTCCAGTCAGATTCCAGATACAATGTGGACATATATAGGAAAAGAAGAGGATCTTTTTTCGGGGCTTCCAGTAAAGGCAGGGAAAGAAGATTCGGTGGAAGCACTAAATCTTACAGGCGGAAGTGGGGGGACCACGCTGAAATCCCAGGCAAAGGGAAATTACAGCGTGGATATTCGTTTATTTGGTTTATTTCAATTGAAGACGGTTGAAGTTAAGGTAATGGATCCGATGTATCTGGCACCTTCGGGAGAACCTATTGGAATCTATGTGGAGACAAACGGGCTGCTAGTGCTTGCCACTACTAGTGTAGAAGGAAAGGATGGACTTGTGTATGAGCCAGCGGCTAATATCATTCAAAAAGGTGATTATATATTGAAAATGAATGGTAAACCTGTGAAGACCATCAAAGAATTTAATGCTGCTGTTCAAAGAAATAAAAATGAGAAAATACGGGTCCGTATCCGCAGAAATGGCAGAGAGACGGAAGTGGCGATGAAGCCGGTAGAGGTTAGGGACGGCAGCTGTAAGCTGGGAATCTGGGTGAGAGAGGATACCCAGGGGATCGGCACGATGACCTATGTTACAAAGAGCGGTGGTTTTGGAGCGCTGGGGCATGGCATTACCGATGCTGATACGGGAACGCTAATGAATCTGGGAGGTGGCGAGCTGTTTAACACCGAAATATTGGACATTACCCAGGGAAAACGGGGAATGCCGGGAGAGCTGGAAGGCTATATTAATATGGTGGCAGATAATTGTATTGGTTTAATAAAGAAAAATACAAGCCTTGGCATTTTCGGGCAGCTGTCAAAAGATTATAAGGACTGGAAAAAGCTTGATCTTATGCCTGTGGGACTTAAACAGGATGTAAAAAAGTCAAAAGCATGGATCATCAGCGATGTTGAAGGAAATCGAAAAAAATATGAGATTGAGATCGAAGAGATCAATATAAACAGCAAAGATAATAAAGGAATGGTGATCCGGGTGACGGATTCAAATTTGTTAAAAATCACAGGCGGCATCGTACAGGGTATGTCGGGGTCACCTGTGATCCAAGATGGAAAGATCATTGGAGCGGTAACACATGTGCTGGTGGATGACCCCACCCGTGGCTACGCCGCATTCATCGAAAACATGTTATCCCAATGAGCCATGAAAATCAGGAAAATCCACACAATCATGCTTGCATGAACCGGTGTGGATTTTTTTATGGCAAAATATTTGAAAAATTTGTTGACCTGACCCAGGAAACCTATGGTACTATACTGGATTTCTCAAATGTGGCAGGCTGGATCTCAGGATCAGCGGAGATGTGTTCCAGGCGGAGCTGCGGTTCCCTGTTATGGACAGAAGGGATTGACATTGGCTTAAAATATGGCTATACTGAGAAAATAAAGGAACATTCTGCTGTGGAAAAGGAGAGGTTGGATGTCGTATTTTCCTTTGTTTATGGAGTTAAAAGACCAGGACTGCCTTGTGGTGGGAGGAGGCAGGATTGCCTGGCGCAAAGTAAAGGTGCTGATGGATTTTGGCGCGCGGGTTTCTGTGGTGGCGCCGGAGATCATACCGGAGATCGGGGAACTTGGTCCTGTTCTGCAGGCAGAGAGAGATTTTGAAGATGGAGATGTGCAGGGACGGACACTGGTGGTGGCGGCGACAGATGACGAGGCTTTGAACCGGCACATCAGCCGGATCTGTCAGGCACGCAGCATTCCGGTAAATGCGGTGGATCAGACCCAGGACTGCAGTTTTATCTTTCCGGCATATGTAAAACAGGGGGAGGTAGTGGCAGCATTTTCCAGTGGCGGACAGAGTCCGGTCATGGCACAGTATCTGAAAGCGCAGATAAAGCCAGTCATGACAGAGGAGCTGGGAAGACTGGCGGCATGTCTTGGAAGCATCCGCGATATGGTGCAATCTTCTGTCCGGACAGGATCAGCAAGGAAGCACTTGTATCAGGAACTTCTTCAGCTGGGACTTCAGAAGGGAGAGAATCCAGAGACCGAAGAGATTTGGAATGTGATGAAAAAATATATGGAACAGGAGTAATGAAAATGGATCGATTGAGAAGACTGAGAGCCAGTGAGACGCTGCGGAATATGGTGAGGGAAAACCATGTCCGGGTGGAGGAACTGATCTATCCTGTGTTTGTGACAGCCGGCACAGATATCTGTCATCCAGTAGCTTCGATGCCTGGTATTTGTCAGTACTCCATTGACTGGCTGGGAGAGGAACTGGACCGTGTGGTGGCAGCAGGAGTTCCCTCTGTGCTGCTGTTTGGAATCCCGGAATGCAAAGATGAGACGGGGAGCGGCGCATATGATGAGAATGGTATCATCCAGCAGGCGGTCCGCTGGATCAAAAAAGAGGAAAAGTATGGCAGACTTTTGGTGATAGCGGATGTCTGTCTCTGTGAGTATACTTCTCACGGTCACTGTGGCCTGATCCGGGATGGAGAGATATTAAATGACGAGACGCTGCCGTTGCTGGCAAAAACCGCTGTCAGTTATGCCAGGGCGGGGGCAGATATCATTGCACCCAGTGATATGATGGATAAGCGTGTAGAGGCAATACGGCGGGCACTGGATGAAAATGGGTTTTTAAACATTCCCATTATGGCGTACAGTGCTAAATTTGCCTCATCTTTTTACGGACCATTTCGGGAAGCGGCTCATTCAGCGCCGGGATTTGGAGACCGCAAAACTTATCAGATGGATCCAGCAAACGGGAGAGAGGCGCTGCGGGAGGTAGAAGAAGATATTCTGGAGGGCGCCGACTTAATCATCGCCAAGCCTGCCATGGCATATATGGATATTATTAGTGAGATCACCCGGAACTATAATATTCCGGTGGTGGCGTATAATGTCAGTGGGGAATATTCCATGATAAAGGCAGCAGCTGCACAGGGATGGATCGATGAGAAGAAGATCGTGCTGGAGCTTTTGACAGGATTTAAGCGTGCTGGCGCTAAGATGATCATCACCTATCATGCGCTGGAGGCAGCAGGATGGCTGCAGGAAGAGAATGGAGCCCTAGATTGGAGGAAACATGGAGACCAGGTCTGAACAATTATATGAAGCGGCAAAAAAACATATTCCGGGAGGCGTGAACAGTCCTGTGAGAGCTTTTGGGGCGGTGGGGAGAACGCCAAGATTTATCGCTTCGGCGCGGGGAGACCGGATCATCGATGTGGACGGTAACGAGATGATCGATTATATCTGTTCCTGGGGACCAGGGATACTAGGGCATGCACATCCGCGGGTGATCCAGAAAGTTCAGGAGGCGTGCGAAGATGGCCTGACTTACGGCGCCCCTACAGAAAAAGAAGTGCAGCTGGCAGAACAGATCGCCAGGCTGGTGCCAGGCATGGAAGTGAGCCGGCTGGTCAGTTCCGGTACGGAGGCAGTGATGAGCGCGGTCCGTGTTGCCAGGGGATATACTAAGCGGGACAAGATCATAAAGTTTAAGGGGTGTTATCACGGACATTCCGACGGGCTTCTTGTCAAAGCAGGATCGGCGGCTCTGACCACATCTGTTCCAGACAGCGCCGGTGTGCCGGAGGATTATACGAAAAATACCCTGGTGGCACAGTATAATGATACGACTTCAGTAGAAGAATTGTTTGCGGCAAATAAGGGGGAGATCGCTGCGGTGATCGTAGAACCAGTGGCGGCCAATATGGGGGTTGTGCTGCCAGACAAAGGATTCCTGAAATTTTTAAGAGAGATTACAGAACGTTTCGGGTCACTGTTGATCTTTGATGAAGTGATCACAGGATTCCGCCTCTCTCTGGGGGGCGCCCAGGAGTACTATGGGATCACACCAGATCTGACTACACTGGGAAAGATCGTCGGGGGTGGCATGCCTATTGGTGCTTATGGTGGAAGAAAAGAGATCATGGAGATGGTTTCGCCGTTGGGACCGGTGTATCAGGCGGGCACCCTGTCCGGAAATCCCATTGCCACCACAGCCGGCATAGAGACATTGACAATATTAGAAGAGGATCCAGGGATTTATAAGAGGCTGGAACAGAAAGCGGCACGTATTGCAGAGACGGTTAATGAGGCTGCTGGGGGGATAGTCTGTGTCAATCAGATCGGTTCCCTGTTAAGTATCTTTTTTACTGAGAGGGCGGTGACGGATTATGAGAGCGCCGCGGATTCCCATACTGGGAAATATGCAGAGTATTTTGGTTTTCTTCTGGATGCGGGCATCTATGTGGCGCCTTCCCAGTTCGAGGCGATGTTTTTGTCAGAGGCCCACACCGAAGAGGACATTTCATATACCTGTCAGAAGATGAGGGAGTATTTTCAGGATTTCAATTCATGAAAGGGAAACGATATGACATGAAGTTTGGCGTTTGCGGAATCAATTATAAAAAAGCAGATCTGGATATAAGAGACAAGACTTCCTTTACAGATCTAAAAAAAGCAGAATTTTTCCAGCTGGCAGGAAAAGAGGGGATAGAACAGTGTATGGTCCTGTCTACCTGCAATCGCAGTGAAGTTTATTTTCTATATGAGACTGATTATCAATTCCACAGTGTCTGCGGGATATATGAGCAAATGTTTTCTGAGGCAGTACCTGGTGAATACATGATATCTATGTGTTCTGGAGCAGCGATGGGATATCTGTTCCGGGTGGCGGCGGGCCTGGAATCTCTCGTGCTGGGGGAGGACCAGATTCTCGGACAAGTAAAGGAAGCGCTGGATTTTTCCAGAACCATGGGTTACGATGGAAAGGAACTGAATAAAATTGTCCTGGAAGCTATCACCTGTGCGAAGCGGATAAAAACGGAGTTTAAGATCAGTGAAAAACCATTATCCGTTAGTTATATCGGGATTCGGAAAGTGGAAGAGCATATGGGCATTGCGGGCAGGAGTGTGCTCCTGATTGGCAGTGGAAAAGCTAGTCTTCTGGCATTAAAATATCTCAAAGAATATGGTGCAGGAAGGATCACAGTGTGCAGCCGGACATTTTCCCATGCGGGACGTCTGAAGGAGGAAGAGAAAGGTCTGCAGGTTATTCCCTATGAGGAGAGGTATCGCTGTATGGCACAGTGCGATATCGTGGTTTCTGCCACGTCATCTCCCCATACCGTCATCCGGAGGGAGGATTTTGAGCCGGCAGTACCAGTCACCTTTCTGGATCTTGCTGCCCCGCGGGATATCGATATGGCATTTAAAGATCATCCATTGGTTTATCTGATCAATCTGGATATGCTGCAGAAGATCGCGGAGGAGAACCAGCAGCAGAGGGAGCAGCTGGTGGAGAAGAGCCAGACTGTGTTGGAAGAGGCGCTGGAGGAGACCAGGCAGTGGATGCTGCAGAGCCGGGTGGATGATACGATCCAGTCCCTGCAGCAGAGATGCAATCATATCGTAGAGGATAGTTACCATTATCTTGACCGGAAAATGGAGCTGGGCCGACGGGAGCAGAAGCTTTTGAAGAAGGTGTTGAATGCGTCGCTGCAGCGGCTGCTGCGGGATCCCATACAGGAGCTCAAACAGCTGGATTCAAAGGAGAAGCAGGATGCGTATAAAAAGATGGTGAATGAATTATTTCATATATGACCTAGCCTGACGGCATCATCAGGGTCAAATACGCGCCGTTGAGCCAGGGGGTAATTCGGTTGAAATGGAGGAAAGATCTTGAAATATAGGATTGGAACGAGAGGTTCCCGGCTTGCCCTGGCGCAGACGGAACTAGTGAAGCGCAGACTGGAACAGAGTTATCCAGAGCATGAGTTTGAGATTCAGATCATTCAGACGAAAGGGGACCAGATACAGAATGTGCCTCTGGACCAGATTGGAGATAAAGGGGTTTTTGTAAAGGAGATTGAGGAAAAACTTCTCTCGGGAGACATTCATATCGGGGTACACAGCATGAAAGATATGCCCTCTGATCCGGCAGAAGGGCTTCTTTTTACGAAGGCATGGAAACGGGAGGACCCGAGAGACGTTCTGGTCCTCCGGGAAGCCAAGTCTCTGGAACAGCTGCCTCCGGGTGCGGTGATCGCTACAGGAAGCCGGCGCAGGGAGTTTCAGCTAAAGCGCCTGCGCCCAGATATTCAGATAACAGGGATTCGGGGGAATATTGATACGAGGCTTCGTAAAATGGAGGAACAGAAGCTGGACGGAATTGTTTTAGCGGCAGCAGGGCTTCACCGGCTGGGACTCAGGGAGAGGATCAGCCAGTATCTGGAGCCAAAAGATATGATTCCGGCTCCAGCACAGGGAACCCTGGCGTTGGAGATCCGAAAAGAGGATAGGCGGCTGCGGCAATTACTGGATGCCCTTAGCGATGCGGAGACAGAGCAGGAGACAGGCGCGGAACGACGTTTTCTTAGGATGGTGGGAGGAGACTGCCATCTTCCGGTGGGCGCCTGCTGTGAAAAAAGAGAGAATGGTGGCTTCCAGTTGCGGGTGTTATATGGAAATGAAACCGGCGAGCGGCTGGCAGCGGTATGTGTCGAGGGAGAGGATCCAGTAAAGCTGGCACAAGACGCGGTGGCAGCAGTGGGGAGAAAGCTGGCAGGCCAGGTGTATCTAGTGGGAGCAGGACCAGGAGATCCGGGGCTGATCACGGTCCGGGGACTGGAAGCCATAAGACAGGCAGATTGTATCCTTTATGACAGGCTCATTTCCCCCCTTTTGCTGGAGGAGGCAAAGCCGGAGTGTGAGAAAATCTATGTGGGGAAGGAAAATCATCATCATACGATGAAGCAGGAGGAGATCAACCGTCTTCTGGCAAAAAAAGCATATGAATACTCCAGAGTGGTCCGACTCAAAGGAGGCGATGTATATGTCTTTGGAAGGGGCGGTGAAGAGGGGATGGCGCTGGTGGAAAAAGGGATCTCATTCCACATTATTCCAGGACTCAGTTCCTGCACAGCAGGGCCCGCATATGCTGGCATACCTGTCACCCACCGGGGAATCGCGGGAGGGTTTCATGTGGTGACAGCCCATGACCGGAGAGACCAGCTGGCAGACATCGACTTTGAGGCTATGGCGAGAGGGCGGGATACCTGTATTTTTCTCATGGGGCGCAGCAAGATCAGAGAGATCACCCAGGGACTTATGGAAGGGGGGATGCGCCCTGATACAAAGGCGGCAGTCATTTCCCATGCCACCACAGAAGAGCAGCGGGTTTGCGTGGCGGCGCTGGCAGATCTGGCGGATAAGGCAGAGAGTGAACAGATGCCGGCGCCGGCACTGATCGTGGTGGGAGATGTGGTTGGCCTCAGGGAGCAGCTTGATTTTCTGCATGACGGAAGGAAGCCAGATAGAAAAAATGTACTGGTTCCGAAACTGGATGGAGGAATTTCAAAACTATCCCGCCTGCTGCTGGATCAGGGGATCTCAGTGAAGGAAATAAAACTGGGGGAAATTATTTATTATAAAAATCTTCTGAGTCCAGTGATCCTCTCAGGGACAGACTGGTTTATCTTTACGAGCCGCCATGGGGTGGAGGCGTTCTGGAAAGACCTGGAAGGAAGTGGTCTGGACATCCGGTCTGCAGCAGACGCCCGGTTTGCGGCTTTGGGTGAAAACACAGCAAAGTGTCTTAGAACGCATGGCATACGGGCAGATCTTGTGCCCGATTGCCCTGGCAGCGGGGCGCTGGCACAGCAGCTGTCAGGGCGGGTGGATAAAAGTCTGAAGGTATGTTATGTCAAGGCGAAATGTACCGATGCTGCCCTGCGCCGGATCCTGGAGCCCTGCTGTCAGTATGAAGAGCTGGAAGTTTATGAAAACCAGCCAGTGGAGCCTCCTGCCTTCGATCCGGCATGCCGGCAGGATTTTGACGGAATATGTTTCACCTGCGCCTCTCTGGCAGAACGCTTTGCCGCCCTTTGTGGAGTACAGTGGGATAAATGGGCAGGAGACCAGACCTTTTACAGCATTGGCCCGAAGACGACGGAGAAGCTAAAGGCTCTAGGAGCGGTGAATATCATCCAGGCAGAAGAAGCAGTTATGGAAGCGCTGGTACAACGGATTATAAATAACTGACATGTTCTTTTGGAGATCTTATATTGTAGGGAACGGAGGATAAAAATGAATAAAAAATATAAGATGACGTTATATGCATGTTATCTGGCATATGTGGTTCAGGGAATCATCAATAATATAAATCCGATTCTTTTTGCCAATTATCAGAGAAGCCTGGGGATTACTGTGGATAAGATCGGGATCCTCATCGTTGTGAATTTTGTGACGCAGATTATCATAGACTTTGCCTCGGTAGGTTATGTAGACCGCATTGGCTACCGGAAATGCATGGTGCTGGCAAATGCAAGTTCTGTCTTAGGGCTTTTGGGAATAGGGATCTTTCCTTTCTGGTTTGGAGATCCGATGCTGGGACTGACGGCGGCGACGGTGTGCAACGGCATTGGCGGCGGGCTGCTGGAGGTGCTGGTTAGTCCGATTGTTGAGGCTGTACCTACAGAAAATAAGGAAAAATCCATGAGTATGCTTCACTCCTTTTACTGTTGGGGATGTGTGGGGTTTATCGCGGTGTCCACTCTGATCCTGTTTGTTCTGGGGGCGCAGGGATGGCATGTTCTCCCCCTGGTATGGGTGACAGTCCCTCTTGTGTGTGGGATCCTGTTCTGCCGTGTGCCGATCCGCAGGCTGGTGGAGGAAGAGGAACGGATTCCTGTAAAGTCTCTGGCAGGACAGAAAATATTCTGGTGCCTGATGGTGCTGATGATCTGTGCCGGCGCCTCTGAGATGGGTATGTCCCAGTGGACTTCCTATTTTGCGGAGATGGGGCTTCATGTGAATAAAGCGGTGGGGGATCTGCTTGGAGCCTGCTCCTTCTGTGTCCTTATGGGACTGGCAAGGCTGTATTTTGGAAAAAGTTCCGGGGATCTGCCAATCCGGAAATTTATGGCGGGAAGTTATGTACTCTGTATGTTCAGCTATGGACTTACTGTATTTGCCCCCCATCCGTTGCTGGGGCTTCTGGGCTGTGCCCTGTGTGGTTTGTCCGTGGGAGTGCTGTGGCCGGGTACATTCAGCATAGCGGCGCGGGAGTGCAAGGCGGGAGGAACAGCGCTGTTTGCCCTGCTGGCACTGGCTGGGGATATCGGCTGTGTCTCTGGTCCGGCAGCAGTCAGCCGGACTGCTGGTATCTTTCCCCAGTACGGGGTAAAGGCAGGACTTTTTGCAGCGATAGTATTTCCCGCAGCGGGGCTGGTACTGATGTTGTGCTGCCGCGAATCCCATGAATCCGAAGAAACCATGGTTGAAAATAGGTGATAAAATGGAATATATTCAGATTGAACATACCTTTGAACCGGTGTGGGATGAACGTTCCAGAATCCTTATTCTGGGAACCTTTCCCTCTGTTAAATCCAGAGAAAACCAGTTTTATTATGGGCATCCCCAGAACCGGTTCTGGAAGGTGCTGGCGGCTCTGACCGGATATACGGTGCCCCAGACCATAGAGGAGAAAAAGAAAATGCTTCTGGAGAATGGCATTGCCATCTGGGATGTGATCCAGAGATGCAGCATCCAGGGGTCCAGCGACAGCTCGATCCGGGATGTTGTGGCGAATGATATAGCGGCCCTTCTGGAAAAAACAAAAATTTCCAGGATTTATGGAAATGGAGCAAAGGCCTGTGAGTTATATGATAGGTTTGTCAGAGAACAGACCAGGGTAGACATACAAAAGCTTCCATCCACCAGCCCGGCCAATGCTGCGTATCAGCTGGAACGGCTGCAGGCAGAGTGGAGGAAGATACTAGATAACAAATAGGGGAAAAATTTATGACTTTATAACTGGAATTCTGAAAAACGGCTGTGATCCTGGAAGTTGGCGGAGAGGGAGCCCTGCGCCAGCATTTTCTGGATATGGGGGTGATACCTGGGGCAGAGATTACACTAATCAAATATGCGCCTATGGGAGATCCCATGGAATTAAGGATACACGGCTATGAGCTGACGCTGAGACTGGCGGATGCCGGGCAGATCACGGTTCAGGTAAAAGAAGAGGCGGAATTGAGGCGGCAGGATCACCCCAATGTGAAGAAACGAAGTGACAGAAAAGAGCATCCGGGACTGGGCGAGGGAGGAAAATACCATGTAAAAGCAGAAGAACATCCTCTGCCGGAACATACGGTTCTCAGCTTTGCGCTGGCGGGAAATCAAAACTGTGGAAAAACCACTCTGTTTAATCAACTGACGGGAGCAAGCCAGCACGTGGGAAACTTTCCGGGGGTTACCGTGGACCAGAAGAGCGGAGCCATAAAGGGACATCCGGATTCGCTGGTGACGGATCTGCCGGGGATCTATTCGCTATCTCCCTATACTAGTGAGGAGATCGTTTCCAGAGAATTTATTCTTCACGAGAAGCCAAAAGGAATTATAAATATTGTAGATGCTACCAATATCGAGCGCAATCTGTATCTTACCATGCAGCTGATGGAACTGGATGTACCGATGGTGCTGGCGCTGAATATGATGGATGAGGTGCGGGGCAATGGAGGTTCTGTACACATCAACGAGATGGAAGGCATGCTGGGTATTCCGGTAGTGCCCATCTCAGCAGCAAAAAATGAAGGGATCCACGAGCTGGTGAGCCACGCACTCCATGTGGCAAAATATCAGGAGAGACCGGGGCGCATGGATTTTTGTGATGAGAAGGAAAATGGCGGTGCGGTACACCGGTGTCTTCATGGGATCATGCATTTGATCCAGGACCACGCGGCGGATGCCGGGATCCCTATCCGTTTTGCTGCCACCAAACTGGTGGAGGGGGACGAGCGGATCTTAAAGGCGCTAAAGCTGAGTCAGAATGAGACGGAGACGCTGGAACATATTATCTGCCAGATGGAGGAAGAGAGAGGAATGGACGCTTCGGCGGCGATCGCTGACATGAGATTTTCCTTTATCCAGAAGCTGGTGGGGCAGTGCGTGACCAAACCGAAAGAGAGCAGGGAACGGGAGAGAAGCCGGAGGATGGACCAGATCCTGACTGGCAGGTTTACGGCGATCCCTGCGTTTATAGGGATTATGGCGCTGGTATTCTGGCTGACTTTTAATGTTATTGGTGCGTGGCTGCAGGGGGTTTTTGAGTTTGGCATTGAAAAACTGACCCAGGTGGTGGACGGGGCTTTTAGCAGCTGGCATGTAAATGAGGTGCTGCACTCCCTGGTTATCGATGGCATTTTCAATGGAGTGGGAAGTGTGCTGAGTTTTCTGCCGGTCATTGTCACATTATTTTTCTTCCTGTCATTGCTGGAGGATACCGGCTACATGGCGAGGGTTGCCTTTGTCATGGATAAGCTTCTTCGTAAGATCGGTCTTTCTGGAAGAAGCATCGTGCCGATGCTGATCGGTTTTGGATGCACGGTGCCCGGCGTCATGGCGAGCCGGACACTGCCCTCGGAACGGGACCGCAGGATGACGATTCTGATGACCCCGTTTATGAGCTGTACGGCAAAGCTTCCGGTCTATGGATTTTTTGTCTCAGCTTTTTTCCCAAAACACGGGGCTCTAGTTATGATTGGCTTGTATCTTGGCGGTATCGCTGCAGGGATCATTATGGCATTTATATTAAAAAATAGTCTGTTTCAGGGAGAGGCCGTACCCTTTGTGATGGAGCTGCCAAATTACCGGGTGCCTGGTATGAAAAATGTGGCGCAGCTTTTGTGGGAAAAGGCAAAAGACTTTCTGCAGAAGGCATTTACGGTGATTTTCGTGGCAACTGTGGTGATCTGGTTTTTACAGACTTTTGGCATTCATTTTAATATGGTAGAGGATTCCCAGGACAGCATTCTGGCGATGATCGCCGGAGCAGCAGCGCCGGTATTTGCACCGCTGGGGTTTGGCGACTGGAGGATTTCCACGGCGTTGATCAGTGGTTTTATGGCGAAAGAAAGCGTCGTTTCCACTTTGTCTGTGTTATTTGGAGACACCGCTTCTTTACAGTCTGTGATCACACCGTTGTCCGCAATGTCCCTGTTGGTTTTCTGTCTTTTGTATACGCCCTGTGTGGCGGCGGTGGCCTCCATCAAGCGGGAGCTAGGGGGAAGATGGGCGGCAGCAGTGGCAGTGTTTCAGTGTGTGATCGCCTGGATCTGTGCGTTTCTTGTCTATCTGACCGGAATGGCTCTGGTATAATAATAGTCTGATTCCTAATGATTTATTATGCATAAAGTAATAGTAATAGAAAATACTATAGATATAACCACATCGGGCTGCACTTAGCAGCCCGATGTGGTTGTTCACAAAACTTTCACAAAATTGTTAGCACTCACTATTGACGAGTGCTAACAAAAGTGGTATAACTAAGTTACAGAACAAAAACATCTAACTTTTAGGAATGGAGGAATGACCTATGTTAGTACCAAGAATTTTAAATGATAGTTTTACAGACCGTTTTTTTGATGACATGTTCCGTTTTCCATTCGACACCGTTCGTAAATCACAAGTGCCGGGAATGAACGTGGATGTTCAGGAGTTCGAGGACAAATACTTGATGGATATTGAACTTCCGGGTTATACAAAAGAGGATATACAGGCGGACTTGAAAGATGGATACCTGATAATATCTGCCAATCATACAGAGAATCAGGATGAGAAGGACAAAGAAGGAAAATATATCCGCAGAGAACGCTATTACGGCCAGTGCCAGAGAAGCTTTTTCGTCGGAAAAGAGCTTACCCAGGAAGACATCAAGGCAAGTTTTAAGGATGGCATTCTGAAACTTACCGTTCCGAAGAAAGAGAAAAATCCTGCAGTGGAGGAGAGAAAGCAGATCGCTATCGAGGGATAACAGGCAGAGCCATCTGGATCTGGTAAAACGAGTACTTGCAGAAAGCAATTCTTAAAAGGTGCGTGCTTTTCAGCCGCACCTTTTTTGTGGATCTTGTCAAAGGCCCAATAAAATCTTTATTCCCAGAAGAATAAGAACGATTCCTCCTGTGATCTCCGCCTTTTTTTGAAAACGGCTTCCAAATGCGCCGCCAATGCCCACCCCGGCGACAGAGAAAAGACAGGTGGTCAGCGCAATGATTGCACAGGCACAGAGGGTGTTAAGAAAAGGCGTCAGGGAAGAGGAGAGAGAGACAGGGATGCAGGCAAAAGTGACGCCGGCAGCCAGTGCATCGATGCTGGTGGCGATAGCGAGTAAAAACATTTCCTGGATTCCCAGCCCCCCGTCCTGTCTGGTGTCATTTTCTGTCAGAGCCTCCCGAATCATATTCCCGCCGATAAAGAGAAGAAGGACAAAGGCGATCCAGGGAGAAAAGGAAGTGATATAGGTGGTGAACTGAATGCCTAAAAGGTAGCCGGTAAGGGGCATAAGTCCCTGAAAGCTCCCAAACCAGATCCCTATAATCATTGCGTTTTTGAAAGCTGCCTTTGGCAGAGCCAGTCCTTTGCAGATGGACACGGCAAAGGCGTCCATAGAAAGACCAGCAGCTAGAATAAGTACGGTGAATAGGTTCATTTTTATCTCCTCCTAACGTAGTCCTCATGCCGCTTTCCGCAGCACTCCCATAGCTTAAATTCTTAAGTAAAAGTCGATTGCTCCGTGCCCCGCACTTTTACAATAAAAAACTCATATATGGCACGGCCAGGCGCCATATATGAGTCTCGTTCATTAAGACATGCCAGACCGGCGGTAAAAGGCGCCGGACAGTATGTTGACATATCACACAACAGAATTATGCAAACTACTCCCTCATAAGATTGTACTAATGATACTAAAATTGATAGAGAAAGTCAATGATTTTTGTAAAAGATTTTTTCGTGACAATACGCTGGCTGTGTATTATAATAGTATAGAATGAAAGGAAAACCGATGAGAAAGGATGTACGATGAGACAAAGGTTTAAGATACTGGCGGTGGCAGTGGGGATGTTATTTATCCTCCTCGCAGCGCATAGTAAGACAGAGGCAGCGGTTAAAGACATTCAGGTTATCTCACAGTCATGGAGTACCGTGGATGTCATGGCAGGTGATACTGGGATGCTCAGACCACAGACGGAGGATCTGAAAGATTTTTTGGGACAGCCGGTTCAGATCGCCAGCTGGGTATATTCAAGTAATGATCCGTCAGTGGTGGCAGTGGATGGAAATGGATGCTATCAGGCGCTCCGGATAGGATCTGGCGAAGTGATTATCCAGGGATATTCTTCATCGGGCTTACTGCTGTTTTCCGCGACATGTACCATTCAGGTATCGGTGGACATGTCAGGAGTGACTTTGGAAAAAAATAGCCTGACAGGGTATTTGTGCGGTGAAAGCCAGTTTTCAGAGCGTATTCAGATCCTGTCTTCTTACGTGCTGGGTGAGGAGAATTCTGAATTTACATACAGTTCTACAAATCCTGATATGTCGGTGGGATGCAGTCTAAAGGACAATATGCTGATCATAGAGAGCGGTTCTGAGGGCAAGACGGTTCTTAGTGTGACGATCAATGGGAAAGCCTTTGAGATTCCGGTCACCATAACGAGGCTGGAGATTTCTAAGCGCAGTTATGTGGGGGCAAAGGGGAAGAGCTTTCAGTTAAAGATCAAAGGAACCAGAGAAAAAGTGGTTTGGAGCAGCAGTAACTCCAAAGTAGTAAAAATGGCTGGAAATGGCATCGTCCGGCTGCGCCGGAATGGAAATGCAGTCATCACGGCAGAGGTCGCGGGCCATAAACTGGGCTGCGCTGTTTCTGTCATTTCACCCAGGCTGCTCAAGGTAGTGAAGCGGGCAAAATACATTGGTGCAAACTGGAAATACAGCCAGCCCAGGAGAATGCAGGATGGATACTATGACTGCAGTGCCCTTGTCTGGAAATCCTACAGCCGGATCGGTAAAAAATTAGGTATGGCAAACTATGCGCCGGTGGCGGCGGATCTTGCCAAATGGTGTAAAAAGCACGGTAAGGTTCTGACAAAGTCCTATACCAGACAGAATATACAGAAAATGAAGTTCCGACCGGGGGATCTGATGTTTGAGACTGGTCAGGACAACGGAAGATACAAAGGGATCTATCATGTGGAAATGTTTGTAGGGTATGCAGTGGCATATTATGACGAAAACGGCAAACCGGTGCTCAATGAACTTTGGGCGGCGAGACCGGAAGGCTGTTATGGTGGCGGACATCTAATGGAGCGTCCCTAATGCAGTTATTTTGTGCTGGAGCGGTGGAGAAAGAACAGGATCACCAGTATAAGCAGGGAACCACCGATAATTCCAGTATTTGCTATTTGTGAGAGGTCGATGCTGCCTTCCACAGACAGGACGGCGAGGATGGCGAGGAATATTCCCACCAGTCCTTCTCCGGCGATCATACCAGAGCTGAACAAAATTCCATTGTTCAGCTTTCTTTTTTTATCTTCTTCAGAGAGCTTTCTTTTTTCAAGAAATAACCGGATGAGCCCTCCCAGCATGATACAGGTGCTGAGTTCCAGCGGCAGATAGAGACCGATGGCGACGGGAAGTACGGGGATTCGCAATATTTCCACTGCGATAGCGATAAAGATACCGATAAAAATCAGCCCCCAGGGAAGATTTCCATTCATAACGCCTTCTACCAGCATCTTCATCAGTGTGGCCTGAGGGGCGGATAATTCAGCAGAGCCAAAACCCCAGGCAGAATTCAGAAGATACAAGACTCCTCCAATGGCAATGGCTGCGGCAATGGTACCAATCAGTTCACCGATCTGCTGTTTTTTTGGAGTGGCACCCAGCAGATATCCGGTTTTCAGATCCTGGGAAGTATCTCCTGCCATACAGGAGACGATGCAGATAATGGAGCCGATGGCAATGGCCGCCTGCATTCCGTGGGAACCAGCTTCTCCAGCGGCTTTCAGGATCAGGGTGGAAAACAGGAGGGTGGCGATAGCCATACCCGATACCGGATTATTGCTGCTTCCTACAAGTCCTACCATCCGTGAGGAGACGGTGGCAAAGAAGAAGCCGAATAGAATGACCAGGACGGCGCCGAGTAAGTTAACAGGAACAAAAGGTAATAGCCATATAAACAGGATCATTAAAAAAATGGCTGAAAAGATGAACTTCATGTTGAGTTCCAGAGAAGTCCGTTCGGTACTTGTATTTTGGGAGGAAGAAAGCCCTTTGATGGAATCCCGGAACGTAATCAGGATCAGGGGAAGAGACTTGACCAGACTGATGATGCCTCCTGCTGCTACGGCGCCGGCGCCGATGTAGCGGATGTAGAGGCTCCAGATATTGCTGGCTCCCCCTTTGGTATAAAGATGAAAGATCGTGTCATTGCCAGGGTAAAGAATTGTATCCGAGCCAAAAAGGACGATGGAAGGGATCAGTACAAACCATCCCAGGATGCCCCCTGCCAGCATATAGGATGCAATTCTTGGACCACAAATAAAGCCTACTCCGATGAGAGCAGGGTATACCTGGGTGGATAATTCCGTTTTTAGCAGGGAGATATTTACAGAGATCCTGCTGGGAATTATCTTTAATCCGTCTACGAGAAATTTGCACAGAGCGGCGAATCCCATGCCGCCAAATACAGTTTTTGCGCCTTCGCCGCCTTTTTCCCCGGCAAGCAGAACTTCAGCACAGGCAGTACCTTCTGGATAGGGCAGGGTCTTATGTTCCTGAACGATTAGGGCGCGGCGGAGGGGCACCATAAACATAACACCTAAAATACCACCACAGATGGAAATGATGAAGATCTCAAAAATGCCCGGAGCTTCCATGATGCCCTCTGCCGCCCACAAAAAGAGTGCTGGAAGGGTGAAAATGGCGCCGGCAGCCAGAGATTCTCCTGCGGAACCGATGGTCTGTACCATGTTGCTTTCCAGGATTGAATCCCGGCGAAGGACAATGCGGATGATACCCATGGAGATTACGGCAGCAGGAATAGAGGCTGAGACAGTCATTCCAACCCGGAGTCCAAGGTAGGCGTTGGCGGCTCCAAAGACGACGGCGAGAAGAACTCCCATTATAATAGAAGAGAATGTAAGTTCAGAAGGAGATTTTTCAGGTGGGATATAGGGTTTGAATTCTGTATCCTTCATAATAGCAAGATCCTTTCTGGTCTGTTTTCCTGCCCAGCGGTTTAATTTGGCTCCGTCAGGCCGTGGTAAGTATTTTAGTACTAGGAACTAAAGTGCACAAAAAACGGAGATATTATTCAGTCCGGAGATTCATATTATACTAGAAAGCGGTGTTTAATAAAGGGATTAGGTGAAAAATTGTAAAATCATAAAGAAAAATAAAAAATATGGTAAAAATTTGACGATTTTGAAAGAAAATTGTGAACAATAAATGAAGGAAATTGTAAATAACATATAAAATTGTCTTGCAAAAACGAGAAAAAGCATATATAATGCAAAACAAAGCATTTGAAAAAACTCTGTATATTCAGTAATTTAGGAGATTGGAGGTATTGTTAGAAATGAATAAAGTAAAAGTCTTGATCGTAGATGACAGTATGAGAACAGCTGCCATGATCCGGGAAAGTCTGCAGGACGACAGTGAGATAGAAGTTGTGGGGCATGCGGAAGACGGAGTAGAAGCGATTGAAATGATTCGTGAGACTTCACCGGATATTGTTTTTTTAGATCTGATCATGCCAAAGATGGATGGTTTACTCGTGTTGGAGAAGATACACCGAGGGTTGCCTGGAATTGATAAAAGACCGGATTTTATTGTGGTGACGGCAGTGACGCAGGAAAATGTGATGCAGTCCGCTTTTCAGTATGGGGCATCGTATTATCTGCTGAAACCTTTTGAAAAAGAGACAATCCTGGCAAAGGTACAGCAGCTGAAACCTGGAAACAGAGCCATGCTGGTTAACTACGGGGAACATTTTCAAAATGAGAGCAGACCCGGATATAACCTGGAAATGGATGTGACTAATATAATACATGAAATTGGAGTACCCGCACATATAAAAGGATATCAGTATTTGAGAGATGCTATAATGATGTCAGTGGATGACAGCGGAATGCTCAATTCCATTACAAAAATCCTTTACCCGTCTATTGCAAAGCAGCATCAGACGACTCCCAGCAGAGTGGAGAGGGCGATCAGGCATGCCATCGAGGTAGCGTGGTCCAGAGGAAAGGTAGATACAATTGATGAATTATTCGGATATACTGTGAACAATGGAAAAGGCAAACCTACCAATTCGGAATTTGTAGCGTTGATTGCAGATAAGATACGACTAGAGCAGAAAATGCGTGCGAATTAAAAGATTTTCCAGACAGGAAAGCTGACAAGGTGATTCCTGGTACTGGTAAACTGTATATACAAAAAATTTCAAAGGCTGAGGTGAAAAGAACACCATCATGAATTCCAGATACCTGTTCATGATGGTGTTTTTGCATTTGTGCGGATCGTAACCAGGAGTTTTTTATGTGGAGCTGCCAGTTTGCAAGACACTGGTTGCATTTTCGGGATTTTTCTTATATAATTATAAATATGCGACAAAAAACATCTGAAAGGGTTGGTATGTATGGCAGAAGACAGACAAAGTGAATTGATAGAAAAATTTGATACAGGTGAACTGTCCCAGGATATTATTCCACCCAATTTTACTGATCCTGATGTGTTGTTCGAAGTTTTGAAAAAGATCATTCTCACCGATCATCCAGGTGGCGATCTGGTGATCATCAAAAAAGCATACGAGCTTGCCAAAGAGGCGCATAAGGACCAGCGGCGCAAATCCGGGGAACCGTATCTTATCCATCCAGTATGTGTGGCGATCATACTCGCCCAGATCGATATGGATGAGGAGACGATTGTGGGAGGGCTGCTCCATGATGTAGTAGAAGATACCAAATACACAGTGGAAGATATCACCGAAATGTTTAGTGAAGAAATTGCCTTGATGGTGGACGGTGTCACCAAACTGACCCAGTTGAATTATTCGGCAGATAAGCTGGATGTTCAGGCAGAAAATCTCAGAAAAATGTTTCTCGCCATGGCAAAAGATATCCGTGTGATCATCATAAAACTGGCAGACCGTCTGCACAACATGCGGACGCTCCAGTTTATGAAGCCGGAAAAGCAGAAGGAAAAGGCCAGGGAGACGATGGACATTTACGCACCTATCGCCCACCGTCTCGGTATTTCCAAGGTGAAAGTAGAACTGGATGATCTTTCCCTGCAGTATCTGGAGCCGGAGGCATACCAGGAACTGACAGACAAATTCAATCACATGCGTGTCCGCAAAGAGACCTTTGTCAAAGATATTATGGCAGAGGTGCGGGAACATCTGGAGGAGGCACAGATCGCCGCCACCATTGACGGCCGTGTGAAACATCTGTTCAGTATTTACCGGAAAATGGTGAATCAGGACAAAACGCTGGATCAGATCTATGATCTGTTTGCGGTGCGTATCATTGTGGATACCGAGCAGCAGTGCTATACGGCACTGGGTATTATTCATGAGATGTATAAACCAATTCCGGGAAGGTTCAAGGACTACATAGCGATGCCGAAGCCGAACCACTACCAGTCGCTGCATACCACGCTGATCAGTCCCAATGGCCAGCCCTTTGAGATCCAGATCCGGACTTATGAGATGCATCAGACGGCGGAGTATGGTATTGCTGCCCACTGGAAATATAAGGAGAGCAAGGGAAGCGAAGAAAGCGTCGAAAATGATGAGGCTAAGATGACATGGCTCCGCCAGATTCTGGAATGGCAGCGGGATATGTCGGATAACAAAGAATTTCTGAGCCTGATCAAGAGTGATCTGAACCTGTTTTCGGACAGTGTATATTGTTTTACACCAAACGGCGATGTAAAGACGCTTCCTGCTGGATCCACTACCATCGACTTTGCCTATGCGGTGCACACTGCCGTGGGAAATAAGATGGTGGGTGCCAGAGTGAACGGAAATCTTGTGAAGCCGGATTATCAGATCCAGAACGGCGACCGCATCGAGATCAATACGTCCCAGAACAGCAAGGGACCGAGCCGCGACTGGCTGTCCATCGTCAAAAGTACTCAGGCGAAAAACAAGATTAACCAGTGGTTCCGCAGTGAGTTCAAAGAAGAAAACATTGTCCGGGGAAAAGAGCTGCTGGTTCAGTATGCGAAAACCAAAAGCATCGATCTGTATAAACTGGTGAAACCAGAATATGTTGAGGCGTGCAAACGCAAGTACGGTTTCAAGGATTGGGATTCTGTCTGTGCCGCCATTGGTCATGGCGGTCTGAAAGAGGGACAGGTGATCAACAAATTACAATACGAGTACGATAAAAAGAACAAAAGAATCGTCTCAGATGAACAGGTACTTGAGGTGATCGAGAGCGCCAAGGAGGCAAAGGCTGCCAAGGAAGCCAGTCGGAATAATGGCGTCTCCAAAAGTAAGAGTGGTATCATCGTGGAAGGTCTTGATGATCTTGCAGTACGGTTTTCCCGATGCTGTAATCCAGTGCCGGGAGACGAGATTGTTGGTTTTGTCACCAGGGGGCGGGGGGTATCTATTCACCGGACGGACTGTGTCAATATGATCCATCTTCCGGTGGAAGAGAGAAACCGGCTGATTGAGGCAGAGTGGAGTGTGGAGGCGAAGAAGAATCAGGAATACTATCCAGTGGAGATCGTGATATATTCCTACAATCGTAGTGGTGTTCTCTTTGATGTGTCCAGAATCTTTACAGAAAATGAAATTGATGTGAAATCCATGAATGTCCGGACTACAAAACAAGAAAAGGCGACAATTGTAGTTGGATTTGAGACGAAAGGTGTAGAACAGTTGAATAAACTGGTGAAAAAACTGCGTGGAGTGGAGAGTGTCATCGATATTGAGAGACGCTCCAACGGGTGATCCTATGGTGGTTTGAGAAGACTGCCAGAATGGCAGAAAGGAGGTTTAATATGTTATTAAACGGAATTGAAATTGATTCTATCGTTGTAGGTGGAGTTGGTACAAACTGCTATATTGTGAGACGGGAAAACAGCGATCAGTGTGTTGTGCTGGATCCGGGATACAGCGGTAGAAAGATTGCCAGACATATCCATAATGAGGGATGTAAACTGGAGGATGTGCTTCTGACCCATGGACATTTTGACCATATGATGGGAGTGACATTTTTGATGGAAGAGGCAGGAGGCAGACTGTGCGCTTTCAAGGACGAGCAGGCGGTGTTGGAAGATCCTGGACTGAATGTGACGGCGATGGCAGGCAGTGCCATGACGCTGCAGGCAGATGTGTATTTCCGGGATGGACAAGTATATGAGACGGCTGGTATGAAGTTTACCGTGATCCATACCCCAGGACATACGAAGGGGAGCTGCTGTTATTACTTAAAAGATGAGGGTATACTGTTCAGCGGGGATACTTTGTTTCTGGAATCTGTGGGAAGGACGGATCTGCCTACCGGCAATGACCGCCAGATTATAGAATCCCTGAAAGAAAAAGTGCTGACTCTTCCCGATGAAGTAAAAGTATTTCCAGGCCATGGACCGGCGACAGAGATCGGGTATGAGAGGGAAAATAACCCTTATGCCGCCATGTAAAGGACAGGGACTGACATGATTCATATTACCATCAAAGACAATGAGTTTTCCTATGATCTGAAGGCGCTTGCCATGGTGTTTTTCCCGGAACAGGAGTGTCACGTAGAAGAAGATCCGGCGCTGCTTCTTAGAAGGGGATTTACCATGGTGATCCGAATCGATGGGGAAAAGCCTTTGGAGGAGTTTCTGCCCGCTCCCTATACAAAAAATGAAGTAAAGCAGAAGGCATACCATTATTTCAGCAGGGTCTGTGACAGGACGCTGCCATGGGGCATCCTAACGGGGATCCGTCCGGCTAAGATTCCCTTCCGCAGGATTCTTGAGGGGAAGGGGAGGCAGGAGATTCTCCAGGAACTGGAAGAAGAATATTTTTGCGTCAGGGAGAAAGCGCAGCTGGCTGTAGATGTGGCGGGTAAAGAAGTGAGGATGACACAGGGAATGGATCACGAACGCAGTGTCAGCATTTATATAGGTATTCCCTTTTGTCCGAGCATCTGCGCCTACTGTTCTTTTTCCTCTTATCCCCTTAAGCAGTACGAAAACAAGACCGATGCTTATCTGGATGCCCTGGAAAAAGAGATCACCTATGTAGGAGAACATCTGGGAGGAAGGCGGCTGCAGACGGTCTACATCGGTGGCGGGACGCCTACATCCCTGACAGAAGCACAGCTGGAACGGCTGTTTGACATGATAGAAGACCATTTTCCCCTGAATGAGGTGCGGGAGTATACTGTGGAGGCAGGACGTCCGGACAGTATTACGGAGGGCAAGCTGAGGTGTATGAGGAATCACAAGGTATCGAGGATCTCCATCAATCCCCAGAGCATGAAACAGAATACGCTGGATCTGCTGGGGAGGAGACATACCACAGAACAGATTCGGGATACATTTCAGATGGCGAGGAATCTCGGCTTCGACAATATCAATATGGATCTGATCCTGGGACTGCCAGAGGAGACACTGGAAGACTTTAAATACACTCTTTCAGAGGTGGATGCAATGGGACCGGACAGCATAACGATCCATACGCTGGTGATCAAACGGGCATCCCGGATCCGGAAGGAAAAGCTGGAGCAGGGCGGCAAGATCAGCGATGAGGACGCCTGTATCCCACAAATGCAGGAATATTCTGAGAAATTCTGCCGGGAACACGGATATGAACCCTACTATATGTACCGTCAGAAAAACAAGGCGGTGACCAGCCGGAATACCAATCAGGAAAATGTGGCATATGCCAGACCGGGTAAGGAGTGCATTTACAATGTACTCATGATGGAAGAACTCCAGACGATACTGGCTTTGGGCTGCGGCGGCTCATCCAAGTATGTCTTCCATGAAGAGGACAGGATGGAGCGGGTGGAAAATGTAAAAAGCGTAGATGACTACATAAGTAGAATAGATGAAATGATCCAGCGAAAACTACCGTTGTCGTCAGAATAAAATCCTGCCAAGGAAAAGGAAAAGAGGTATAGAGATGGCATTAAAAAAGAAACCAGTCACGGGGATGAAGGATATTCTTCCCAGAGAGATGGAGATACGTGATTATGTGATCAGGCTGATCAAGGAGACTTATGGGACCTATGGATTTTCTTCCATCGAGACTCCCTGTGTAGAACACATTGAGAGCCTGTGCAGTAAGCAGGGGGGCGAAAATGAAAAGCTGATCTTTAAGATCCTGAAGCGGGGTGAGAAGCTTAAGCTGGATACTGCAGAATGTGAAGCGGATCTGGTAGACAGCGGCCTGCGGTATGATCTGACGGTACCCCTCTCCAGGTATTATGCAAATAATTCCAGTGAACTGAGCGCTCCTTTCAAGGCGTTGCAGATGGGCAGTGTGTGGCGGGCGGACCGCCCCCAGAGGGGTCGTTTCCGTCAGTTTATGCAGTGTGATATCGATATTCTGGGAGAGCCTTCTATTCTGGCAGAGATCGAACTGATTCTCGCCACCACCACGCTGCTTGGAAAACTTGATTTTAAAAATTTTACCATTCGTATCAACAACCGTAAGATGTTAAAGGCGATGGCAGCGTATTGTGGATTTGCAGAAGGAGAGTATGACAACGTATTTATCATATTGGATAAGATGGACAAGATTGGTATGGACGGGGTACAGGAAGAACTGCTGGCTGCCGGTTATGAAAAGGAAGCTGTGGACCGGTGCATCGATCTGTTCCAGACAGTGACCAACGATATTGACGGCGTCCGGTATCTCAAAGAGACGCTGGGAGATCATTTGGAAGCGGGAACAGCGGAGGATATGGAGACCATTATTTCCATGGTGGAAGAGACAAAGACGGCAGATTTTAAAATGTGTTTTGATCCCACCCTGGTGCGGGGAATGGGGTATTACACAGGACCTATTTTCGAGATCTCCATGGATGAGTTCGGCGGTTCAGTGGGCGGCGGAGGACGCTACGATGAGATGATCGGTAAATTTATGGGAAGTGACACCTGTGCCTGTGGATTTTCAATCGGTTTTGAGAGAATCGTCATGCTGCTTTTAGAACGGGATTTTAATGTTCCAACGGCAGCTAAGAAAAAGGCTTATCTCATCGAAAAGAAGGCATCTCCAGAGAAGATGAAAGAAGTGCTTTTGCAAGCCCAGAGGGAGCGGGATGCCGGTTACCGGATCAGTATCAATGTGATGAAAAAGAACAAAAAATTTCAGAAAGAACTTTTGGCAAAGGATGGCTACACTCAGATCGAGGAATTCTTTGCAGATTAATATGCTACCAGGGTCAAAAGGTATTTTGACCCAACATCATTAATATATGAGCTAAAGGAGAATGACAATGGCAGAATCAATGAAGGGCTTAAAGCGTACCTGCCGATGCGCGGAGCTCACGACAAATCATATCGGTCAGACTGTGACAGTTATGGGCTGGGTGCAGAAGAGCAGAAATAAAGGAGGTATCATTTTTGTGGACCTCAGGGACCGGTCCGGGATCATCCAGCTGATCTTTGAGGAGGGTGATGCCGGGACAGAGGCCTTTGAGAAGGCTGCTAAGCTGCGTGCTGAGTTTGTAGCAGCGGTGACAGGTGTAGTGGAAAAACGTTCTGGCGCCGTCAATGAGAATCTTGTGACTGGCGCCATCGAGGTGAGGGCAAAGGACATCCGGATCCTTTCCGAATCAGAGACGCCGCCTTTCCCTGTGGAGGAGAACAGCAGGACGAAGGATGAGCTTCGGCTGCGTTATCGTTTTCTGGATCTGCGCCGCCCGGATCTTCAGCGTAATCTGATCATGCGGAGCAGGATTGCTATGCTGACCAGACAGTTTCTCGCAGATGAGGGATTTTTAGAGATCGAGACGCCGATGCTTACCAAGAGTACGCCGGAGGGAGCCAGGGATTATCTTGTTCCCAGCCGTGTGCATCCGGGGAATTTTTATGCCCTTCCCCAATCGCCGCAGCTGTTTAAACAGCTTCTGATGTGTTCTGGCTATGACCGCTATTTCCAGATCACCAAATGTTTCCGCGACGAGGATCTGCGTGCAGACCGCCAGCCGGAATTCACCCAGATCGATATGGAGTTCTCCTTTGTGGATGAAGATGATGTGATTGATGTAAATGAACGTCTTCTCCAGAAGCTGTTCCAGGAGGTTCTTGGCGTGGAGCTGTCCCTGCCATTTCCGCGTATGACCTGGCAGGAAGCCATGGACCGTTATGGTTCTGACAAACCGGATACCCGGTTTGGCATGGAGTTAAAAGATGTGACAGAGACCGTGAAGGGCTGTGGTTTTGGTGTATTTACCGGAGCGGTCGAAGCGGGAGGTTCTGTCCGGGGGATCAATGCCAAGGGACAGGGGGCGATGCCCAGAAAGAAGATCGACGCCCTTGTGGATTTTGCCAAAGAATATGGGGCAAAGGGGCTTGCCTATCTGTGTGTGAATGAGGATGGCAGCTATAAATCATCCTTTGCTAAATTTATGACAGAAGAGGAGCTGAAAGCGCTGGTCTGTGCCATGGAGGGAGAGCCGGGAGACCTGCTTCTCTTTGCGGCGGATAAAAATAAAGTGGTATATGATGTTCTTGGAAACCTTCGTCTGGAGCTTGCCAGAAAAATGGAGCTTCTGGATAAGAACGTATATCATTTCCTCTGGGTAACGGAGTTTCCGCTTCTGGAGTACAACGAAGACCTGGGACGCTATCAGGCGATGCACCATCCTTTTACGATGCCGATGGAAGAGGATCTTGGGCTGATCGATACAGATCCGGGCAAAGTGCGGGCGAGAGCCTATGATATCGTACTGAACGGTACAGAGCTTGGCGGTGGTTCGGTGCGTATCCATCAGAACGATGTTCAGGAAAAAATGTTCGAGGCTCTTGGATTTGCCAGGGAAACTGCATATGAGCAGTTTGGTTTTCTGCTAAATGCGTTTAAGTACGGGGTGCCGCCTCACGCGGGACTTGCTTATGGTCTGGACCGTCTCGTGATGCTTATGGCGAAAGAGGACAACATTCGGGAAGTGATCGCCTTTCCAAAGGTAAAGGATGCTTCTTGTCTCCTGACAGAGGCGCCGAATGTGGTAGATGAGAAACAATTAGAAGAACTTGGAATTGACATCCGCCCGGATGCAGCAGAGGCGGCGGAATCAAATAAATAATAGCAGGAGGTAAGTAAGGTGAGTGTGACAACAAGTAATTTTGGGACGACGAAGGATGGGAAAGAGGTAACGCTCTATGCCATTGAAAACAAAAATGGAATGAAGGCAGAAGTGATCGATTATGGGGCAAATATTGTCAGACTGTTTGTACCGGACAAAGAGGGCAGGCTGGACGATGTTGTACTGGGGTTTGATGATGTGGCTGGCTATGAAGGGAATGGCTGCTTCTTTGGATCCTTTATCGGAAGACATGGAAACCGGATCGGGGATGCCAGATTTGAATTAAATGGTGTTACTTATGAGCTGGAGAAAAACGATGGAAAGAATAACCTTCACGGTGGAACACCAGGATATAACCATGTGATGTATGAGGCGGCAGCTATGGACAACAGCGTGACCTTCTATAGAGTCAGCCCGGACATGGAGCAGGGGTATCCGGGAAATCTGGAAATCAGCGTAACCTATACAGTGACAGATGAGAACGAGCTCAAGATCAGTTATCTGGCAAAATCTGATAAGGATACACTTTGTAATGTGACAAATCATTCGTATTTTAATCTTAAAGGACACGACGGCGGAGAGATCACAGATCACAAAGTGTGGATCCAGGCAAAGGGCTTCACGGAGACTACAGATGATCTGATCCCCAATGGAAATATTGTGGATGTGACGGGAACTCCGATGGATTTCCGCGAGAAAAAAGCGATCGGGGATGATATAGAGGCGGATTATAAGCCTCTTAAGATCGCAGGTGGTTATGATCATAACTTTGCCCTGGACAAAACTCCAGGCAAGGTAGAGAAGGTGGCAGAACTTTCGGAGGAAACTACAGGACGTACTATGGAAGTCTATACGGATCTTCCAGGTATGCAGCTCTATACCGGAAACTTTATTCAAAAAGAAAATGGAAAAAATGGCACGGAGTACACGAAGAGAACAGGAGTATGCTTTGAGACACAGTTTTTCCCGAATTCTGTGAACGTGCCAGCTTTTGATTCCTGTGTACTGAAAGCTGGGGATGCTTTTGCCAGCACGACCATCTACCGGTTTTGTTAAAAATCATACATTCTTATATGTATAACGAAACAAGATGTGGGCGAATACTATAAGGATAAGGATACAAACCGAAGGAGAAAAGTTTTGAACAGTGTTTTGGGGAAATTGATCCAGAAAGAATTTGGGAGAAATAAATATAAAATATACTGCAGCAAGCTGGACCAGAAAGAATGCATGGATATCTTCTGTGACATTTATCTGGAATTGCACCGGATATCGGAAGACAAACTAAGCGACAGGCTGTTATGCCTGCTTCGGACCGTCCAGCTGTCGGTCAAGATCAGTCAGATATTTTTCTATATAACGGTTGGTTTTCTGGCAGCGATACTCACGATATCCATGATCCCGGTTCTGCTGGAGATCAAGGCGGTGGGCATCGGAGCCCTGACGGTCATGTATTTTTATAAGCTGGCAGAGTATATGAGAAACCGTTATTGTGACAGAGATGTCCGTCTTGTATTAATCTATAAGACAGCGTTGTTTCATTTGCTGTCAGAGGAAGGGAAGTAGGAAGGATGAAGCGAACGCGGCTCAGGGATAGAGATCTCCCGGATTATACAAGGGGAGAAGAAATTTTTAATATGGTATCCCATATCGTGGGAGGGGCTCTCGCGATTGCGGCACTGGTGCTTTGTGTGATATTTTCTGCGCTGAGGGGGGACGCCTGGAGTGTTGCTGCTTCAGCCATATATGGAGCCATGATGGTGTTACTGTATACCATGTCCAGTATTTATCATGGTCTGACATCTGAGATGGTTAAAAAAGTATTTCAGGTGATCGACCACTGTACCATCTATTTTCTGATCGCAGGAACCTATACTCCCATCACTCTTGTGGGTCTGCGCAAAGTGGATCCGGTCATTGGCTTTGTGGTTTTTGGCATCGTGTGGGGATGCTGTCTGGTGGCGGCGACGCTCACAGCCATTGATCTGGAAAAATATAAGAAGCTGGCGATGATCTGTTATCTTGGCATGGGCTGGTGCATTATCTTCTTTATCCGGCCCACGATGCAGGCGCTGGGACCGGGAGGAATGGTGTATCTCATCACGGGAGGGCTCGCCTATACCATCGGTGCCGCGTTATATGGTGTGGGGAAGAGAAAAAGGTATATCCACTCCCTGTTTCATCTTTTTGTGATCGCGGGAAGTGTACTGCATTTCTTTATGATATTATTTTATGTAATCTTGTCCTAAGCCAGCGACTCTGCCGGGCTGGCAGGATGGCGTGCCTCAGGCACAGGAAGGAGTAAAAAATGGTAGTAGAACCAAAGGTAAAAGGCTTTATTTGCACCACGGCCCATCCTAAGGGCTGTGAAGAAAGTGTAAGAAGACAGATTGAATGCACGAAAAAGTTTGGTAAGGCTGAGGGACCCAAAAAAGTGCTGGTTATCGGATCTTCCACGGGTTATGGACTTTCCTCGCGCATTGCTGTGACTTATGGATATGGGGCAGATACCATTGGTGTTGCCTTTGAGAGAGAATCCAATGGCAAGCGGACAGCCACGGCGGGCTGGTATAATACCAAAGCATTTGAAAAAATAGCCGGAGAGGATGGTTATTATGCCAAATCCTTTAATGGAGATGGATTTTCCAGGGAAATGAAGGATGACGTGATCCAGTGCATCAAAGAGGATTTTGGAAAAGTGGACATGGTGGTATACAGCATGGCTGCACCGAGACGTACTCTGCCCAGTGGAACCACGGTCTCTTCCGTGCTGAAGACAGTGGGAGAGCCATTTACCAACAAAACCCTTGATCTGCGAACCAATGAGATCAAGGAGGTTACAGTTCCTGAGGCAGATGAAGATGAGATCAAGGCTACGATACAGGTCATGGGTGGAGGCGACTGGAGAGACTGGATCATGTCGCTGTATGATGCTGGAGTGCTGGCAGAGGGCGCAGTGACCCTGGCGTATTCCTATATCGGGCCGGTGGTGACTCATGCGATCTATAAAGATGGCAGTATTGGACAGGCAAAGAAACATCTCTATGATACTTCCGTGGAACTTACAAACAAATATAAAGACATTGGTCTGAAAGCATACATATCGGTGAACAAAGCGCTGGTGACCCAGTCCAGTGCGGCGATCCCTATCGTTCCTCTTTATATCTCCATGCTCTACAAGGTGATGAAGGAAAAAGGGCTTCATGAGGGCTGTATCGAGCAAATGAACCGTCTCTTTCTGGAGAAACTTGCCGGCGGGGTGGTTCAGACGGACGAGGCGGGCAGGATCCGACTGGATGATTATGAGATGAAAGAAGAGATCCAGAGCCGCATCTCTGAGGTATGGGACAGTGTGGATTCTGAATCCATAAAAGAACTTGGAGACATTAAGGGGTACTGGGACGAATTTTATAATATGTTTGGATTTGGCTATGATAATGTGGACTACAGTGAGGATGTAGAGATCTGATACGAAAGGAAGCTTTTGATAAAAGAGTGCCTGCCAGAAAGAAGAGGATACTTTCTGGCAGGCAGTTCTACTATAAGAAATCTTTTTTTCTCTGAAACAAAAACACTCCGATCATTACTACACTTACAATCCAAATTAAAAGGATTCCGATTGAAACAACAGGTGCTGTAATACTGCTGTTTAACCTTAATTGCTGTAAAGCACCCTGCACTGGCAGGTACCTGACCCATTTGATATCATTTTTAATTAAAAAAAGCTGAATCCACTCGCTGATCAATACCATTAAAACTACAAAAATATTACTGGCAATGAGAGAGAATATATTTAGTACTATGATTAAAAATAACAGGTATAAGATGAAATTGATAATTTCAAGAAAAGCAAAAATATCAAGTTTCCAAACAGGTGCATTACAAAATAATGCTGTTATCCATGAAAGAAGAATTTGTGCTGATATAAAAATCATACTTCTTTTCAATAATCCCCAAAGTGTATAGATCATGATCTTTGGTTTGGAATCCTGTCTGCAGACTAAAATTGTAAAATTGGGTTTTAGTGTTCTCTCAAAATAGTCAGAATATAATATTATTAATGGAATCTGAGGGAATAGCCATAAAATGGAATTCCAGATAAATTGATCTTCCTGAGAAAATTCAATAGTGCCAAAAACCAGAGCGAAATACTCGTTGCAATTTTTGACTTCTGGAACATGAAATATATAGAGCTTATAGCACAAATATATCAGGAAGATCAAAATAGCATATATATATTGTTTTCTCATTCATGTCCGCCCCCGATTAGTGTCTGGATCTGTTTTTGGTATATTTGATATAAATCCAGGATTTGTTTGTCAAGTATTAATGCATCATACGAATAAACCTCATTAAAATTTAGTTCTTTATCTTCTTTACGTTTATATGCTTTTCCTGTTACCCTGTTTTGGGTACATTGATATTTGCTTAATGCAGTTGTTGTCGGAAGATATACAGATTTTTGGCCATTATAGAGACTACACTGGATTTCTCTAAGAAAAACGATATATTCTTTGTTATCCTCCATCAACTGATATGCTCCTACAGTCCATACACTGTGTTTATCAATATAAGCTGGTTCAAAAATAGATAATGTTTTTCCTGAGACATTACCTTGATATACTTCAAGTACCTCAGCAGTTGTCAATGTACACTCTGTATACATTGTTCGTTCATTATTTGCTGTTACTTTTAAGCGTACAATTGCATCTGCTGTACCACAAAGCTGCTCAAATGAGGATACTTCTTCTGGCAGTAGAAATGAAATATCTTCCTCTGAATCCGAAGGCTCGACTGTTAAATTTCCTTCTTTGAGATGGTCCCGCAGCTGGGTATCATCATTCCAGCCTTTGCAAGTGTTTACTCCCCGGAATATCGAAATGATGAATGCCAGTAACATACAGAAATATGGTAAAAACGTTACGATTTTTCTCATTTTGCTATCCTCCCCACTGCGTCTATCCTGCCATTTTCCATAGAAATTATTGCATCGCTGTAGGATTGTAGTGATTCTCCATTATGGCTTACAATCACAATTACTGCATTTCTGGACTTTTCTTCTATAATAATTTTATTAAATCTCCCACAGCCCTCTTTATCCAAAGCATTTGTTGGTTCATCCAATAAAATTATATCTGGTTTTTCCATAATTGCTTGTGCAATTCCTAATCTCTGCCTCATTCCTAAAGAATATTTTCCCACAGGAACATTTTTTACTTCTTCAAGCCCAACACGGTCTAATACGTCTGAAATTTCTTTTTCTCCTATACTTTTTTTGATTTCAGCCAGCATTTTCAATGTTTCAAATCCAGTCTTATATTTCCAGAATTCTGGATTTTCAATCAGTACGCCAATACTTGGTGGAAAATCTATTTCTTTTTTTAATTCTTGCCCGTTAATTCGCACATAACCGCTTGTAGCAGTAATCAATCCGGCAATAGCACGAAGAAGCATTGTTTTACCGCAGCCATTATGACCCTGCACACCGTATATTTGTCCGCGTTCAAATTCAAGATTTATATCTTCTAATACATATTTTCCTTTCAATTTTTTGTAATAATTTACGATAGAAATAAACCTCATACGATCTCCTTCCTGAAAACATCATTTCTTTTCTGCACTACGATAGTTATAATTGAAATCAGCAGCGAAACCATCGCTGCTATAAGGCCATGCAGTAGTTTATTTTCGTATTTACCTCCTGCTTCCTTTATTAGCATTACGGAAAAAATATTGTATATGTATTTTCCCATTCTGAATAAAACACCATTGGATAGTCCCATCACGATACAGTATCCCCAGGTCAGTAATAAAGCTGCCATTCTGCTCCAAAAAGAAAATAGCAAAAAATACACACTTCCAATAAAATACCAGCCAACCAGGTTAATAAATAAAACAATCATTATAAATATTATAAAATTTTCATTTGCGTAATCACATATTCTCATGATAGCTGCCAGCATTCCGCTAAGTACCAGACTATAGATCAATGAAGTAAAAAATATTTTTTTTATATAATGAAATGTATTTTTACTTTTTTTTCCAACTCGAATCAGTAATAATTCATTAAATGTCTCCTTTACATCCTCACTTATTATATACAGATATATTGGAGTATATAAAAATAAATAGTATAAAGAAGAACAAATAATGGTATATATATTTTCTGATTTATGATACAAAAAAGCATTTGCCAGAAATAATGTAATCAGCAAAATATATGGAATGGTTTTTTTTCTGATCATAAAATATCCCCCTTATACATGCCTTTTTTCAGCCCCAGGCTTCCCAACAGCATAATGGTCAGCCATATTATTGCAAACATTTCCAGTTTTCCATATTGATTCATTGCCAATATATTAGTTGAGAAAAACAATTTTACTGTTTGCTGTGAAATCATGGTTTTTCCGATTTGAAAAAGAAGCTGCATACATACGATAAACACAAAAGGAACCAGGATGATCGTAATCTTTTTCATCCATTTTCCAATAAAAGAACAACCATATGCCATAAAGGCAAACGCCCCTGCGAACAGAGCACGCAGAAAAATGAATATAAATAAGTTTATATATGGATGTAACCGGTAAATGGAATCCAACATATATTCATTATCTATGTTCAGCAATCTGGCATAATCTGCCTGGAACATAGTATTGTAACCTTGTAAGGGAAATGTAACAGCAGACAAAATAAAACTAATGAGCAGGCAGAATAATACAATAAAAAACGCGGCAATATAAACGGCAGCGGCCTGTTTCAGAATATATGTTTTTTTACTTTCTCTCGTATATATACAAGCTGTTATCCCTTGTTTTTTTTCTTCGTATGCAAGTGTTGAAGCTATAATACTTACGCATATAGGCATAAGCAAACCATAACACACTCCAAATGGTGAATTAAAATTGTTTGATAAAATTGTGCCATCATATGCCGATATCACACCCGATAACTTTGTATCCTCAAACATATGGCAGCCATATAGAAATTCTCCGATGACGGAAAAGAAGAGTACTAAAAATACAAATACAAATTCTTTTCTGACAATAATTTTTTTTATTTCCCTCAGCATCGTGCAGCCTCCTAAACATAACAAACTTTTTCGCCACATAGAGCATAGTATGTCTGTTTATAACATACTATGCCCATATCTGTGGAGCGGGGTAATTACTTATTTGTAATTTACTATACCTGCTGCGTCATCTCTGAACAACCATGTATAGTCAGAGTTTTCTATACCCATGTCAACGCTGCTTCCTTTTTTGCTGCTGCTGTTATAATTGACAGTCTTCTTGGCTTTCTTTGTAAATTTCACAACGTCTGTGATCCGGACTACATCTTTCAAAGAAGTTCCTTTGTTAAACCACACAGCTACACCACTTGACTCCAATTTTGTGACCTGCACATAACCAGATTTTTCATTTGTTTCTTTTTTTCTAAAGGGATAATAATAGTTACCATGCTCATGAGGAAGTGACAAGGACCAATCTCTGTCTGTTCCCGCTGCGGAAGAGGTGTCGCTTCCATTGAACATTCCAACTACACCTAACATCAGTGACGTAACAAGAATTGAACAAATCTTTTTATTGATCTTCATAAAATAATTCTCCTTTTTTCTTTTCTTTTAAAAAATTTTCTGATATGATAGAAATGGTTTCTTTAAAGAGCGTTCTTTCAGGTATGGTTTTATTTCCGAAAGAACGCTTATTCAATCATATCTCTGAATAACATACTACCCATTATTTCACCTCCATATTTTCCTGCGTTAAGGATAAATTTCATTTCTAGTATCATTTTTAATGTATCATAACATAATATATTTTGTCAAATACTATTTATAAAAAAGTATTTGACAAAAATTATTCCCCGCCTGGAAATCAGACAATAAAGCAAAATTTCCAGGCGGGGGTATTTGTTATGATGCAGAGATTGGAAGCACTTGAAAAATGGACCTAGCGGATGATGGTGCCGCATCTTCCCCTGACGGCATCTGCCGCCTGTTCCAGTTTTCCGATCACAGCGGTTCGGTTTTTACCGGAGTTGACAAAGGATACGCTGGCATCTATCTTGGGAAGGGTAGTGATGGGATCAAAATGACCTTCTTCGATCAGGGAGAGGGCTTCCCTGCTGGTGATCTCGCCAATTGGTTTTTCTCCCGCGCAGATCTGTTCGCTTCCTGTGAGGATCAGAAGACAGGAGACGTCAAGCATATCTGCCAGTTTGGCAGCAGTATAGTCTTTTTCTATGACCGCGCTGGCACCTTTGAGCCGGGTGCCCTGCTGTATCACTGGAATTCCACCGCCGCCAGCGGCGATCACGATCTGTCCGGCATCTGCCAGTGCTTTGATGGCATCGATCTCATAGATATCGACAGGGTGTGGGGAGGCAATGATCCTGCGCCAGGAGCCATTTTCACTTGTAACATGGTTGCCTTTTTCTTCTTCGGCCTTTGCCTCGTCTTCTGACATACAGCGTCCGATAATCTTGGTGGGGTGGTTAAATGCCTTGTCGAAAGGATCTACCCGCACCTGGGTGATGACTGTGGATACAGGTTTGAAGATGCCCCGGTTCAATAGTTCGGTACGGATGGCATTTTGAAGATCGTATCCAATATAGCCCTGGCTCATAGCTCCGCACAATGACATCGGCGCCACCGTGTACCGGGGCTCCAGTCTGGAAAATTCCGTCATCGCTGTCTGAATCATCCCTACCTGGGGACCGTTACTGTGGGTAATGACGATATCATATTTCAATTCTGCCAGATCTGCGATGGCATCTGCTGCTTTTTTCACATTTTTCTGCTGCTCCGGAAAGGTCTCGCCAAAGGCGTTCCGGCCGAGGGCAACAACAAGTTTCTGATTTTTCATAAAGCGTCCTCCCTGTCACTGTATTGTGCAGAATGTCTTTTCCTTAGTATACCAAACAACAAAAAAACAATCAAATTCTATTTGAAAAAGAAGTTGAAAAAAAATGCCCGATGGGCTATACTTATCTTATATAGTTTTGGGTTTTTTTGGTGTCCAGGGATGAAAACAGGAGAAGGTGTAAAGTTTTAGAGGCTGGAGGGAGGTAGTCATGAAACTTGAATTTTTGGGGGCGGCTCACGAGGTCACTGGAAGCTGTCATTATCTGGAGATTGGGGACAAGAAACTCTGTGTGGATATTGGGATGGAGCAGGGGCGGGATCTGTTTGAAAACCAGGAAATCCCAGTAACCCCGGCAGATCTTGATTACATACTTTTGACACATGCACATATTGACCACACCGGATTGCTGCCGATGCTTTATGCCAGAGGATTCCGGGGACGGGTATTTACCACAAAAGCCACTGCTGACCTCAGCAGTATCATGTTGAGGGACAGTGCGCATATCCAACAGTTTGAGGCTGAGTGGAGAAACCGTAAGGCGCAGAGAGCCGGAGGAGAACAGTACATTCCACTTTATACGATGGAAGATGCCCTGGGGGCGGTGAGACTCCTGGTTCCCTGTGAATACGACCACAGGATCACACTTTGTGAAGAGGTTACCATACGGTTTACTGATGTAGGACATCTGCTGGGGTCTGCTTCTATCGAGGTTTTTGCCACAGAGGGAGACCAGCACAGGACCATTGTTTTTTCTGGAGACCTGGGAAATGTCAATAAACCGATCCTTAGAAATCTTTCTTATACCCAGAGTGCAGATTTTGTTGTAATGGAATCTACCTATGGAGACCGTTATCATGGCGAGGCTCCGGATTATGTGGGAGAACTGGCAGATATTATTGAAAAGACTTTTGAGCGGGGGGGAAATGTAGTAATTCCTGCCTTTGCCGTGGGGAGGACCCAGGAACTTCTTTATTTTATCCGTCAGATCAAAGAACAGCAGCTTATCCGCACAAATTCGGATTTTGAGGTGTATGTAGACAGCCCATTGGCGGTAGAGGCTACCAATATTTTTGGAAAAAATGTAGAGAGCTGTTTTGATGATGAGGCGAGGGCACTGGTACAAAAGGGGATCAATCCCATCGGCTTTCCCGGGCTGAAGCTGTCCATCACCAGCGATGACAGTAAGGCCATCAATCTTGAGCAGAAGCCAAAAGTGATCATTTCCGCTTCAGGAATGTGTGAGGCGGGACGAATCCGGCATCATCTCAAGCACAACCTCTGGAGAAAAGAGAGTACTATCGTCTTTGTCGGCTACCAGTCAGTGGGGACACTGGGCAGGTCGCTCCTCGAAGGAACGGATAGTGTTAAGCTGTTTGGAGAGACCATTGAGGTAAAAGCGGAGATCGTAAAGATATCCGGCATCAGCAGCCATGCCGACAAGAAGGGGCTTCTCGACTGGGTAAGAGGCTTTCAGGAAAGACCGCCAGTACAGGTATTTGTAGTACATGGAGAAGACCATGTCTGTGACAGCTTTGCCGGGTGCATAAGAGAGGAACTTGGTATAGAGGCAAGTGCACCTTACAGCGGCAGCATCTTTGACCTGATAGGGGGACAGTACGAATACGAGGCTCCTCCAGTATATGCGAAGAAGAAAGATTCAGCCAGAAAACGTGCTTTGGATGTATTTGGACGGCTTGTGGCAGCGGGTGAGCGGCTATTGGCGGTGATCCGCAGGAACGAAGGGCTGAGCAATAAAGAAACAGCCAAATTCACAGATCAGATCAATGCTTTGTGTGATAAATGGGATCGATAGGACGAAGGCCTGAAGAAAATAAAAATAATAAAGAAACAGCCAAATTCACAGATCAGATCAATGCTTTGTGTGATAAATGGGATCGATAGGACGAAGGCCTGAAGAAAATAAAAATAATAAAGAAACAGCCAAATTCACAAATCAGATCAATGCTTTGTGTGATAACTAGAATCAATAGGAGGAATTGATTTTGAAACAAGAGGATAGTTCAGCTTTGGACCATAAAAACAGCCCATACGATTCCCTGACAGGATTGTATCATCTGGATACTTTTAAGACGAATATGAAACAGTATTTAAAAGAACAGGATTCAGAATCCCACCTCGCACTTCTCTATACGGATATCGCACACTTTGAGAGGATTAATAATCTATATGGAAGAAGCCTGGCAGACAGCCTGCTGCTGGAATTGTCCCGGGTGATATCGGAGATTGATTTTGGACTGTGTCTGTACTGCCGGAGTGTGGCGGATCATTTTGCCATGCTGGTCAAATTCGAGGAGAAAAAAAAGCTGGATCATGATCTGCAGCAGTTTTGTCAGGAATTTAACCGGTTGGCATTGGAGCGCTTTCCTGAGGCAGTTCCCCGGCTGGGTATCGGAGCCTTTATCATTCATGACGCATCAGAGCCCATCGATGATATGGTGGAGAAAGCAAATGCGGCGAGAAAGAGTCTGAGAGGGAGATCTTCGGTGCGGGTTGCCTATTACAATCCAATTGATTTCGGAAAACACCGGAGAGCGAAGGAACTGGAAAAGAATATGGAGTATGCGCTGGCTCATAAGGAGTTTAAGGTGTATCTTCAGCCAAAGTATGATCTTGTGACCAAAAAGATGGTCGGAGCAGAAGCCCTTGTCCGCTGGGTGAAGGAAGATGGGACGATGATCTTTCCGGATGAATTTATCCCAGTATTTGAAAAAAATGGTTTTATCAAGCAGTTGGATTTCTATATGCTGGAGCAGGTTTGTGAAATGCTTCGCAGAAGACTGACAAAAAATAAAGTCTGCTTTCCTATCTCCATCAACCAGTCAAGAGTCCTGTTAAATAGCGAGACTTATACCGCAGATGTGGCAATGGTACTGAGCAGCCATGATACGCCGCCGGATCTGATCGAGCTGGAGCTGACAGAGAGGATTTTTTCGGATTCCCTGGATGAAATGGCGAAGATGATGTCTGTACTTAAAGATTTAGGAATCCGATGGTCCATTGATGATTTTGGAACCGGGTATTCATCGCTGAATCTCCTGAAAAAACTGCCAGTGGATATTATAAAGATTGACAAGGCATTTTTGGACGAGACAGAGACTTCGAATGTGAGCAAAATTATTATAAGAAAAACGGTAGAACTTACCCAGGAACTTGATAAAATGGTGGTCTGCGAGGGCGTGGAGACTGAGGAACAGGCAAGTTACCTCAAAGCGATCCACTGTGATCTCGCCCAGGGGTATCTGTATGCAAAGCCGATGCCGATGGATGAATTTGAAAAATTGATGGATTCCACGGAAGTTGTGGCATAGTTCTGTTATTTACATAAAAGCCGCTGCAAGGCAGGATAGTTTTGATTATGTAGTATCTGCATGATGCTATCATATATATAAAAATTTTTAGGAGGTATTCATAATGAAGTTTTTTGTTGACACAGCAAAAATTGATGACATTAAGAAAGCTAATGATATGGGTGTAATCTGTGGTGTTACTACAAACCCGTCGTTGATCGCGAAAGAGGGTGGCAGAAGCCAGGAAGATGTTTTGAAAGAGATTGCTTCTATCGTGGATGGTCCCATCAGCGGTGAGGTAAAGGCGACCACTGTTGATGCAGAGGGCATGATCGCAGAGGGAAGAGAGATTGCCAAACTTCATCCTAATATGGTAGTAAAAATTCCTATGACAGTAGAAGGACTGAAAGCTACAAAAGTACTGGCCAGTGAAGGGATTGATGTAAATGTTACGTTGATCTTTACTGCCAATCAGGCGCTTCTTGCAGCCAAGGCAGGCGCTGCTTATGTATCTCCGTTCCTGGGACGTCTGGATGACATATCCCAGGCAGGGATCGATCTGATCGAGTCTATTTCTGCTATTTTTGCCAATTATCCGGATATTGATACCGAGATCATTGCAGCCAGCGTCCGTAATCCGATCCATGTAACAGACTGCGCTCTTGCTGGAGCAGACATCGCTACCGTTCCATACGGAGTGATCGAGCAGATGACAAAGCATCCGCTGACAGATCAGGGAATTGCGAAGTTCCAGGCAGACTATAAAGCGGTGTTCGGGGAATAAAATGTCCCACAAAGTGGGACATGGCAAGTTTGCAGGCAAAACTGTGAACCGTGACAATCATAAAATATAAAAGGAGTAAAAACTATGAATACGTTAGAACTGAAAAAAATGGCTAACGAAGTTCGTAAGGGTATTGTGACTGCTGTACATAGTGCAAAGTCTGGTCATCCGGGTGGATCACTTTCAGCAGCAGATATTTACACATATCTTTTCTTTGAGGAACTGAATATTGATCCGAAGGATCCGCAGAAAGCAGACAGAGACCGTTTTGTGCTCAGTAAAGGGCATACGGCGCCAGGTTATTATTCTGCACTGGCGAACAGGGGATTTTTCCCAGTGAAAGATCTTGAAACCCTTCGCCATACAGGATCTTATCTGCAGGGACATCCGGATAAAAAGCATATTCCGGGCGTAGATATGTCAAGTGGTTCTCTGGGACAGGGAATTTCCGCTGCTGTTGGAATGGCATTATCTGCAAAACTCAGTGGGGATGATTATCGTGTATATACCCTGCTTGGGGATGGAGAGATCCAGGAAGGACAAGTATGGGAGGCAGCAATGTTTGCCGGACATCGTAAACTGGACAATTTTGTTGCTATCGTGGACAACAATGGGCTTCAGATCGATGGAGATATCGCAGATGTATGCTCCCCATATCCCATCGATGATAAATTCAAGGCGTTTAATTTCCATGTGATCAATGTGGACGCCCATGATTTCGACGCATTGAAAAAAGCCTTTGATGAGGCGAAGGCAACCAAGGGACAGCCGACAGCGATCATTGCCAAGAGTGTAAAGGGCAAAGGCGTATCCTTTATGGAAAATCAGGCAAGCTGGCATGGTGCAGCTCCGAATGACGAGCAGTATGCACAGGCTATGGCAGACTTAGAGAAAGTAGGTGAATCCCTGTGAGTGAAGTAAAAAAGATTGCGACTCGTGAGAGTTATGGAAATGCCCTGGCAGAGCTGGGAGCAGAATTTGAGAACCTGGTTGTTCTGGATGCGGACCTTGCCGCTGCTACAAAGACGGGAGTGTTTAAAAAAGCATTTCCGGACAGACACATAGACTGTGGTATCGCAGAGTGTAATATGATTGGCATTGCCGCAGGACTTGCCGCTACCGGTAAGATTCCTTTTGCTAGTTCTTTTGCCATGTTTGCAGCAGGACGTGCCTTTGAGCAGGTTCGCAACTCCGTTGCTTATCCGAAACTGAATGTGAAGATCGGAGCCACCCATGCGGGAATTTCCGTAGGTGAGGATGGAGCTACCCACCAGTGTAATGAGGATATCGCCTTAATGCGTACGATCCCAGGAATGGTAGTTCTCAATCCATCAGATGACGTGGAAGCAAAGGCAGCAGTACGGGCAGCCATCGAACATGAAGGTCCGGTATATCTTCGTTTTGGACGTCTCGCTGTACCTGTGATCAATGACAAGCCGGATTATAAGTTTGAGCTTGGCAAGGGTGTTGTACTTCGTGAAGGCAAAGATGTAACCATTATCGCTACTGGACTGCCTGTATCTGAGTGTATGGCAGCAGCAGATAAACTGTCAGCTGACGGCATCGATGCGAAAGTGATCAATATACATACTATCAAACCTCTGGATGAGGAGCTTGTTCTGGCAGCAGCCAAAGAGACTGGCAAAGTAGTAACCGTTGAGGAACACTCTGTGATCGGTGGACTTGGAAGCGCAGTGTGTGATGTGCTTTCTGAGAAATGCCCGACTAAAGTTATGAAGATCGGTATCAATGACACCTTTGGTGAATCAGGACCTGCTGTTGAGCTGGTTAAGAAATATGGTCTTGACGCAGACAGCATCTATGCAAAGGTAAAGGATTTTGCTAAATAATAAAGATTTTTATTAAATTATTACACTAGTACAAAACAAAAGAGATGGGGATTATGTTTCTGACCGAATCATAGTCCCCATTGTATAGCCCAGCGCCGTCTGGCTATACAAACGAGAAAACGGTAAAAGAAGGAATATACAGCACACTAGTTGGAATGAGAAGGGGAGTGTAAACTTGAAATCTTTTACATGTATACCATTAAAGAAAAATCAACGATATGAAGTGACTGTGCCGGGTTCTAAGAGCATAACGAACCGGGCGCTTCTTTTGGGAGCACTGGGCAAAGGAAAGACTGTACTAAAAGGCGTTCTTTTCAGTGACGATTCCAGGGTGTTCATGCAGGCGCTGAAAGAGATTGGTTTTTATGTGGATATTGAAGAAGAAGAAAAGATAGTGACCATTGAGGGAATGGGGGGAGAAATTCCGGGTGACGGGACTCTGGAGAGAAGAGTGTATGTAGGGAGTGCGGGAACTGCCGCCCGGTTTCTCACAGCGATGCTGGCACTATCTGGTGGGAGATTTCTGGTGGAGTCCTCGGAACAGATGAAGGCAAGACCGATGAAACCACTGCTCCTGGCGCTGGAAGAGCTGGGGGCGGAGTTTGAATATCTGGAGGAATCTTATGCTTTTCCGTTCCGCATCCTTGGGAGGAGATCCCAGGGGAAATCTGTGCTGGAAGAGAATTCACCCAGAGTAGACCTGAATATCGATCAGAGCAGCCAGTTTTTAAGCGCCCTGCTTTTGAGCGGTGTCATGTGCAGCGGAGGATTGACGATCCGTCTGACAGGAACACGAAGTGCGAAGGCCTATGTGAATATATCCATGAGAATGATGGAAGAATTTGGATGTGAGGTGGAGCAGATGGGGGAAGATACCTACCGTGTGCTGCCGGAGCAGCAGTACCAGGCAGGGGAATATCAGGTGGAACCAGATGTATCTGCGGCGTGTTATTTTTATGCCATAGCGGCAGTGACAGAGAGTGAGGTAAAGGTAAAGCATGTACACAGCAATACTACTCAGGGAGATATCCGCTTCCTGGAAGTTTTACAGCGTATGGGATGCCAGCAGAGAGAAGAGGAGGACGGTATCGTCGTAGCCGGTGCCCCATTAAAAGGGGTTCATGTGGATATGGGGGATTTTTCCGACCAGACCATGACACTGGCTGCCATTGCTCCCTTCGCTGAGGGGGACACGGTCATCGATGGCGTAGGGCATATCCGGGGACAGGAGTCTGACCGGATCCGGGGCATTGTCACGGAGCTTGGCAGGATGGGCATCCAGTGTGAGGAACGGCAGGATGGACTGACGGTCCATCCCGGTGAGGTCCGCCCAGCGGTGGTTCAGACTTATGAGGACCACCGGATGGCGATGGCATTTGCCGTTACCGGCTGCAGGGCCGGAGGGATTGTTATAGAAGATCCAGGGTGCTGCCGTAAAACATTTGAAAATTATTTTGAAGTGTTGACAAGTCTCGATTTAACAACTAATATAAAAGAATGACAGAAATAAGTTGTTAGAACAGATGAATGGAGAGTAGTATGAAAAAGTTGACGGAACAGTTAGAAGAGATTGTAAAAGCCGGCTTTGAGCGGGCAGGTTATGACAAAAAGTACGGATTTATCAGTGTTTCCAATCGTCCAGATCTATGCCAGTACCAGTGCAATGGTGCGATGGCGGCGGCAAAGGAGTATCATAAAGCGCCGATCCAGATCGCCGGGGATGTGGTAGAAGGATTAAGGGAGAATTCTGCCTTTGAAAAGATTGAGGCAGTCAACCCTGGTTTTATAAATATAACAGTAAGTGGAGAATTGCTGAGACAGGCTGGCGTTCAAATGATGACACAGGAGCGGTTCGGCCTTGAAAGGTCAGCAGAACCGAGATCCGTGGTGATCGATTATGGTGGGCCGAATGTGGCGAAACCCCTTCATGTGGGCCATCTCCGTTCCGCTATCATTGGAGAGAGTATCAAGAGGATTTACCGCTATATGGGAGATCATATCCTGGGCGATGTGCATCTCGGCGACTGGGGCCTTCAGATTGGTCTGATTATCACAGAGCTGAAAAAGCGTCAGCCGGAGCTTCCGTATTTTGATGAGAGTTTTGAAGGGGAGTATCCGGAGGAAGCGCCCTTTACGATATCAGATCTGGAAGAGATTTATCCCTATGCTAGCGGTTATTCAAAAGAACACGAAGATTATCTGGCTGAGGCACAGGAAGCGACAGTAAGGCTCCAGGAGGGGAACCGGGGATACCGTGCCCTCTATGACCACATTTTGAACGTATCCGTTGTAGATTTAAAGAAAAATTATGAAAAATTAAATGTTGAATTTGATCTGTGGAAAAAAGAGAGCGATGCCCAGCCCTATATCCCGGCTATGGTGGAAAAGTTGAAGGCAGATGGCCTTGCTTATATGAGTGAGGGAGCGTTAGTGGTGGACGTCACAGAAGAGGGCGACAAAAAAGAGCTTCCACCATGTATCATCCTGAAATCCAATGGGGCATCATTATATTCCACCACAGATCTTGCTACAATTGTAGAACGTGAGAAGCTGTTCGCGCCGAAGGAGATCATTTATCTGGCGGACAAACGTCAGACCATGCATTTTACCCAGGTGTTCCGCGTGGCGAAAAAGGCAGGGCTTGCTGGTGATGACACGGAGCTTACCTTTATTGGTTTTGGCACCATGAATGGAAAGGATGGAAAACCTTTTAAGACGAGAGACGGCGGGGTTCTGCGATTAGAGACACTGCGGGAGGATACCAGTACAGAAGTGTATAAAAAGATTCAGGAAAACCGTGATTATGAGGAGGCAGAAGCGAGGGAGATCGCAGAGAAGGTCGGCCTTGCGGCGATCAAATACGGAGATCTGTCCAATCAGGCGTCCAAAGATTATATATTTGATATGGAGCGTTTTACCTCTTTTGAAGGAAATACAGGGCCATATATACTTTATACCATCGTCCGCATCAAATCGCTGCTTGCCAAGTATGAACAGGCAGGAGGAAGGGTATCCCCGACGGGTGAATCGGAGAAACTTCTGGCGCCGGTTCAGGACAGCGAAACTGGATTGTATCTGACACTGTGCAAATTTGCAGATACGGTGGAAGCTGCCTACAGTGAGAGAGCTCCCCATAAGATCTGTCAGTTTATCTATGAACTGAGTGAGAGTTTTAACCGCTTTTATCATGAAAATAAGATTCTGGCCAATGAGGATGAGGAAAGGAAGACTTCCTATATCCAGCTGCTTGTGCTGGTGAAAAATGTACTGGAACAGTGTGTTGAACTGCTTGGTTTCAGCGCACCGGACCGGATGTAGCCCGACAGCCAGATAAAAATATTACTAACATGGAAGAAATGGGGAAATAGGATGTATCGTCATGTGTCAAGACTGATCATGTATGGAAATATCAGCAGGGATTCGGTGCTGATGAAGCTGAGCGGGATCTTTAAGAAGATCTCGGAGGACAGCGGGATTGCTGCCGGCAGGGAAAGTTATGTAAGGGAGATGTACGACCAGGTGTACAGGCTTCTGGATATCGCTACCAGATACGGTTTCGACAATAATCTGTGGCAGTGTTATATCGCGTATCTGCTCGCTGTCAATGAAAATCCCTTTAGTGTGATCTGCGAGAAAGTGGGGGTGGATCATGAAAAGGAGGATGCCGCCAGCGTGAACCGGATCGTAAAACAGGATATGCAGTGCTTTTACCATTTGTTCCATTATGATTTTTCAGAAGTGGAGGCGCTTCTGGAGGTAGAGTGCTTTTCTATTCTGACCGATTACCATTCAATGGCGAAGGATGAAAATACCTACAATAAAAGTGTCAGCGCGAAAGTGAAAGAACTGGCAAAGGAGCTTTCTGAAGCCCCGGATGGGGATGGATTTTTCCGGGTTCTGACGGATTTCTATAAAAAATACGGCGTAGGCAGATTTGGACTGAATAAAGCGTTCCGGGTGAAACACGAAAAGTCCGGCGAGATGGTGCTGGCGCCCATCACCCATACCAGTGATGTGGCTTTATCCCATCTGGTAGGGTATGAGATCCAGAAACAGAAGCTTATCGATAACACAGAGGCATTTGTGGAGGGGAGAAAGGCGAATAACTGTCTGCTGTTCGGTGACAGCGGCACTGGAAAATCCACCTGCATCAAGGCTGTTCTGAATCAATATTATGACCGTGGCCTCCGGCTGATCGAGATCTATAAGCATCAGCTTCAGGATCTCTCCAGCATCATCGAGCAGGTGAAGAACCGAAACTACAGGTTTATCATATATATGGATGATCTCTCTTTTGAAGAATTTGAGATCGAATACAAATATCTGAAGGCGGTCATCGAGGGCGGGATGGAGGTGCGTCCGGATAACGTGCTGATCTATGCTACCTCAAACCGCCGCCATCTGATCCGGGAGACCTGGAGCGACCGCTCGGATATGTCCAAGGATGAGCTCCATCACTCGGATACAATGCAGGAAAAACTTTCCCTGGCGGCCCGCTTTGGCGTAACCATCAATTTTTCCAGCCCGTCGAAAAAGGAATTTGAGGAGATCGTCCTGGGGCTGGCAGCGGAGCACCCGGATATCCGCCTTACCAATGAGGAATTGCTGATGAAGGCGAATGCCTGGAGCGTGAGGAACGGCGGCTATTCAGGAAGAGTAGCGGAGCAGTTCATCATCTATTTAAAATCCGTAAAAGCTTAGAAAGGAAAATGGAAATGTTCGAGAGATTTTTTCCAGATGAGTCGGTATCATCCACCTATGATATTGACTTTCAGAGTTTGTATGAGGAAGGCTACCGGGGAATCCTGTTTGACATTGACAATACTCTGGTGGAACATGGCAAGGGGGCCAGTGACCAGGCACTGGATCTGTTTCACCGGCTTAAAGAGATAGGGTTTCAGTGCTGTCTGATCTCCAACAATAAAAAACAGCGGGTCAGCAGTTTTAACGAAAAAATTGGCGCCCATATGATCTTTAACGCCCATAAGCCCAGAAGAAAAGGCTATCGCGAGGCCATGGAAATGATGGGGACGAACAAAGAAAATACCCTTTTTGTAGGCGACCAGCTCTTTACGGATATATGGGGGGCAAAACGCATCGGGATACGGAATATCCTGGTGAAACCCATCAATAAAAACGAGGAAATCCAGATCGTTCTTAAACGGTATTTGGAAAAAATCATTTTGAAAGAATATCGTCAGAAAAAGAAGGATAGAAAGAATGGAAAGAATGAAAAAAATATTACTTGCTAGGAAGCTGGACGGCATACTGGTCAGCTCACCGGCAAATATGAGAAGTTCCGTCGGGTTTCGGGGAGAGGGGATTGTTTTTGTTTCCAGGAACAGACCGCTGGTGTTTACGGACTCCCGCTACACCATCGCGGCAAAAGAGGAATGTCCGGAAGCAGATGTGATCCAATATAAAAAAAATATTTATGAAAACTGGCTTTTGGAGCTGCTGGAACGCCTGGGCAGGGAGGCAGCAGCCGGGATATCCATCGGATTTGAGTATGAGACCATGACGGTTCAGACTTATCAGACAATACTTGCACTTTTTGAAAAGCATGAAGTGGAAAATATAACACTGGTGCCCCTGCATAAAGAACTGGATCAGCTCCGGCAGGTGAAGACGGAACAGGAGCTTCTGGCTATAGAAAAGGCAGAACAGATCGGAGACAGGGCATTTGCCCGGATCGTTGAGAAGATCAGAGAGAGCCGGAGCCGGGGAGAAGACATGACGGAAAAACAGGTGGCGGCTTACCTGGAATTTTACATGAAAGAAATGGGGGCAGAGGGGACTAGTTTTGATACCATCGCTGCCAGCGGGATCCACTCTTCCATGCCCCATGCCATTCCTACCGACAAGGCGCTGGAAGATGGGGACTTTCTGACGATGGATTTTGGATGCCGGGTGAACGGATACTGCTCCGATATGACCCGTACGGTCGTGATCGGTGGGGCAGATGAGCGGCAGAAGGAGATCTACGATGTGGTGCTGCGGGCACAGACAGCGGCGATCCAGGCAGTGAAGCCAGGGAAAAGGGGTTGTGAGATTGACGCGGTGGCGCGGGATATTATCCGGGAGGCGGGTTATGGAGATTGTTTTGGCCATAGCCTGGGCCACAGTGTGGGTCTGATGATCCATGAGACGCCCTGCTTTTCCCCGAAAGATGAAACCGTCCTGGAGCCGGGAATGGTTATTACCGTGGAGCCAGGGATCTATGTAGAAGGTTTTGGGGGCGTGAGAATCGAGGATGTGGTGGCAGTTACAAAAGGCGGCTGCCGGAATCTTACCCATTCTCCCAAAGAATTGATGGAACTGAGATAATAGAAGAAAGAGAGATAGACAGGATGATGCGACCAGAGATCTGTATTCCGGTCACGGATACGACGAGAGACAAAATCATTCAGCGGGCAAAAGAGTTTGCAGTTCTGCCGGCGGAGCTGGTGGAATGGCGGGTGGACTTTTTTGCCGGATATGAAAAGGAAATAATCAGTGTTGTGAGGGAACTCCGGGAGATCCTCCGGGAGAAAAAATTTATCTTTACTTTGAGGACAGTACAGGAGGGCGGAGAGGAAAACGGGAGCCGTTTTGACTATGCCGCCCTGTTAAGTGATGTGGCGGCAAGCGGTCATGCGGATTATGTGGATGTGGAGATCCGCCGGGATCCCGACATGGTACAGACCGTGATCCGGGCAGCAGGACAGAGTGGAACCAGGATCATCGGATCCTTTCATGATTTCACACAGACTCCTTCGGAAGAAGAGATCTTACATATTTTAGAAGAGGCAAGAACCTGCGGTGCAGACATTGGGAAGTTGGCGTGTATGTCATCTACAGATGTAGAAAAAGGGAGGGCGGATGCGGTGCGCCTGCTGGCAGCGACAGAGCGGATGAAGGAGAAACATCCAGATTTTCCTTTGATTACCATGTGCATGGGAGAGACGGGAAAGATGACGAGACTGTATGGGGGACTGTATGGTTCTGAGGTTTCATTCGGATGCGTGGGCAGGGAATCCGCGCCGGGACAGATCAGGTTGTCAGAAATGAAGGAAGTATTTGACAAGTTATATTCCGGCAAACGGCACATTGCCCTCATTGGTTTTATGGGAGTAGGAAAGTCCACGGTCTCCAGGGCGCTTCATCGTCTCAGCGGCAGAACAGAGATTGATACCGACCAGAGGATCGTAAAGAGGCAGGGGTGTCCGATCTCCCAGATATTTGAGGAGAAGGGCGAATCGTATTTTCGGCAGCTGGAGACAGATTTTATTGATGAGCTAGCGGCGTCAGAGCCAGGGATCATTTCCTGCGGCGGCGGGATGGCGCTCCGGGATATCAATGTCAAAAAGCTGCGCGCCATCGGTGAGATCGTACTTTTGACGGCAGAGCCGGAGACGATCTATGAACGGGTTAAGGACAACAAAGACCGGCCCCTTCTCAATGGAAATATGAACATACCATATATCAGGGAACTTATGGAAAAGCGTCGGCCATTTTATGAAAAGGCAGCCACAGTCACAGTTTCTACCGATGGAAAGAGTGCGGAGCAGATCGCCAGGGAGATCTTATCCGCCGTTTCATAAGGCACAGCTTCGGCATTCGTTTCTGGTAGGAAGAATCAGGAAATAAAGCAGTTGGAAATAAATTGGAAACAATAAAAATTTTTCTTGAAAAATGTTTCAAAATATAATAGAATAATGCTTAGATGTATTAAATTGTATAGAACGAATTAAAATGAGTATTCTGTACGTAAAAAGCAGGAGGAACTGAATATGATTTCAGCAGGAGATTTTAAAAATGGATTGACCATCGAGATAGATGGAACTGTATTTCAGATCATTGAATTTCAGCATGTTAAGCCGGGCAAGGGTGCAGCATTTGTTCGTACCAAGCTCAAAAATGTTGTAGACGGCGGTGTTGTGGAGAAGACCTTCCGCCCGACAGAAAAATATCCCCAGGCACACATCGACAAAAAAGAGATGCAGTATCTGTACGCAGAGGGTGATATGTATAATTTCATGGATATGGAGACCTATGACCAGATCGCACTTGCAGACGATGCCATCGGCGATGCGATGAAATTTGTGAAAGAAAATGATATGGTGAAGATGGTATCCTATAAAGGAAATATCTTTTCTGTAGAGCCGCCGATGTTTGCGGAGCTTGAGGTTACTGAGACTGAGCCTGGTGTAAAAGGTGATACAGCGACAAACGTGACAAAGCCGGCTACTGTCGAGACGGGAGCACAGGTAAACGTTCCTATTTTTGTAAACCAGGGTGATGTGATTCAGATCGATACCCGTACCGGAGAATATTTGAAGAGAATCTGATGCTTTATATCAAATGAGATGGGAAAACATCCGGGAAATTAAAATAATAGAGAATATGACAAGAGGGCTGTAAAAAGGCTCTCTTGATTTTGGTTTTAAGGAAAAAATCTAAATAACCGTATGAGGTGGTTTTTAAAACCAAATCATAGAGGATCGTATTTTATTTTGGAGGAGATTTCATGGCAGTTAAGATTATCGGAACCGGGAGTTATTTACCGAAGAATGTGGCGGATAATCAGTTTTTATCCACCATCGTGGATACCAATGATGAATGGATCAGCCAGCGGACAGGGATCAAAGAGCGTCATTTGTCCAGCGGGAGCAAGGAGGGAACCTCTTTTATGGCGATCGAGGCAGCCAGGGCGGCTCTTGATAATGCGGGAATAACACCGGAGGACCTGGATCTGATCATTGTGGCAACAGTGTCGGCTGATACCTACGTTCCCAGCACTTCCTGCCAGGTTCAGGGAGAGATTGGTGCAATCCGTGCTACCTGTTTTGACCTGAATGCCGCCTGCTCTGGTTTTTTGTTTTCGATGAATACAGCAAATGCCTATCTTGAGATGGGGATGGCGAAAACGGCATTGATCATCGGTGCGGAGACGCTTTCCCGCGAGGTGGACTGGTCAGACCGCAGCACCTGTATTCTCTTTGGCGACGGCGCCGGCGCCGCCGTGCTGAAAAAAGTGGAGGGTGAAGGCGGCATCCTCGCCAGCGTTACCGGTTCGGATGGAACCCAGGGAGATGTCCTCACCTGTAAGGGAAGGGGGATCCAGAATCCATTTTATAAGAGCAGAAGAAAAAAGGATTATATCCAGATGCAGGGGCAGGCGGTGTTCCGTTTTGCGGTGTCAACGGTTCCCAAGTATATTAAGCATATACTGAAGAAGACGGAGCTGGAGCCAGATGATATCAAATATTACATTTTGCATCAGGCAAACCGCAGAATCCTGGAGCTGATTGCAAAGCGGCTGAAGGTGGATATGGATAAGATCCCGATGAACCTTGACCATTATGGCAACACATCTTCGGCGAGCATACCGATCCTTCTGGATGAACTCAACCGCAATGGATTACTGGAACAAGGAGATAAGATCGTTCTCTCTGGTTTTGGCGGCGGCCTGACCTGGGGAGCTACGTTGATTGAGTGGTAAAACTGGGATTGTAAATTGGCGCCATTGAGTTAGCCCGGTGGCACCTTCAAGTTAAGGAGCCCTGCGGTTTATCCGCAGGGCGAACTAATTTACGCGAAGGTAAAGTGAGAATATCTGCGGGCTTGCTCGCAGGAAATTCGAGCGCACCCGCGAACCTGAGCGGTCTCGCGAAGCGTGACGCTCGGGGTTTGGAGGAAAGAGAATGATTAAGAAAATATTAATACAGGGGGCGATGGAGAGTGAGATATGCTGGTATCTGGAGCAGGAATGTTTTCAGAAGGCAGAGAAAATTACCAGAAACGGTTTTCCTTTCTATCGGACGGAGCTGAATGGCAGGGAGATCCTTCTGCAGCTTACTAAAATGGGAACGGTACACGCTGCCATCGCCACCATGACAGCGATTTATGAGTTCCAGCCGGATGTTATCATCAATCAGGGAACTGCTGGAGCCCAGGTGGATAGCTTAAGAAGCGGAGATCTGGTGATCGGCAGCCAGGCGGTCAATGTACATTCCCTGGAGATGCCCAAGAGGGATTTTGGAGAGGGCATGGCGCCGGAAAAGTGGCTGAAGATGGAAACAGAGTATATCGATGCGGACCCGGATCTGGTTCAAAAGTTTGAGCAGGGGATCGGGCAGGAAACCAGGACGGGAAAGGTGGTTTCGGGAATTCTTGGAACAGGGGATCTGTTCAGTAAGGAAAAGGACAGGATCCAGTGGCTGCATGACACATTTGGCCATCTCAGTGAGGACATGGAATCCTTTGCGGTGTATAAGGCATGCCGGGAATGCAGCGTACCCTGTGTGGCGCTGCGGGTGATCTCCAACAACGAGCTTCTGAATGAAGATTATGACAAGGGGACGTCGCTGGAGCTGCAGAGAGTGATCTGGGAGACAATAAAGTCATTGTACATTTTCCCATAACACGGTATAATGGAACTATAAATGATTTGGAGGTAAAAGACAGAGTGAGAGATATTTTATGCTATACGAGAAAACCAATTGACGAGTTTTATTATGATCCGAAACTGGCTTACAGCATGCACCTTGCACTGGGAGAAGAGGGGGGCTTCCAGGCCCTTAATCATAATTCAGGGGTACTGTTTGCCAAGGCGACAGAAAATGAGGATGGTTCACTGAATGCAAAAAGTATCCGCAATCCCTATCTGTTTGTGATGAAGGATGGTACATACGGAGTAGTGGCTGTGCGGGTAGACGGTGATGGCGGTGAGGATGTGGAGAGTACAGGTAAGGCCATATTTTTTACCAGCCACGATCTGCTGGAGTACAAGGAGGAAGGTCTTCTGTCTCTGTGCGAGGGAGCGGTAGACCGGGTGGTGTGCCGTTATGACCCTGGAAAAGAGATGTATGAATTGTGCTGGTGCCAGTCAGACCAGCAGTGGCACAAGACAGAGCTGCAGGACATAGAATGCACAGACCAGAAGATCACTGGCGTGAAGGTGGATGAGCTGGTCCTGCCAGTGGTGGAGACGGAGATTGAAGGGGCAGTGGCAGGAAATGTCATTTCTATACCGGATGAGACAGCAAAGCGGTTGCAGCAGAAACTGCAGCCCCCCAGTCATATAAAGACGGAAGTGCCAGAGGAAGTCCAGGCAGCCAGCCGGGAGCAGCTGGATATGGTCTGGGCAAGGGCGCTGTACAGCGATGGGACAGTTGCATTAAAGCGGGTGGACTGGAATATGGACTCCATCGACTGGAGCAGTCCGGGAGTTTACGAGGCAGAGGGGAAGCTTCATCAGGATCATTTTCCTTTCCCTATGGCGGAGGACAGGGCAGATCCCTGCATTACATACTGGAACGGAAAATATTATTTTATTGCTACCAATGACGCAGACAAGAACCATACTTTATATGTCAGAGAAGCGGATACCATTCCGGGCCTGGTGGAGGCAGAAGAGCATCTGATCCTGGATTCGGATACCTATGATTATGTGGGAAATCTTTTATGGGCGCCGGAATTTCATGAGATCAAAGGTGAATTATATATATTTCTGGCGCTTACTCCTGAGGAGTTTTTCTGGGAGGAATCCCACATCATGAAGCTGAAAGAAGGCGGGAATCCTTCCTGTAAGGAAGACTGGTCGGAGCCAAAACGGGTGGTTCGCAGCGATGGAAGCCAGCTGTGCGAAGCGGGGAAGACCATTACGCTGGATATGACATGTTTTTTCTGGGAAGGAGACTATTATGTGGTCTGGTCACAGCGGGAGTTTCTGCCCAAAGATCTCGGAGCCTGGCTCTATATCGCTAAATTAAATGCGGATGAACCATGGAAGCTGCTCTCGGAACCGGTACTGCTCTCCAAACCGGAATATGGATGGGCAAATAACCATACCTTTGTGGATGAAGGACCATTTGCCCTTCCCCAGGAAGAACGTCTGATTCTTACTTTTTCCAGCGCGGCTGTGGATACTTCCTATGTGGTGGGGATCATGACCATCGACAGGGGGAAAGATCTGCTGGATGCGAAAAACTGGAAGAAGGGAAATTATCCCATTATGACCTCCCGCAGTGTGGAGGGAGAATTTGGAACAGGCCATAATGCTTATGTGGTGGATGAATACGGCGATATCTGGAATTCCTACCATGCCAGACCAGGGATCCACGGTGAGAGAAGCAGCGGGATCCGCAGGGTTCATTTTGATATCGATGGTCTGCCGGTACTGGATCTTGTGGAGAGCCAGGATGTTTCGGAAGAATTCAGCTGTGTCAGGACAAAAGTCGTAGTTGGATAGCTTTTTGGTGTTACGAAGAAAATGATGCCGCGGGGAATGCGGCGGGGAAAGCGAGGAGGAAATAAAGCAATGAAGGAAGCAGCAGACGGCAGGAAGAAACAGGCGGTGAATCCATATCTTCCCTCCTGGGAGTATATTCCGGACGGAGAGCCTTATGTCTTTGACGGAAGAGTGTATGTATATGGTTCCCACGATTATTATAACGGGCATGTATTCTGTCTGGGGGATTATGTGTGCTGGTCGGCGCCGGTGGAAGATCTGGGAGACTGGAGATATGAGGGAGTGATCTATCCAAAGACGGAGGATCCGCTGAACAAGGACGGAAAGATGTGTCTCTACGCACCGGATGTGACAGTAGGACCGGACGGAAGATATTATTTATATTATGTGCTGGATCATGTATCTGTGGTTTCTGTAGCAGTCTGCGATTCGCCGGCAGGACAGTATCAGTTTTATGGATATGTACATTATGAAGATGGCACAAAGCTGGGAGACAGGGAGGGAGACGAACCTCAGTTTGATCCTGGTGTGCTTACCGAAGGGGAACGTACCTATCTTTATACCGGCTTTTGTGGCAGAGGGGATAAGTCCCGTACCGGAGCTATGGCGACGGTTCTTGGCCGGGATATGCTTACGATCATCGAAGAACCGGTGAGGGTGGCTCCCGGATGCGAATATTCAGAGGGCAGCGGCTTTGAAGGTCATGAGTTCTTTGAGGCATCCTCTATGCGAAAGATCGGAAATACCTATTATTTTATTTATTCTTCCGTTGTAATGCATGAGCTCTGTTATGCTGTGAGCAAGGAGCCATGTAAAGGATTTACCTATGGAGGGGTGATCGTCAGCAACTGTGACTTGAATCTGGATGAGGGCAAGCCGGCTTCCCTGCCTATGGCTTATGGCGCCAACAATCACGGAAGCATTGTGGAGATTGGTGGAAAATGGTACATATTTTATCACCGCCACACCAATGGCAGCTGGTACAGCCGGCAGGGGTGCGCCGAGGAGATTCACATTCTGCCAGATGGAAGCATCCCTCAGGTGGAGATCACGTCCTGTGGTCTGAATGGCGGTCCCCTGTCAGATGAAGGGGAATACCCTGCTTATATAGCCTGTCACTTATTTACGGATAAGCCTTCTGTCTATGTAGGGGGAGATGAATTTCCCAAGATCATGCAGGATGGAAGAGATGGAGATGAAGAGCCGGGATATATCGCTAATATGCAGGATTCTGCCACTGCGGGATTCAAATATTTTTCCTGTGAAGATGTGACAGGGATCCGGATTAAAGTCCGTGGTTATGCAGATGGCGTATTTGAAGTCAAGACAAAATGGAACGGAGAAGCGCTGGCGGCGATACCGGTTCAGTACACCAATGTGTGGGAAGAGTATTCTGTAAAAGCACCGGTTCCAGACGGGACCCAGGCGATCTATCTCACCTACCGGGGAGGTGGCACGGCGAGTTTACTGTCTTTCGAGCTGCTGCATGAGTGACGGAGCGGGGCTCAGACTGAAGATTTTGAGCTGTCGGTTTATATGAAATAAAAACGGGATCCCAGAAGGCAGGTCATGGCCTGTCTTCTGGGATCCCTTCTTAGGGTTCATGGCGTCGTTGCGCTATATCTGGACGGGCATTTTAACGCCGTTCCTGTATTGTCAAAGTTCTACTAAAATATCCAGCAGTGAGCGGTGTACTGCCTGAAGTTCCTCAGAGACGGAACTAAGCTGATCCGCGTCGATCTCTTCCAGCTGATTTTTACCCCGGAGAAGTTCAACCATTTCGGCCGCATGTTTAGCGATTGGATCCAGACCAAGATTTCCCGCAACACCTTTTAACGTGTGTGCGCTTTTGAATGCCTCTTCTACATTCTTTTCTGCCAGATATTTCTCGATATTTGCAGCACTTTCGTCATTTTGATACTTGGCAAGAAACTTGAGGTACAGGTCTTCTTTGCCCATAAAACGTTTGATGGCAGTGTCTACATCGACACCTGACTCTTTTAATTTGTCAAAAAATAATGTATCCATTTTGTCCCCCTGCTAAAGTTATTCGCCGGGAGCAAGTGTGTTTTGCCTCCGACCGTATAAATTTAAGTTTATTATACAGGATTTTGGTGGGATTGTCTAACTATTTTTTTCATTCCTGATGAACTTAAATCGATAGAAAGAAATACCTGTGGATGGCAATATATAACACCTTTAAGAAGGCAATTATCAATCGGATATTTGTTGACATTTTCAACAATCTATGATATCCTCTAGTTTAAAGAATGTTAAAAAATAAAATAAGTTGTACAGGAGTAAAAATGGATATAGAACGGATTTTAATAGTAGATGATGAAGAAGTAAATCGAACCATATTGGAAGTAATGTTCCGGTCAAGTTTTCATATTGTGGAGGCCACCAATGGTCAGGAGGCAATTGACAGGCTTGAGGAAGATCCGGGGTATGTGCTGGTTTTGCTGGATATTGTGATGCCAATAAAAGATGGATTTGATGTGCTGGAGTATATGAAGCAGAAGGGACTGATTGAGCAGGTTCCGGTTATTCTGATCACCAGCGAGACCATCCGGGACAGCGAGGACAGAGCATATGCTTATGGCATAGCGGATGTGATACATAAACCATTTTATCCGGATATTGTTAAAAGAAGAGCGCAGAATATCATTGATCTCTACCAGCATCAGGCAAACATGGAGAGAAAACTGAAAGAGCAGGAAGAGGCGATCCTGGCGAAGGAAAAGAAGATCCAGGAAAACAATGAATTTTTGATCAGCGCCCTCAGCTCTGTAGTGGAATTCAGAAGTTCGGAGACCGGAGAGCATATCCGCCGGATCAAATACTTTACAAGGATCTTGTTAAAGTATCTGGCGAAATATTTCCCCAAATATGGAATTACCGATGCGCAGATTAATGAGATTGCCAGGGCGTCTGCGCTTCATGATATTGGAAAGATTGGAATACCGGATTCCATTCTGTTGAAGCCAGGAAAGTTGACAGCAGAAGAATTTGAGACGATGAAGACGCATACGACGATCGGCTGCGACATGCTTAAAAAGTTCAAGAAAGAAGAGGACAATGAGTTTTACCGGTACTGTTATGACATCTGCCGTTATCATCATGAAAGATGGGATGGCAATGGATACCCGGATCATCTGGCAGGGGATGAGATCCCAATCTGGGCGCAGGTGGTATCGATCGTAGACGTGTACGATGCGCTGATCAGCGAGAGGGTATATAAGGCTGCATTCCCTCATACCGTTGCCTATGAGATGATCCAGAACGGTGAGTGTGGACAGTTTTCTCCGGATATTCTGGAGTGTTTTGAACTTGCAAACGAAGACTTCTTTGATATGGTAGATGTAAATCGTATATTTAGTTTTATGTAAATGGAACAGACGGCGGAGTAGAAGGAAACTGCTGCTTTATACGCTGTCTTTCTATGTGTGGAGGAAGATATGGATCAGGTTGGAGCACTGCCTGTTGAGAACGCTTTGGAAATGATCCTTATGTTTAGCCAGGAAGGTATCATTACATATGCGAATGCTGCTGCGAAAGAGAAACTAGAATATGGAGATGAGTTGTGCGGCAGTCACATTAGCAGTATTTTTCCCAATGAGTTTCAACAGATCGAGAATGGATTTTCAACAGAATATCGTTTCGGCAGCCAGATACAGAATGTATTTGCTTATCGGAAAAATCTGACATGTTTTCCCGCAGAGGCACGAATGATTTGGGACGAAGAAAGATCCCAGTACGTGTGTATGGCAAATGACATCCTGGAGAAAGAATTTTTGAACCAGGAGATGGAACGGGTAAAGCAGGAAGCAGAGCAGGCGCTCAAGGTAAGGTCCGAATTTGTAGCCAATGTGACACATGAACTCAGAACTCCGGTCAATGGAATTCTGGGAAATGTCATGGATCTGACTGAGAAAGAAGAAGATGAGAAAAAGCGTAAGGCCCTGCGTCTGATCGAGCGCTGCTGTGGAGATATGAACCGGCTCATAAATAACATTCTGGATTTTTCCAAGCTGGAAGCCGGAAAGTTTGTATTGGAAAACCGCAGGTTTCATTTTCGCAATATGATAGACTATGTACGCGGTAATCATCAGAACAGGATGACGGAAAAAGGGCTGGAATTTTTTGTTACAGTCTCGCCGAAGATACCAGAGTATATCATAGGAGATGAGCTGAAAATTGTTCAGATCCTGAACAATCTGTTATCAAATGCCCAGAAATTCACCCATGTGGGAAGCGTTTCCGTGGAGATCATTGAGACTGCCCAGGTGAAAAATTCCATCGAACTGTATTTTCTCGTGATGGATACCGGGATTGGTATAAAAAAAGAAGATTATGATAAATTGTTTCAGAGTTTTTCTCAGGTGGATGCCTCGATTACAAGAAAATACGGAGGTACCGGTCTGGGATTGAATATTACCAGGCAGTTTGTGGAGATGATGGGAGGCAGTATCAGCGTAGAAAGCGAAGTAAATAAGGGAACGACCTTTACCTTTTCTATCTGGGTTACCATCGAAGAGGATAAGGATTCCGGTCCCATCGCCCCAGAATCCCATCCGGGTCGAAAAGCTGGAGAGCTCCCAGACACTGTTCTGGAACTGAAAGAGAAGAAAGAAAGCCAGGTAGAAGGTTTTCGTATATATGGTTCGCCGGAGAACAAAGAGATTTTGGGCAAGACTCTTTCAAAACTCATTCTCTGTATAGAGATGGAGAACTGGGAAAAAGCAGAGGATTTTATGGAGACCATAAGACAGCTGACAGAAGAGGCGCCCAGAGAGGTGACGCGAGGAGTGCTGCGGCTTAAGATGGCGGTACAGAAGGCGAATTACGAAAAAGCAATCAAAGGACTGGAAGAATTAAAAACATGCGTTGAACATGAGACGGAAGAAGGAAATTAAATTGATGGATTATGAGCAAAATGAGGTTTGTGGTTCTGTAATTTTGATTGTAGACGATGTGGAAACCAACAGGGTGATCCTGGAAGAGATCATTAAGGACATGGGCTGTGTTCCAGTTTCAGCGGAGAATGGAGTTCAGGCACTGGAGCAGTTAGAGCGCGGCAGCCCGGATCTGGTATTGACAGATGTATCCATGCCTGAGATGGGGGGGCATGAATTATGCCGGATCTTAAAAGAGAACGCGAAGACAAGAGAAATTCCCGTCATTTTTATCTCTGCTTTTGGAGAGACCGAGGATGTGATCAAAGGCTTTTCCCTGGGAGGAAATGATTATATAGTCAAGCCGTTTATCCCGGAGGTCGTTCAGGCGAGAGTAAAACTTCATCTCTCTCTTCATGCGGCGACTCTTGAGATCAGTGAAAATAACAGACGGCTCCAGAAATCGGTTCAGGAACAGGTGAGCCAGATCGAACAGGAGCGGAAAAATGTACTGTATGCGCTGGTTGGTGTGGCGGCAGAAAATTCTTTTCATAGTCACGGGCATATTGAGCGGCTGCAGCAAAACTGCAGAATGCTGGCACAAAGCATGCAGTTTTCACCTTTGTTTACAGACCGGATCTCGGATACATATATAGATACGATAGAAGTTGCAGCGCCCCTTTGTGATATTGGAAATGTCGGAATACCCAGATCTGTTCTGCACAAAGGATCGGAGCTTTCTGAGGAAGAGAAAGTATTGGTTCAGAGCCATACTCAGATTGGGGCGAAGCTTTTGAAAGACTTGTATGTGACAAGTGATTTTAATGATTTTATCCAGATTTCTATTGATGTGGCGAATTATCATCATGAAAATTGGGATGGAAGCGGATATCCGTCACAGTTAAAAGAAGAGGAGATCCCTTTGGCGGCACAGATCGTATCCATTGTGGATGTGTATTGTGCCCTCACAGAGAGGAGATCCTACCGTAAAGAGTACAGCAAAGAAGAGGCTTTGCAGATTATGAGTCAGGAATCTGGTAAGAAATTCCATCCGGAGATATTTAAAATTTTTCATAAAATATCACGTCAGCTTTGTTAGAAAAAGACGTAAAAATTTTATTGTTAAGGAGTAAGAGCAGTGATTACGGACAATGAGTTTTTGAGAATAGTTTCTTTTTTAAAACAGCGGTATGGCATTGACATGAGCCAGAAAAAGGTTATAATGAATGGCAGGCTGGAAAATTATTTGAAATCGGGTGGCTGGAGTTCTTTTGATGAGTATATGAATGATGTGGAGAAAGATGCTTCTGGCGAGTTAGAGAAGACGCTGGTTAATTTTCTGACAACAAACCATACTTATTTTATGAGGGAATTCGGACATTTTGAATTTTTTAAGAGTGTTGTACTTCCCTGGATTCAAAAGAAGGAAGAGCATTCTAAGGATATGCGTATTTGGTGTGGTGCTTCTTCAACAGGAGAAGAGCCCTATATGATCGCTATGGTGGTCAATGAGTTCCTGGGACTGGATCATAAAAACTGGGATGCCAGGATCCTGGCGACAGATATATCAACTCAGGCACTGAGTCATGCGATCGCTGGAGTTTATGAGGATGAACATCTGAAAAGTGTACCGGCAAACTGGAAACGGCATTTTTTCAATCAATTGAAAGACGGCAGCTATGTCGCAACAGATGAATTGAAAAAAGAAGTGATCTTTAGGAAATTTAACTTAATGGAACCTTTCCCATTCCGGAAGAAAATGCACACGGTATTTTTGCGCAATGTGATGATATATTTTGATGAAGCAACCAAGCGGGAGCTGGTACAAAAGGTATATGATTCACTGGAGCCGGGAGGGTATTTATTTGTCGGTATGACGGAGACGCTGGACCGGAGCAGTACGCCTTTCCAGCTGGTGCAGCCTTCGATATTTAAAAAATAGAAAGAAAGGTTAAAGCTATGCGTCCAATTAAAGTTTTAGTGGTGGAAGATTCCATGGTATTCAGAGAGCTGCTTGTGCAGAGCTTAGGCAAAGATCCGGACATACAGGTAGTGGGTACGGCCAAAGACCCTTTTGAAGCAAGGGACGCCATACTGGAATACAAGCCGGATGTTATGACTCTTGATGTGGAACTTCCGCGAATGAGTGGAATTGAATTTTTAAGAAAATTGATACCACAGTATCCTCTTCCGGTGGTAGTCATCAGTTCTCTTTCTGATAAGGTATTTGATGCAATGAACGCCGGGGCGGTGGATTTTGTGGCGAAACCGTCCTATACAGACAGGAAACAGCTGGAAAGTTTTGTTCATAATGAATTGTTGGTAAAGATCAAAATTGCTTCCACTGCTAAGATCAGTAAGATCAAAAGGAAAGTTGCGCAGGAAGTACAGCAGAATTTTGTATCAAAAGGAAAAAATCTGATCATTGCAATCGGTGCTTCTACAGGAGGCACTGAGGCGATCTGTACTGTGATGAAGGATTATGGTGCAGATCTTCCTGGTATCGTTGTCGTACAGCATATGCCCCCCGGATTCACGGAGATGTATGCGAAAAGGCTGGATAACCAGTGCCGTGTCCGGGTAAAAGAAGCTCAGACCGGGGACAGGGTTCTGCCAGGAACAGTGTTGATCGCTCCGGGAGGCGACAAACATATGCGGGTTGTAAATGTAGGTGGAAATTACCAGGTAGAAGTGGTTGCAGGACCAAAAGTAAACGGTCATTGTCCGTCGGTAGATGTGTTGTTTGAGTCAGTAGCGAGAGTGGCAGGAAAGGATGCTCTGGGTATCATTCTGACCGGAATGGGTGGAGACGGTGCGAAAGGCCTGCTTGCCATGAGACAGGCGGGAGCCAGGACCATAGGCCAGGATGAATCTACATGTGTCGTATATGGTATGCCGAAAGTGGCATACGATCTTGGCGCTGTGGAGTTTCAGGATAAATTATCAGATATTGCAAAAAGAACATATTCTGTTTTAAACAGGATGTAAAGGAGTGAAGATATGAAAATTTTATTGGCAGAGGACGATTATGCAACCAGGAAGTTTATGGTGAGTTTCCTGTCCCAATACGGAGAATGTGATGTGACCGTAGATGGAATGGAGGCGGTGGATGCATTTCTGATGGCTCTGGAAGACGAAGAACCCTATGATCTGGTATGTCTGGATATTATGATGCCGGTTATGGATGGATATCAGGCTTTGATGGGGATCCGGAATCTGGAGAAGCAGAAAAATATTCCAAAGGAAAAAGAAGTTAAGGTGATTATGACCACCGCATTGAATGAGGAACAGAATGTAAAAATGGCATTCGATCTGGGATGTACCATTTATTCTGGTAAACCGATTGATCAGACCAGGTTTGAGCAAGCATTAAAAAAGCTGAATCTGATATAATAAACACAAGAATCTAAGGGAAAGGAGAAGGATATGGCTGAAGAATTTAACTTAGAAGGAATGCTTGATACGTATCTGTTTGAAAACGAGCAGCTGCTGGAGCAGCTTCAGGAGATCGTTCTGGATCAGAAAGATGCAGAATGTTTTGATGAAGACAGTATCAATGAGATATTTCGAACAATGCATACGATCAAAGGTTCTTCTGGAATAATGATGTTCGACAATGTCACAGCCATCTCACATAAGCTGGAGGATGTTTTTTATTACCTGAGAGAATCTCATCCCGAAAATGTCGTTCATGCCGATCTGGTTGAGCATGTACTTCAAGTGGCGGATTTTATTACCGCTGAAATGGAAAAGATACAGGAAGGCAGCCCGGCAGATGGAGACCCTGCTGCTATCATCGCTGAGTTAGACAGCTTTTTGGAGAATATTAAAAATGGTGCAGTAGAAGAAGGGAAGGAACTCCCGGAGGAGAATGTAAGCGAAGAACCAAAACATTTTTACATCGCACCAGTGGCAAACAGTGCCAGCCGTTTTTATAAGATTTACATAAACTTTTTTCCAGAAACAGAGATGGCAAATGTTCATGCCTACAAAACGGTATATTCGCTGAAGGAGATTGCAGAGGACCTGCTGTATGAGCCGGAGGATCTGATCACTGATGCCAGCAGCATCGATGCGATCATGGAGGATGGATTCCGTATTCTGCTTCAGGCGCAGTGTTCTGAGGAAGATCTTCGGGAGCTTATAAAGGTTGGTTATGACATTGAGCGGGTGGATATCTATGAGTGCAAAGCCGAAGAATTCCTGCAGGGCTTTGATTTTGGAGATCACCCAGCGGTCGGGATCGATCTGGAATCCAGTGCTGAAGAGATTGAGGCAAAAGCCATAAAGGCGGAAGAGGCTGCTGAGAAGAAAGAAGCGCCGAAGCCGAAGATGGCGCCAGGAGACTTTGTCATTAAGTCCAAGGAGCCTGGTAAGCCTAAGAAACTGGCAAAAGATAAGCAAAGAGGAGTTAAAGATTCTTTCATCAGTGTAAACGTGAAGAAGATGGATCAGCTTATGGATCTGATCGGAGAGTTGGTAATCTCGGAGTCTGTTGTTCTGCAGAACCAGGATCTAAAGGTACCTGGATTGAATCTTACCAACTTTAATAAAGCGGCAGCTCAGATGGCTAAGATTTCCACGGATCTGCAGAATGTGATCATGTCCATGCGAATGGTGCCTCTTACCAACGTATTCCAGAAAATGAACCGGATCGTCTTTGATGTTTCCAGGAAACTTGGAAAAGATGTTGAGTTTGTGATGATCGGAGAGCATACGGAAGTGGATAAAAATATTATTGAAAATATTTCGGATCCGCTGATGCATCTGGTTAGAAATGCCGTCGATCATGGAATAGAGACCAATGAAGAACGGGTAGACAGCGGTAAGCCCGACCGTGGAAAGATTACATTGTCAGCCAGAACAGAAGCTGGTAAGGTTTGGATCAGCGTGGAGGACAATGGAAAAGGTCTTGACCGGGAAAAGATTTTGGATAAGGCGAGGAAACAGGAGCTTCTGGATCCTACCAAACCGGATTCCGCTTATGAAGATAAAGATGTATTTCAGTTTATCACCCTCCCTGGTTTTTCAACCAATGAACAGGTGACAGAATACTCAGGCAGGGGTGTGGGAATGGATGTTGTTGTTCAGAACATCCAGTCTATTGGTGGAACACTGGATATAGAAAGTAATCTGGGAATGGGTACTACCATGACACTGAAAATTCCTTTGACTCTGGCGATCATTGACGGAATCGTTATGGAGACAGGAAATTCATCTTTTGTGGTTGAAACTGGCGTCATAAAAGAATTTGTCAGTGTGACAGAGGATATGATGATTCATGAGCCTACAGGCGAAGAGTACATCATGATCCGTGGAGAGTGTTTCCCTGTGCTTCGACTTGGAGACTGGTATGGATTGGAAGAGTACCACAAGAATGTAGAAGAGGGAATGATGTTGATTTTTGAGGTAGAAGGAAAGACTATTTGTCTGCTTGTGGACCGGCTTATTGGAAAACAGGAGATCGTAGTAAAACCAATTCCTTCTTACATCAAAAAGGTAAAAGGAATTTCCGGCTGTACCCAGTTAGGAGACGGCAGTATCGCTCTTATTCTGGACCCAGTAGGATTAATAGAATAACAGATAGAAAGGAATGGTGCTAATCATGGATGAAACAAAAGATCTCACCAGCGAGCACGACGCACAAAAAGGCAAGTACATGACCTTTAAATCTGGAAATGAATATTTTGGACTGAAGATTCAGTATGTAAATGAGATTATTGGTTTTCAGGCAATTACAGCAATACCGGAGACAGAGGATTATATTAAAGGTCTGATTAATTTAAGAGGAAAGATTCTTCCTGTTATTGATGTGCGGCTTCGGTTTAAACAGGATCCCTTTGAGTATAATGACAGAACCTGCATTATTGTCATTAATGTCAAGGATACAGTAGTTGGATTGATCGTCGAAAAAATTGCAGAGGTAGTGGAGATTCCAGATGAAAATATTCTGCCTCCTCCGTCGATCGGACGAATGGATAAGGCTCAGAACCAGTATGTTTATGGTATTGGAAGAGTTGGCGATTCCGTAAAACTGCTGCTTGATCCGGATAAGCTTTTAAACGACGAAGATTTGTCACTTATTGAAGAGGTCAATGACATGAGTGAAGAAGAAAGAGAGGTAAAATAATGAAGAATATAAAAATTAGAACAAAATTATTAATTGGATTTTTGATTCCGGTTTTATTGATGATTGTCAATGTGTTTATGGAGAATACTGCCATGAGAAGACTCAAACAGGCAGAGGACACAGAAGCATACATAGAAAGTTATTTAGTGTTTTCAGCAATACTTATCGTTGTTTCCATTCTTGTTATTGTAATATATGCTTATTTTGTCATCCGGACGATCCGGGTATCGGTTTCCCAGCTCTCAACTGCAGCGAAAGATATTGCACTGGGAAAAGTTGATATTAAGCTGATAAAGCACAACAACGATGAATTTGGCGGGCTGGTAGATGAATATACTAAAGTAATTGAAAATATCAAGTATCAGGCGGATATTGCAGAAGAAGTTTCAAACGGAAATCTGACGGTGCAGGTAACACCAAAATCAACCGATGATCTTTTGGGGAATTCCTTAAAGAAACTGGTAGATGATAACCTGCATGCTATGATCAACATCAACGATGCAGCTTCCCAGGTAACTGTTGGTGCATCTCAGGTGGCAGATGCCAGTCAGTCTCTGGCACAGGGATCTACAGAGCAGGCAAGTGCGATCCAGCAGATCACAGCTTCCATTGATGAAATAGCAGATAAGACACGACAGAATGCAGAGCAGGCAAATTCTGCTGCTGAATTAGTGGTTCAGGCAATCTCCGATGTGAAGATGGGAAATAAACAGATGCAGGATATGATGGAAGCGATGAAAGATATCAATAAGTCTTCTGAGAGCATTTCCAAGATTATCAAGGTAATTGATGACATTGCTTTCCAGACAAATATTCTTGCTTTGAACGCAGCAGTTGAGGCGGCAAGAGCTGGTGAAGCTGGAAAAGGTTTTGCTGTGGTAGCTGAAGAGGTAAGAAGCCTTGCAGCTAAAAGTGCAGCAGCGGCAGCAGAGACAGCAGAGCTCATTGAAGATTCTATCGTGAAAGTGGGAGCAGGTTCCAAGATTGCAGATGATACTGCAAAGGCACTGGATATTATTACAAATGTAGTTGAGAAGAGTGAAGTAATTATCAATGGTATTGCAGAGTCTTCTAATTATCAGACCACTGCTGTAGTGCAGATTGAGCAGGCTATATCTCAGGTTTCCCAGGTTGTACAGACCAACTCTGCTACCAGCGAGCAGTGTGCGGCAGCCAGCGAAGAGTTATCAAATCAGGCGACACGCATGCGTGACCTGCTTTCTATCTACAATACTGGTTCAGATTCAGGAGCTTCTGCTTTTCGCGGAGACAGCTCTATGTCATCATCAAAGATTAATATGAATGAGCAGATCATTTCCCTTGGAGATGGATTTGACAAGTATTGATCATTAAGCATATTGCTTTATATATGTTAAAGGATAGGGTCAGGTGTGGAGTACCACACCTGACATCTCCCTTTATTTGCAAGGAAGGCACAAGACAAGCTGGCATGCTTGCAATTTTCAATTTGGCGCCACCTGTGGTTTTATGATCTTGTAAAAATTTCTAAAAAAAATAAAAAAAAAGATTGCAATATAGGTGCTGTTTTAGTAAAATAATATAGTGAACGGAGCATGGCGTAGTTTGGTAGCGCGCACGGCTGGGGGCCGTGAGGTCGCAGGTTCAAATCCTGTTGCTCCGATTTTTCAAGGGTATTATAAAAGAACGGGTCGTGGCTACCCGTTCTTTTGTCTTTCAATCTTCCTTGTTTTTGCATTCAGATTATGAATGATTCAGTTCATTATAAAATTCAATTAGCTGATTGATCGTCTTACGTTCTTTGTTACTAATTTTATAAGAATAACTTTTATTATCATCTGTATAAATATTAAATAGTATTTTATCTCCTTGAAAAATATCTATACTCTTTTGCAATTTTTCTTCGTCAGTAAATAAAAATTGTAGAAATGAAGTATAAAGTCCTATACCATTTTTAATGTCATAACTTAGGTCATAATTACTACTGTCGGATACAATCTTCCCTTTGTTAGATTTTATATATAATTGTTCTGGAGTATGATAATCATTAAGGTCAGTTATATAGGAGTTTACGAGTAATCCATTTGATATTTCATTGTCTTCGATTATTAAAGCCCAGCCTGGAATCATATAATAAAAAGCGTCTTTTTTCTCAGTTATATCAAAAAATTTTTTTGATTCTACCCAAACAGTTTTTTTGTCAGAATTTGATCTTACTAACAAATTGTCAAGTTTTTTGTCTTTCACAATCTGCTTTGCTGTTTTTTTCAGGTTAGAGAAAGTCCATTTTTGTTTCACAGTAACTTTTACCTGTTTTTCTCCCTGATTACCGCTTGAATCAGAGGCAAGATATTTTACGCTGTATTCTCCAGCTTTTTTGTTATCAACATTTTGTTCCGAAACCGTGGCTTCGATATTTTCGCCTGAGTTATCTGTAACGGTTACATCTTTCAATAAGTCAAATTCATCATTCTCATAGATCACAATATCCTCTGCATTGATTTCAGGTGCAATATCATCATATACGTCCACCAGGTAAGTTGCATCAACCTGGTTGTTATCAGCTGAAATTGTGGTGTCAAGGGAGTAAGATCCCACCTTCTGGGAATTAAAAGAATCTGCATTTTTAAATCCCAGTTGTACGCCTTCTTCGCATTCAAATAAGTCATTGAGATTAATATTTGTCCCTACTTGAATTCGTGTTTGTTTTTGTTTTACTTTTTCGGTCAGATCCCCCGAGCAACCAGTTAATGATATTACACATAATCCGGTTGCAATTAGAAGACCAATATTCATTTTCTTCATAATTTTATTCCTTTCTTTATCTTAGAATTTGTATATAATATTAATTTTTTATATTATATCATTATTTTTGGGGGTATGCAATGAATGTTTCTAGTGTTTTGAATTGTAAAAATATGGTTATCTGGCACAATGTATGAAACATTAAATGTCGTAAAATAAAAAAGGTTTTCATGGTAAAAAATTAGATTTTTAGAAGTAATTGTGGTATTCTGTTATTATAAAATGATTGTTTGATTTAGCAAAAAAGTGTGCAGAAGGAGAGGAAAAAAATGATAAAACTAGATCCAAAAAACCAAAGACTGATCTTCCAGAGGAGAGATGAACTGACTATAATTGAGCCCTATGGGGAAAATTGTCTTCGTTGCCGGATGACCAGGAATGGGGTGGTCTCAGATGAAAAATGGACTTTGCAGGAGGCTGTCACCAAAGATTGCTGCAGGCTGGAAGGGGATGAGATGTTTGCGACAATCACCAATGGTGATATCTCCGCTACTATAGAGACAGGACAGCCCTGGTACGGAGGTGTGATCAGTTATTATAAAAAAGGAAAAATGATCTTACATACTAAGTTTGAAGGAGACTATGTGAACCGTTTCGTCCATGTGGAAGGGGACAATTATCAGATCAAAGTGATCTTTGATGCAAATGAGGGTGAACATTTTTATGGTCTGGGGCAGGAGACGGAGGATGCTTTTGACCGGAAAGGGAGTACGAGCAATCTGGTTCATTACAATACGAAATCCACGATTCCCTTTTTATATTCTTCTCTGGGATACGGTTTTTTTTGGAACAATCCGTCTCCGGGAAGGTGTGAGACCACGAGGAACCATACGCTCTGGTGCGCTGATAGTGCATATCAGGCAGATTATCTCGTGTTTACGGGAGATACGCCTGGGGATGTCATGAAGATTTACAGTGACCTGACGGGGTATGCGCCAAAATTTCCGGCATGGGCGGCAGGTTTTTGGCAGTGCAAGCTGCGTTACGAAAGCCAGGATGAACTGCTGGAGGTTGCCAGAGAGTATAAAAAGCGGGGGATTCCTATATCAGCCATCGTGATCGACTATTTTCACTGGACAGAACAGGGAGAGTGGAAATTTGATCCCAAGTATTGGCCAGATCCTGAGAAAATGTGCCGGGAATTGGCAGAGATGGACATCAAGCCCGTTGTTTCTATCTGGCCGACCATCAATCCTGACAGTGAGAACTATAACAAAATGAATGATGCCAATATGCTGGTCCGGACGGAGAACGGGCAGTATGGTACATTTTCCTTTTATGGGCAGCAGACTTTTATCGATGCCATGAATCCGGACACCAGGGAATATGTGTGGGATATTGTGAAAAATAACTATTATGATAAGGGTATACGGAATTTCTGGCTGGATGAGGCGGAGCCGGAAGTGCACCCACAGCAGTTCGGGCACCTGAAATTTTATCTCGGAAATGGTGCACAGACTGCGATGCTCTATCCCTATTATTATGCTAAGATGTTTTATGACGGCTTGAGAGCCCAGGGGGAGGAAGAGATCATTCTTCTGACCAGGGCGGCCTACCCGGGAAGCCAGAAATTTGGAGCAGCTGTCTGGAATGGAGATATTTTATCGGACTGGGCGGCGCTCCGGCAGAGTGTGACCAGCGGCTTGTCCATGGGAATGTGTGGCATACCATGGTGGAACAGTGATATCGGCGGATTTTTAAATGGGGATACTGAGAGCGAGGATTTCAGGGAGCTTATTGTCCGCTGGTTCCAGTTCGGGCTGTTCTCTCCGATCATGCGGCTTCACGGCGTGCGAAAAAGAGTGGAGGGTCAGCCGGAACCGAATCCGGGCATTATTGAGAGAAGTGGCGGTCCTAATGAAATATGGTGTTTTGGTGAAAGAAATTATAACATTATCAAATCTCTGATCGAGCTGCGGGAAAAGCTGCGCCCTTATATTTTAAAGTATATGGAGATCGCCAGTCAGACAGGAGCACCCTTGATGCGTCCTATGTTTTTTGATTATCACAAGGATGCTCACTGCTATACCTTAGAGGAGCAGTATATGTTTGGCGAGGATATTTTGTTTGCCCCTGTCATGCGGAAGGGACAGAGAGAATGTAAAGTATATCTGCCAGAGGGAACGTGGGTCAGTGTGATCGACAAAAAGGTGTATGAGGGAAGGCAAACGATAGAAGTACAAGTGGAACTGGATCAGTTTGCTGCCTTTGTAAAGCAGGGAAGCAGTATTATTGATATTTTTTAAATATTGACCAGGTGAATTAAAATTGTTTTTCTTCGGTACAAACAGAAATAAATGTGTTATACTATATTCAGTTCGTTGTGTAAGAATTAAAGGAGAGCAGTGCTTATGTTTAGAAAATTAAAAGTTGACAATTTTAAATCATTAGTGAATTTTTCTATTGATTTTTCGCCTATGAGTGTGATTATTGGCAACAATGCCACAGGCAAGAGTAGTGTTTTGCAGGCAATTGATTTCTTGTGCAGTTCAGTAAAAGAAGATTTTGGGATTATGTTAGAACGTCGGGGCTGGTCGGCAGATAATATCAAGTCTAAATTAATAAATTCAAACAAAATTCATTTTGAGAGTAATATTTTACTTTATTCGGATGAAGGAGATCTTAGTTATGACTGGAAAATGGTTTTGTCGATTTATACTGGAAAAAATGAAGTGAGTTTGCTCTCTGAAAGTCTTGTGTGTAATGGAGAAGAATTGTTAGTGTATCAAAAGGGGAAAGATGGACTGATTAAAGATGAATATAAAGATATTAATATCTTACCCAGAGCGCTGGTGATTCATTCCTCTGTATTACGAATGTTGAACCGAGATGAGAAGTTGGATTTTCGGATTAAACGTTTTGTTGACTTTTTAGAAAAGTCTGCTTCTTTTGAGATGCTTTCGCCAAATGAAATGAGACTTAGCAGCCGTGGTGTGAAAAAAAGCATTGGAATGTCTGGGAAAAATTTACCATCATTTATAAAGCAAATGACATCAGAGCAAAAAAAAAGTTTTATGAATAAGCTGACGTTTCTGTTGGGTGATAGAATTTCTGGAGTAGATGCTAAGACGCAGGGAAAACCTGGTTGGACTCAGATCGATAGTGTGGAAAAGTATAAAAATAAGGAGATCCATGTATCTTCAAAAGAGATGAGCGATGGAATGCTACGCTTGTTAGCGTTTGTTGCTATCAGTGAAATAAAAGAGTCCAATGCAACAATGCTTTTAGACGAGGTAGAGAATGGTGTAAATACGAATTATGCGGAGCAGTTGTTAGAACTTCTTGGGAAAATGTATGAAGAGAGAGGACATCAGTTGATTTTGACAACTCATAGCACGGTATTTATGGACTATATTCCACCAGAAAATATTGTTTATCTGTATCGGGATGATGACGGATACACAAAGTCTGTGCAACTTTTTGAAAGAGAACAGATGAAAGAACAACTGGACTATATGTATCCAGGAGAGATATTGCTTAATATGTCACAAATGGAGTTGTTGGATAAATTACTTGCATATCGTGAGGAAGGTTGATATGATGAAAATTGCTATAACCGGTGAGGGAAACACGGATTATGGGAAAAAAGAGTATGGTACAGGAGAGTGGTCGCCAGGACCAGCAATCATTTATGCTGAAAAAATAGCAAAAGAGCAAGGAATGAATGTAGAACTGTTGCCAATTGAAAAACAAGACGTCATGAAAGTAAGAGTGCAAGGACGTTCTACAAAGGGACTGTCTGGAAGAGGCATTCCGGCTAAGAAATTCATGATATTGAAGAATAAGAATAATTGTGATGCCGGAATATTTTACTGTGATGCTGATAAGGGAACAGGAACCAAAAGCAGCAATTGCTCAGCGGTCGTTAAACATTATGAAGAGGTGTATGAAGAAGTAAAGAATGGATTGAGTTCAGATCAAGCCATTCCAATGATACCCTTAAGTATGATAGAGTGTTGGATGTTAGGAGATAAAGCAGCTTTGGAACAAATATTTCATCTTTCTATTTCTGAAAGTAAACTGCCGGATAAGCCAGAGTATGTCTGGGGAGCAAAAACGGATCCTGATAGTGACTATCCGAAAAATTATTTTGTACGACTAATTCGTAGCTTGGATCGTCGGTATGGTACATATCAATCTTGTCAGGAAGATTTTAATAAAATTGCAGAGCACTCAACAATCTCAACATTACGAAAAACCTGTCCTCTTAGTTATGAACGTTTTTACACAGATTTTATTAATTTGCTTAAAAATGTAAATAAATGAAAACATTCCAAGGAAGAGGTGCCTAATATTCAACCCCGGTGTGCCAATTACGGCATACCGGGGTTGTAAATTAACATATTAAGCTTTTACCTGACGCCCCTCATGATTGATGGTATATCCATCTTTCATAATGAGTTCTGAGATTGGTACGAAGGAAAAACCCTTTTCTTTTAGTGTCTTGATCATGGCATCCAGTGCTTCCGCTGTGTGCTTGGCGCCGTTGTGGCAGAGAATGATGGTTCCATTGCCCAGATGTTTATGTTCTGTTACTTTTTTGATGATGGTACTTGCATCATAGTCTTTCCAATCCAGTGAATCTACATCCCACTGGATGGGATAATATCCGATTTCCCGGCAGACATTGATCAGGTTGTCATTGTAGTCTCCGTAGGGCGGCCGGAACAGGCACATGTCCTTGCCTGTCAGCTGTTTTACTTTTTCATGGGGTTTCATGATTTCATCCTTGCATTGTTCGGCAGAGAGCTGGGACATCTGCTTGTGGTTTTCGCTGTGGTTTCCAAGATCATGTCCCCCGGCGGCGATGGCCTTAACGTCATCGGGATATTTTTCAATCCATCCTCCTGTCATGAAAAATGTGGCGCGGACGTCATTTTGTTTTAAAATCTCCAAGAGTTTGGGAGTGTCCTCATTTCCCCAGGCAGCATCAAATGAAATAGATATTTTTGCCTCGTCCCCTTTGTCAACACAATAGATTGGAAGTTCTTTCTGGCTTGTATTGACATGAGAGCTGATGGTGGCGGCGGTTTGTGGGTAAAAATAAATGCTTGTTACAAGAAGAAGGAGTGAGGTGAGTACGATGGCACCTACCTTTGTAAAAATGATGAGATTCTCTTTTTCTTTTTCGATATCATTCATAGAATTATTCCCGGCGGATTTTTTATCATTTTATTTTTAAATTTCTTTTTTTATACCCAGAAGGGTGAAAATAGATAAAATTGTAAAAATTTTCATTTGACAAATGCAGCTGTTTTTGTTATTGTATAATCACAGTACGAAAACTTCGGGCTTGTACTGGTTTCGACAGGCCGGCTGAAGATGGAGAAGCTATCCGTGGGCTGTGACCACGTTAAAACGCAGAAAAAATTAAACGCTGACGATAATAGATTAGCATACGCAGCCTAAGTGCTGCTGTCTGACCTGGAGCACCTACACTCTGGGAGCCAGGCATCAATGATGTAGGAAACGACGTATATTAAGCTTTGCGTATACGGGCGTATCATGAAGCTACTAAAGCCTGAAGGATGTTCATTTCCGTCAGGTGGAGGGAATGTAAAAGAATGAACTATGATAGTAGAAGTACATGGGATTCCGGTTTGGACGCGGGTTCGATTCCCGCCAGGTCCACCAGAAAGTTCTTACTCCAACCCTTACCAAAAAAATTTAATAAGCGGTTGGGTATTGTGGATAGGAAGCTCGTGAGCATTTGCTCACGAGCTTCTGCGTTCTCTGCAGTATTATATTTAGCAACCTCATCTTTGATCGGTTCTACCAGCATCGTAAATGGTTCAGCAAACTCTGCTGTCACTTTTCCGTCGGAACCAATCAGCAGGCGTTCAAAGATAGCCTGGTTCATTAGCTTCTTCATCTTATCATTTGCCAAACGGTAGGTCATGCCACAGTCAGTAATCAGTTCAATGGCATCGTCCAGTCGTTCTATAATCGTGGTAAACGTATAGTCATATGCTTTGGTCTGATGATCGATTGTGGCAAGCTGCTTAGCGATTTTCTGTTGTTCACTTTTAAGTAGGTCAAGTGGGATGGCATCGTTGTAATGTGCCTCAAGCAGTTTCTTACGCTGCCTCTCCAGCTTATCTTTCTCCCGGCGCAGCCCGTCTAACTCGGTTTCGTATTTATCACGTTCTTTTTCTATATTCTGCCTCAGCCAGTCTTCCAGATAACTGGCTATTTGGGGAGGGAAAGAATATCGGTCATAAATCTGTTCCACTTGCCGCTCGACATCCGCAATCAATACCGCCCGCTGTTTACAGTCCGTACGTTTGCTATGCCGTCCCCCGCAGACAAAATACGGATAGCGGATGCCGGTATGGGATTTGGTATAGTTGACAATCATCCGTGCCCCACAGTTTTTACAGAAAACACTGCCCTTTAAGAAATGAGGGTGTTCACGGGTGCGCTCGCCGTTGATATGCGATTCCAGAATATCCTGCACCTGCTGCCAGGTGTCGGCATCTGTCAGTGCCGGGTGTGTCCCCTCATATTCTGCGCCTTGGTATGACACAATGCCCTTGTAATAAGGATTTATCAGTATCTTGTTCAAGGATTTTTTGTTGATGGGCTGGGATGGGATTCTGGGCGTGGCACGGGTAGTCAGACCGCAGGCTGCCAGATGTTCTGCCAAATCCTGTACCGTCCAGTTGCCGGTGGCATATTCCTCAAATGCCAGCTTAATCAATGGGGCGCGCTCTTCATCCAGTATGACTGTCCGTTCCTCCCGTCCCTTATCGTCTGTACGCCGGATATTGAGGTAGCCAAGCGGAGCACGGCTGGGCGTCCCTCCTCCTTTAACTTTCTCGTTCAGGCCCTTTTTAACTTCGTTTGCCAGATTTTGTGAGTAAAACTCGGCGATGGAACTCATAATGCCATGCAGCAGCATTCCGGCAGGGGTATCATCTATGCTTTCTGAAGCTGATACCAGCTGGATGCCGCATTCACGCAATGTGCGCATAATGTCAACGTCATCACCGCGGTTGCGTGCGAGACGGTCGACCTTATGTACAATCACGTAATCAATCCTGTCGGCATTTTCTTTGACATATTCCAGCATTTTCTGGAGTTCCGGGCGGTCTGCCGATTTGGCGGAAGTACCCCGGTCAACAAATTCCTTGCCAACCATTGCGCCCATGGAGAGTGCTTTTTTCTTGTTCGCTTCTCTCTGCGCAGGAATAGAGAACCCCTCATCTGCACCGCCGCCACGTTCTGCCTGTCCGCGCGTAGAAACCCGGAGGTATGATACGGCAAACTTCGGTGTCATGGCATCGGTCAGTGACTGCATGGGGTTAGCTGTAGTGTATTCCATAGAATTAGCCTCCTTTCTTATCGTTGTCTGTGCGATTATACCTCTGTTCGCACCTCACATCAAGTCGTTTATGCCTTTCTTATTAAATTGTTAATAATATCAGTTTTCAGGTTATGGAAAGTCTGCCCGCTATGGGGCAGACTGGTATATATTACAGCGTTTTCTGCCTTAATTAAGGTACTGGCGGGAAGATTATAACTTCCGCATTTGTTTCACGATATACTGATTGGAAAAATGATTATTTGCCATAATCTTTACCGCATTCGTTTTCTATGGATTCTTCCGCCTCTTCGCCTACTGGAACAGTAACAGATTCTGTAGGTTCGGAACTCGCCACGCCTTCTGCCAACCGTTCTGGCTGATGGCCAGACTTCCAGCTGCTGTTGCCGCTTAGGTTTCGGAGCAGGATTTTCCGGGCAGATTTGTATTCGTCCCCGATAAATCCCAGACGGATGAGGAATAAACGCATCTCATATTTGGCATTCTCCACCAGCTTTTCTGTGGCAGTAACCCGTCTCTGTGTCTTTGCCATGCGGCAGATGGCGGCAACCAGACGGCTGTATGCGTCAGCTTCGCCCTCCAAACCCTGCCTGGTAAACCATGGGAAAGAGATTTTTCCATCGGCTTCCTTAATATCTAAGGTTTCTGTTTTGAGGGCTTGCTTTAGCAGTGTCTCCTTACTGGCGATAATCTTTAGCAGATTCTCCCTTGCCAGCGGGGTAAACCCAGTATCCGGGACTGTGATAATCAGCTTGTCTGGCTGCTTTGGAATTGTTCCAGTATCTGCCGATGCCTCCCCAGAGCTGCTGTTTGCTGTGACATCTTCCTCTGCCGTGTTTTCTGCCGCTGCATCTTCCGCCACAAAGCCTTGCTCTTGCAATGCCCTGATTAGGTTATTGGTAGTTTCCGAATTGGTTTCTTCCGGCAGCGTCAGAACACCTGCCCGGTCAATATGGCAGCCGCCTACGATGTAGGCAAAGCTGGGTGCTCCCTGATACACAGCAGGGGAATTTACTATTTGGCTGACAGCCTCCACCAACGGTTTTCTGTCGCTGCCGGTAAGTTTGTAATGGTATTGGAAGTTCATGTTTCCTCCTTTCTTCCACACACATCTATCACTCAGACTGCCAAAAACAGCAAGCCTTGATTTTATTTGGAGATGTGCGGGAATATCCGGGTTATTCATCGGCTGTGGCTCTGCCGGTCAGAATAAAATTGGCATATTCTTTCCGGTGTTCTTCCAGATAAATAACCAGCTCATAGTAGCCTTCACGGTTGGCAATATACTGCACCATGTTTGCATCAAACATATTCGTTTCCCCGGCTGCCCGGATGGCGAGAATCTGCTCTTTCACGGTTTCTGTCATGGGAATTACCTCCTCCCCGGTATTTTTCTGCCAGATATGTCTCCCACACAGAGTCAAGGACAGCCTGGCGCAGCACTCCGGTGTCAAAACCAGAGGATTCGTAGCCCTGCCGGATCGTTTCAAAATAGCTTCGGGATGGCGTATCATAGGGATGGTGCGCCTCATTCATAATGTAGACCATGGCGCTCATCCGTCTGCGGTTTACCGTTATCCTTAACATTTCTTTGCGGTAGAGGTGGGGATAGCCTTCATACATATCCAGGCTTCGCTCATCACCGGGCTGCAGCCGCCAGATCAATACTGGCACCTGGCTGCCCTCATGTTTTTCTACCGTTGCCACGGCAGTGTTTTTGCCGTGGAACATCAGCCGCCAGTTGCGGAGAAATGTTGTTCCCACAATTTCCGCAGTGGGGCAGCGCCTTGCCATCTGTTCGATGTTGAGGTTAGAACCGTAGGCAATATAGAATCTGTCTCTAGCTGGATTATTATTTTTACTCATAGGTTTCGTCCTCCATTCTCAGTATTTCTGATGCCTATATGGCTTCTGACATTTTCCCTTGAACCATACCGCCAGGCGGCATTGCCGTCTAAATGCTGGTATAGATGTTCCCGGCAACTCTTAAACTCGTCACCGATAAACCCGATGCGGTTCAGCCACACGCGCATGGCAAACTTCTCATTTTCCTCCTGCACTTTCCGGCTGCTGGCGCTTTTCTGCGTCAACGCCTGATGGTTCAGGGCGAGTGCCAGCACAATGTAGGCACGGATTTTCCCGGCATGCAGTGTCCCGTTAAACCCTCTCAGCTCAACAGTATGGTTGCCATGGAAAAAGCTGTGTAGGTTGAGGAAGTAGTAACGGCTGCTGTTGTAGTGGCTGTTACGGTTTCCAGGATACTTCTCATACCAGATACTCTCAATCTGCTCAAAGGTTGTCGGTTTCTCCCTGTTCATCCGTTCCACGAGGTAGGCATCCATCTTTTTACAGTAACGCATCCGCTCCGGTGCAATCTGCAGTGCTTTATAAAGCAGGTCATTGTGTGCATAAATGATGTTAATAAAGTTGCGAATACTCCTCGGCGTATGGTCTGCCCCGTTCAGGTGGATGTGGATGCCGCAGGATTTGTTTGCAAACCCACCGGCTTTGCGCAGACGCCTTGCCAGCGCCTGCACCGTGCCGATATCCTCCTGGTAGAGCAGGATGGGGCTGACCAGCTCCACGCTGAAATGGTCGTCCGCACCGATGGTGTGGTTTCCGTTTTTGCGCTGGCAGTGAATGCTGCCGTCAGACATAAACTTCCATATGCGCCCGTCAGACGCAGTGACTTTTTGGGTATTATAGTAATCCCCTGGGGCGGCGGTTGTGCCGTCCAGGTAATTTGCAGCGGTTTCCGCTGCCTTTTCCCGGGTAATCCCGGTAAACTCGGCTTCAATGCCGAACTGGTTGGTAAACATTTGGCTTGCCCTCCTTTTCTGACAGCACAGTGCGAAACGGGGGCATCCACGGATGCGCCCCGGATTCTGGGTGCGCACCATGGCTGCCGTATGTTTACTTCGTGTTTCTGTTACGTGCTAGGGTTAGACCTCCTTTCTTGTCCACATCTATCAAGCGGCTGATGTATTACCATATTGCTTCTGCCGCTTTCATAGATATTAATGATATGCAGTGGGGATATCTGATTTGGTGCTATGACATGATATCCCCCTTATTTTCTGCCGGCAGATACCCGGCCAAAGCGGTTTTTGCCAGGGATGCCGTCTCTTTGTTCGTTTCTTTCTCTTTCGCATTCTCGATTGCAATAGCAATAAGCGCCCTCCCAATCTTTTCTATATCAGGGTGTTCCCGAAAGTCTGGTGTAACCCTTACATTATGAGCAGATGACGGCCGTCCACGTTTTCTTTTATTGTTCATGCTGCCTCCTTTTCTGCCCCGGCGGCTGCATTTTCCAGCCATACGGCTTTAAGGCGCAGGCCAAGGGCGTGTATCACATTGACGGTTACGGCATTGCCAGCCTGTTTATATGCCTGAGTATCAGAAGTCACAGCCAGCAGTTTATCAATCTGCTTATCAGAAAACCCCTGCAGCCGCAGGCATTCTTTCGGGGTAAGGCGCCGGATCCGCATATCCGTGTCCACAACCGCCTTATCGGCATGCGTGGTCAGGGTGTAGGAAATGCCATGCCCTACACGTGCGCGTTTTTGGTTCTGGCTGACATAGGAAGTGTCGACAGAATCGCCGGGTTTCGCCTCACTGTATCCCCGCCTGGTGGCCTCTTTGATGAGGAGGACGCCATCGCGTGCCTGCCCGCTGCCAAGCCCTTTGGCATAGCTGGCAGTAAGGGTGCGGGCGGACTCCCGGGTATCCGAGATGCCGTCCCGGCTGCTGCAGCTTACGAGATACAGCCCGGTTTTCCCGCCACCTCCCCCGGAACTGGCGAGCTGGGTGCAGGCTACGCCGCTGGGGTCGTAGACTCTTGCCCCCTGCGCCCCGCCGACGATCTGTATAAGAGCTTTTCCATCTGTTCCCGGGAGAGGAAGTATTTTTCCGGCACATTTTGGATCAAGATATCCGACAATGTAGACCCGTTTCCGTGACTGCGGGACTCCAAAACTCTTGCTGTTAAGCACCTGCCATTCCACACCATACCCAAGTTCTGATAGCGTGCCAAGGATGGCTGTAAATGTCCGTCCTTCGTCATGGCTGAGCAGTCCGGGAACGTTTTCAAGTATAAAAAACGCAGGGTGTTTGGCTTTAAGGATACGCGCGATGTCAAAAAAGAGCGTGCCTCTCGCATCCTGGAAACCACAGCGTTTTCCGGCAATGGAGAAACTCTGGCAGGGGAATCCTGCGCAGAGCAGGTCAAAGTCCGGCATTTCTTCTGCTTTGATGGTTGTTGCGTCTTCATAGTAGGTTTCCTTTGGGTTAATGTGATACATATTCCGGTATGCCTTGTCGGCATGCGTGTCAATCTCGGAGTGGCCGATGCAGGCAAAGCCCCCGGCTCGCTCCAGGCCGGCACGGAATCCCCCGATACCGGCAAACATATCGAAAAAACGAATATTCTTTATGTTCATGGGCATTCTTCCTTTCTTAGAATTACTAAAACAGTTACAGTAACAGTTTGTCATCTCCAGACCCTTAGCACAGCTAAGGCTGGCAGGGCAGGGTAAACTGGCAAATTTGTTATTTCTTTTCCGGTTTATTTTTGTGGTCTGTTTTACTGTGTTTGTTTATATCCTCAAGGAGCATCTTGACAAATTTAGCTGCTTTGGCATCCCCTTCCTTTTCTGCTTCATGGAGTGCCTTGGTCAGCATGTCTATTGCCTGGTCATGGGTAAGTGTCATTTCCCAGTCAATGATTTTTCCGTTTTCGTCCCGGTTCACCCACAGTGATATGCTGTCGGGACCACTTGCATTGTTGTTCATAAGCCTCCTTATGGCATTTATTAAACTGAAACAGTGGTTAAAATAATCTTTCTAAGAAATATGTCCTTTGCCGTTTTCGTGTCCTGTCCCTTAGCTGGGCTAAGAGCCTGGAAGACAAGTGGCTGCCTAACACAGCATGGCATCATCCCCTCCATACCGGATCAGCCGGTCCAGTTCCTCATCCGTGATGACGGCAAAGAGCCGGGGCTGCCCCACAAAAGCGGCGTGGATATGCTCCGCTAAATGTTCTTTGCGTTTCTTAGTTGGCACGATCCAGACCGCCAGCGGGAACATGCCATGTTCTTTCTGCTCCAGTCCGCTGTGGTAGTATTTGTGGTAACGCTGGCATTTTTCTATAATCTTGGTGGGAGATTCGGTGTCCAGGTCAATTTCCAGAAAATAGCGGTCTTCATATTCTGCGGAGGTAAGAGCAGCATACAGGTCTGGTTTGAGGGCAACATGTTTTCCATGTTCACTGTAAACACGCCAGCATTCCGGCTCCGGCTGCAGTGCGGACAGTTCCAGTCCTGTCTCCTGGCTGATCTCCAGAATACGGATGGAGGCTTCTGCCACGGCGAGGGTATGTGCCAGGAAATATGGGCTTGGTTCAAATGTCCTCCTTATCGGATAGGGTTTATGTTCATGCAGGCGCAGCAGACGCTCCCCGGCATGGGTGGTATGCCAGATGAGGGATGCCGAGCCTGCCCTCACTCCACCAATGCGCCGTGAGAGGCTGTCAACCAGCCCTAATTCCTTCAGCTTTTTGAGGTTGCGGCTGGCAGCCCGCAGGGCAGCGAAGGGATTTGCCGCATTCGTAAAATGCAGCCGCTGAACCTGCCCGCTCATCAGATAGCGGTATCGCCGAACCGAGAGCAAGACCTCCTTGTCACGCTGACTGAGGGAAATGTCCAGTTCTTCCAGTTTCTTCTTAGACAAACGGAGATGCTGTCCAGAGGTGCTGCTGCCAGTCTGGGAATCCGTAGTGGGAACGGAGTAGGAATCGCAGACCTTATACCGGGAAAATCCCGATACGGAGGGAGTTTCCGCTTTTGCTTTGCTGGCTCCGTTCGTTAGTCGGCTCGTCATGGTCGTTTCCTCCTTCCAATTGTTGCATTTTCCCATTCCTGCCCGGTGTCACATCCGTCAGAAAACATACTGAGGTATTCCTCTTCAATTTGTTCCGCTGGGACACCATAGGTGGCTTGGCTCTTTGCCTTCAGTTCTGCGGCATTATGCAGGGCTGGCGGTGGCGGCAGCGTCCTGCCCTGAACCCAGCCAACATTTCTGCCGTTTGACTGGAATGAGGTATAAATCTGGTAACGGGGCAGTGCCATAAAATCTTCAGCCGTGAGTTCTAGTGCCATCGCTGCTATGTCTTTGGCATCCCGGCTGTTTAGTCCGAAGACGATTTTGTTCCTGGCGTTGGCGTCTATCCCGGAGCGGATATTAATCGGTAACTGATCACGGTATTGGTGTGCCAGCGTCAGCCCAACACCCAAGCCCCTGGCTTGCGCTAAAGCGTCAGAAAGGTCGGTTGGGAGTGACAGATAATCCTGCAGCTCGTCAATATAGATTTCTACAATGTGCCGCTTCTCGGCTGGGATACCCGCCCTTGACAGCGCCAGAGTCCAGGTTAGTCCAACAATCAGACTGCCGAGCAATCTGGCACTTTCTCCTCCTGTCAAACCTTTATTGAGAGGAATCAGTACAATGCGACGCTTGTAGAATAAATCTGTCAGGGAAAACTTTGGCTTTGCCTGTCCTAATACGTTTCTCAGTCCGGGGCGTAAAAGAAACTGGCGCAGCTTGTTCAGCACGGGTTCAGTCTGCTGTCTACGCTCCGTCTCCCTGAGAGCATTAAACTGCTCCCAGAATGGTTTTAACGCTACCTTGTCTTTTATGATGCTGGTAATCTTGTAGCGAAAACTATCATCAGTCAACAGCGGAGGCAACCATAAGAGGGTAGCATTTTCCACTTCCACCAGTGTCAGCAGTGCCGCATTCAGGATATCTGCGATTCTCACACCCCAGCTGTCACTCCAAATTTCTTTGAGAACCGAAAGGATGGCATCGGCAATCAACGATGGGTTGCCATAGTCCTTAAACGCCAATGGGTTAAACCCACAGGGAGCCGGATCGGACGGGTCAATTACCACCACCTCGTCCATGCGTTCTTCTGGAATCCGCATTAGTATATCTGTTACCAAATCTGCCTTCGGATCAAGCACGAGGACACTTCTCCCGGCGTTAATATCCGCCAGAATCAGATGTAGCATGGCAGTTGACTTGCCGCTACCAGTCGGACCGATCAGGTGGCAATTTTCTAGGCTGTCCCATGGGGAAATACTCAGTTTCTTGGGATTTACTGCATCCATGGAAACGGCAAAGCTGCGGTCATTATTCTTGTTGATGGGACTGCGATACCAGTCCGGTGGTAGTGTCTGTTTGGGATGCAACCCCGGTGTCCCCGGCAGTTCTTCCTCCCCAGCGGCTAATAACAGGAAATTTGCAAGCTCCTTCGACGAAAGCTGCAGGGGAAAATGCCAGGGGATGCGGTTATTGTTAAGGTCGTCTGGTTTGGTGGATTCTTCATGGATATGCACCCCTGCTGTCTCCAGCACCTTAAACGCGCTGACAACGTTCCGTAAGCGAGAAACCGCCCCATCCCCAGACACTCCAATGCGGATTGCTGCCTGGAAGATATACTGTTCGGCTTTCTCCCGGACTGCTTTCCGGGTTTCTGCGGAGGCTTTCTGCACATCACCCAGCAGAATCTGTAACCATGTTGCATTCGGGTCCGATAAGTTGGCTGGCACTGGGGAAGGTGCATTTGCTCTCCCCAGTATAATCTGCACGACAGCTTCCGAGTCGCTCTTGTTTTCTGATAATGCTGCCAGTCCTGCTCGGATCACTGCCTGTGTGATGTCAGTCTTGAGGGGCAGGGACGGATGGCTGATTTTGAGCTGTCTGGCGGTACTAATAGGTGTGCGTGCGGTTTCTTCTGCATCATGGAACTCGATACTGCCATGGGCTTTTACTGCTTTTTCTATGTCCGCAATATACCTTTTATCTGCACCCAGAAGATAATGAATCTGTCCGTTTTTACTTCTTACCTCCCAGATGACGGCACCCCGTGGCGACAGGGCAGCGAGATGTGAGAGAAGTTCCCACACGCTTTCTATTTTATAGGGTCTTGCCCAGATAACCTGCTTCCAGCAGATTTGTTCAATTTGGTGTTTTGTCACAATTGCCCACTCCTTTCTTCTCTTTCTACCATTGTCCCAAATCATGCCGGTGTCTCCAGATGCGGTAAATGATAACAATGGCGATAATGACCAGCGCGATGGCGAGCAGTATCGGCCAGACTTCCAGTATCCAGTAGGCGGCGGTGTTGATGAGGAAGGCGGCGAGCGCCAGCATGAAGGCGAACTCCAGTATCCGGGTAATCAGTCTTTTTGGCGGTTCCAATCATCATCCCTCCTCTCCGAGTGCTTTGGCGCTGTATTTAGGGACGGGGTAGCCCGGAATGATAATGTCGGAATCTATCTCATTGCCCCATACATCCCAACCTGGCTGTCGGCGGCGGGCGAAAAGTTCTAGATAATCCGGCGGAGAAACCCGTTCAATGATTTTATGAACTTCCTCAGGCTTATGTGAATGATCTTGATTAGGGAAAATGCCATAATTTATCTGGTTCTTGCATAGCACAGGGGCTTTTCCACGAGTTCCAAAGAGGATGTGCTCCGTGCAGTTTCTCAAGTATACTCCCAGACCCATCCGAAGCTTGATCCAAGTAAAAACAGAACGTGGTGTAAACCCCCATGCTTCTAAAACATCATAGCCATAACGCAAAGTCCCATTTGTGACCCAAAGCCAGCAGTGGCTGTTTTCTTCGGCTAAGTCCTGTATTGGCATTGCTTTAATCTGATCTAAAGTCATCAGATTATAATGATTAATGGCACCATAATTGCCCGACTGGTTAATATCCCATGGCGGATCGGCAAGGATCGTCTTATACCGTTTGGTTGTTTCCTCCTGCCGTTCTGTGTTTTTAATAGTTTCTTCCATAAAGTCTCCTTTCTTTTGACTGGTGTGATTTTGGGCTTTGTCGGTATTAAAGCGAAAAATCACACCAAATAAAAAGTTAAGCATAATAAGTTTCTGTAGCGGTTCGACATCTGCTAACAGAGGTAAAACGAGCGATAAATAGCATCAAATAACGCTGTTGCGATATTATCAAGGCTATATTGACAATGCCTTATTTTTCTGGTTCTTCGCTGTCTTTCCAGTAGTGTCCAGCCTCACGCATCATGGCTTCGTATGTCTCCAGACTATCCGAATGCAGGCGGAACTGGTCTTTGAATAAACGGTCGTAGTCGTCATTTTCTTCCTGCAGGCGGCGGTAATCGCCGTAGCAAACGATGAGAAAGATAACCAGTGCCGCAAGCACAATGCTGAGAATCAGTAAAATCAAAATCTGCACCATCAAAATCACCACCTTTCTATGCTCTGGACAGCCTTTTCTCCGTATGCCCGAAGCAGATCCTGATAAACCTCATTGCCAAGCGGTGCCATCTGGGAGAGATGCCCGGCTGCCATGGCAAGGGCTCCGACTTCCTCCATCGCTGATTTAGTAATCAGGGCTCTGCAGCGATTTCTGCCTGCGGTGTAAATGGCATCGTCCATCATTACCCGGGCAGAGCGGTTTGCCAGAAATGCACTGATTCCGTGCTTGGCTGGCATAGGATCAATGACCTCTCCAGCATAAATGTCATGGGTTTCTGTGTTTTTGTTCTTCATAATGAAAGCTCCTTTCTGTGTTTCTGTTCTTCATAATGAAATCTCCTTTCTGTGTCTTGCTTGTTTTTATACCTGTTTGATGTTATAATTTGTTATGAACAAGAGCTCTTGTGTTGAAAACACCTTACCATTTTGCTTTTGTTTTTTACAGAAAAACAACCGAAAATTAACCGAAAAATAACCGAAAAGCGAAGAATTAACGAAAAAATATGTAAAAGATGGTGGAAATATGAATAATAAAAGAAAAATGGATGAGGCATTAGCCATAAGGAAGATTACGAAGTCTGATGATATATTTTTGCTCCTTGATCGTATTCATATGAGTGGACTTAGTAATGATGAGCCTGTCAAAAAATTATTTTGTCTTTTGTTGGGGCTAAATGAATGGGAGTATGGTCATAGTATGGAGTTCTATGAAGCTATCATTAATAGATATGCAGACACGGAGAACCTTGAATTGCTGCATGCTGTGTCAGGAACAAAAGAGCCATATAAAAAACTCCCTGATCCAACAAAGCGCAGAAAACAGTATATGATATATCTTTCTGAACATGAACCCAATAATGAACTTAACGAGTTTTCTACTAGAGGAGTGGAACTGCGAGAAAAGAACGCTCTGCGCAACATAGCGAGAGGGCTATACACAGACTTTCGTGACGATAAGATATTTTTGCTCTGTCAAGAATGGATGACAGAAATAGGCTTAAATCCAGATGATTTGAAACAGCCAAAGAAAATATCTAAACCAGAAAAAATACCTATGCCAGAAGGTCAGATACAGGATAAGAAGAACACTGGTGTAAAGAAAAAGAAGAAAACACGCCAAATGTTAACATCTATAAGTATTACCATCAACAATAAACCACAAAATTATCTAATAGGGCTTGTTATTACGGTTTTAGTTTTGTCACTTGTGTTTTCTTTTAGCTTGGCATATACGACGTTAGCTCGCGACAAAATAGAACTATTTGATAATATATATTCATACTTAAATAAGCCGTCTATTCAAAGTATTTCTGTTGAAGAAAATGAATTTAACCTTGAACCAGGCGAAGAAGCAGAGCCTGGTCTAATGGTAGTGCCTGCTAAAGCTGATAAAGAGCATCTAGAATATAAAATTACTGACAGAAACATTGCCAGCATAACAACAGAATGGACAATTATTGGTAAGAATGGCTGGAAAAAGGGTTCTGACAATACTGCAGACATCAAGATTTGGGGAGATGATGCTCCGGCTGTCCAAATTAAAGTCACATTGAAACCACCCTATACTGACAGCGCAAGAGATGGGGAATACGAAAATCAAACTAATGACGGAAAGTTTGTCGATAATTATGACTCTGATTGAATTGCCTTACGCATATTTCTATAATGAAAAAACTGTGCAAATGACATAAAGAGAATGGGGGATTTATCAATGAAAGGATTTCATAGATTTCTATTGGCTGTAATAAGTGTCATGGTTATTTCTACTATAGTCCTAATAAGACCGATAACAACATATGCCTGGGGCGATAACGGTGGTGGTCGCGAAAGCGTTTCCGTGCAATATATAAACGAACATGCCAGTGATTATGGTAATACACCATTCTTCAACTCGATTACGATTGCAGACTCTGACTACGATTGGTATAAGAAAACTACTGGTGAAGAGCTGGCAAAAAGCAACCTTCGCCACGAAAAGAACTTCGTTGCGGCACGTAAATGTATCCAGCGTGCTGATGGTAGCTTAGAGGGTAACCCTAAAGACAACCTCTGGTACGGCAACAACATCAATGCCGAAGATGGCAAAACTTACCTCGTGCGTATCTACGCACACAACAACAACCCGAATGGGGAAAATGCCGTCGCGGAAAACACTCGTGTGTCTTTCACTGACGCAAACATGGTCGCTTCCACTTTGAGCGATGTGCTTGATAACAGCGGTAACCCAACTGGCGAGAAGAAACAGCAAGTTGAGGTTCAGGGCGTTATCTCTTCGAGCAACGCTAACCCAACTGAGTACTGGGATCACGTCGACTTCAACGCTGACGTTCCTTTCCACTTGGAATATGTTTACGGTTCGGCTTTGCTTGAGAACAACGGTTTCGCTAGTCGCGAAGTCAACGAGAACAACAAAGACGTTCCTGGCGCTGGCACTGGTCCAGTCCAACTCAGCGACAACATCATTAACTCTGATGGTAGTGGTGTGTTGATCGGTTATTATGGTCTTGATGGTCGCGTCCCTGGTTGCTACCAGTATGCGAACTACGTCACAATCAAAGTGAAGGTTGTCTACGACTATGATTTCACCGTGGAGAAGAAAGTTCGTCTCGCTGGTGAGAAGGAATGGAAAGAAAGCGTCGACGCCAAAGTTGGCGACAAGGTTGAGTTCCAAATCAAATACACGAACACGAGCGATAAGCAGCAAGACAACGTGGTAATCAAAGACATTTTGCCATCCAACTTGCGCTATGTCGAAGGTTCGACCAAGATTAAGGACGAAAACTACCCGAACGGCGATACCTTGGATCACGATTACCTCGTGACCGATGGTCAGAAAGTTGGTAACTATGGTCCGGGCGCAAATGTCCGTATCATGTTTACCGCTGAAGTGGTTGATGATAACTTGGCTTGTGGCAAGAACACGCTTGTCAACTGGGCTCAGGCTGGTGTTGGATCAACAACTTTGCAGTCCTACTCAACAGTAGAAGTATCAAAAGATGGGATATTTATTTATATATCTTTGATACTTTTATTGCTTATAATTCTTTGTTTTGTTGGTATCATTTTTTTGCTTATAAAAATGCATAAGAGAAAAAATGATCATTCTTTTCAATAATTGTCAGTGTGTTGAGATATATGAGAAAATATCATGCTAATACTTGACAAAATCGAACATGTGTGCTAATATGGTTAGTGTAGACTAACAAATCTATGAACATTACTATCTATGTCAATAACTCTGCACCCCTCGATATTACAGATTATTGCGAAAATTGAACATGTTTTAAGAAGGTGTTCAATAACGCAATAATCAAACAATAATATCAAAGGGGGAATTGTTATGGAAACACGAGAATATAAGTTGCCTCTTGGCGATTTGGAAGAAGGATACGCTGTTATAGCTTACTCTGGGCGTTATGGCGTGCCGGGGAAAGGTCACTATTTGCCTATAAAAGTAAATACCGTGAAGTGCAGACGTGCTGGCAAAGATATTGATATCGCTGAGGTGGTCTGTTCATTTCTGCAGGACGATGGAGATGTGGATCAGGAAGTCCGCTCGGATTACGTCAATATTCTTCACGGTCGGAACCCAGCTTGGATTCTGTGTGCGTTTCAGGTTATGATGACAGGAATTTGCCTGAAATATTACAATGCGAAGCGCAATGTTTCGGAGGAAATACATCTAAACATCGCTCGCATAGATAGCAAAACAGAACTTCATATGGAGTTTAGCGTGCCGCATGTTGATGGCAGAGCTGATAGCACTTATTGGTTCTACAATATTTTTACTCCTAGCTCCGATAGAAAACAACAATATTCGGATAGTTGGGTTGTGCTTGAGTCGATGAAGTGTTTTTCGCAAAATACGATTACATTCTATCTTGAGGATGGTCACGAAATGCCGTCATCGGGTTCTCGTGAACCAGTATTTCCAGACTACGCTATCGTAACAGAGTATATTGATGTGTAAAACTTTAAGGCTCGCATCTGCATTCAGCAGACGGCGAGCCTTTTTCCTCCTACTATAGACACT
>CAMXSH010000005.1 GCA_947246475.1 uncultured Roseburia sp.
GCTCCCACATACTTCTGAGAACAATACCTGCTGTCGGCAGATGGTACTCCGGCAGCTCCATTACGAAAGGAGCGGCATCTCCAGCAAAGAATTTTGTCTTCTTTAATATAATGCCAGAAATGATGATGGCAGCTATACCAAGAAAATATGCGCTTGGAGCCACCCATCCGGCACCACCGAACAGGGCGCTGGTGATCAGCGCAATAATCGGCAGCTTTGCCCCGCAGGGAATAAATGTGGTCGTCATTATCGTCATTTTGCGGTCGCGGTCACTCTCAATGGTACGGGATGCCATGATTCCCGGCACTCCACAACCAGTCCCGATCAGCATCGGAATAAATGATTTTCCAGAAAGCCCAAACCGACGGAAAATACGATCCATGATAAATGCCACCCGTGCCATATAACCACAGGATTCTAAAAATGCCAGAAAAAGAAACAAAACCAACATTTGTGGTACGAAACCAAGAACGGCACCGACACCGCCAATGATGCCCTCTATCAAAAGCCCCTTGAGCCATTCCGCACAGCCAATGGTTTCAAGCAGATTTTCCACCATTACTGGTATTCCAGGCACCCAGATCCCATGATCCGCAGAATCCGTCCCGCCAAAACCAAATAAATACCAGCCCTCTCCAAAAAGACCATCATTAGTCCAGTCTGTCAACAGTGTTCCCACAGTGGTTACTGATACATAGTATACGATGATCATCACCGCTGCAAAGATCGGCAGTGCCAGAATCCGATTAGTAACAATCTTATCAATTTTGTCTGTAAGTGTCAACTTTTCACGGCCTGCCTTCTGGATACAGTCCACAATAATCCCGGATATGTACTCATATCTCTCATTGGTAATGATACTTTCCACATCATCTTCAAATTCTGTTTCCAGCTGTTCTGACAGCTGGGATACATCCGGCGGATTTTTCATCAGATCGTCAATCTTCTCGTCCTTCTCCAAAAGACGGATCGCCAGAAAACGTTTCTGTGCTTCCTCTGCCTCCGAAATCAGCCCTTCTGCCTGAGTAATCACTTCTTCCACCGCTTCACAGAAAGAATGCGCCTGGTAAAATACTTTATTTGACCTGGCGGCAGCCACCGCTTTTTCCGTCACCTTACTTATCCCAGTGCCTTTCAGGGCAGAGATCCCGACCACCTCACAGCCCAGTTTCTCCCCTAGTTGTGCCATATCGATGCTGTCTCCCCGTTTTCCCACAGCATCCATCATGTTCACAGCGATCACCACAGGAATCCCCAGCTCCATGATCTGAGTGGAAAGGTATAAGTTTCTCTCCAGATTCGTGCCGTCAACAATATTGATGATGGCATCTGGTTTTTCATTGATAAGGTAATTTCTCGCTACAACTTCTTCTGGAGTATATGGTGACAGCGAATAGATACCCGGAAGGTCTGTGATCACTACCTCCCTGTGATTTTTTAATTTGCCCTCTTTCTTTTCTACTGTTACTCCCGGCCAGTTGCCTACGAACTGATTAGAACCCGTTAAAGCGTTAAATAAAGTGGTTTTACCGCAGTTCGGGTTGCCGGCCAAAGCTATTTTTATTGACATGATCTGCAATTCCTTTCTTAGTTTAAGACTTCCACTATTATCATTTCCGCATCTGCTTTTCTCAGAGACAGCTCATACCCCCGGACTGTCACCTCTACCGGATCACCAAGAGGCGCCATTTTCCTTACAGATATACTGGTACCTTTTGTGATCCCCATATCCATAATACGCCTTTTCACGCTGCCTTCCCCTGTCAGCCGTGTCACTTTAACCGTGGTGCCACAGGGAATATCTCTCAATGTCTGCATAGCTTCAATTCCTTTCCACCATAATTTTATTTGCCATATTTTTTCCAATGGCAATCCTGGAATCCATCACACTGACAATCATGTTTCCTTCCATCCTGTTGATCACCGTGACAGAACTTCCCTCAACAAAACCAAGGTTTTTCAGAAAACGCTTTGTGTCATCTCTGCCAGAAATCCGGTGGATCATCCCAGACTCTCCAGAACAAAACATAGATAATGGCATAATCATCACTTCCAATCATAATTACTTGCTTCTTACAATTGTTAGTATATACTAACCAATATTAGTTGTCAACAACATTTTGAACAATTCATAAAAACCGTTTTATTGATTTCGTTTTTTTGGTATGTTATACTTATTATACAATACATACAATACCCGAATATACTGGGCAGGTTTTGGGGGAGATATTTATGACATTAAATGAATCATCAGAAAATTATTTGGAGACAATCCTTATGCTGAGCAGAAAACTTCCTGTGGTTCGCTCAGTGGATATCGCAGAAGATATGGGATTTAAAAAATCCAGCGTCAGCGTAGCAATGAAACAGCTGCGCGAAAATGATTATATAACAGTAACAAAAGCGGGATTTATTTATCTTACAGAAAAAGGAAAAGATGTGGCGGAAATGATCTACGAACGCCATGAATTATTATCCTCCTGGCTGACTGAGCTGGGGGTGGATGCCAAAACCGCTGCTGAAGATGCCTGCCGTATGGAACATTATATCAGCAAAGAGAGTTTTCAGGCGATCAAAGACTATATCGCCGGACGAAAGAACACAAAATAGTGCCCTGGCCCAATGGCGTGAATTTGATAAGATTTACCACAAAAAGGCCACCCGGTTCACTCCCGGATGGCTCATTCTTTATCTATATGAGATCTACTTAGCTCGACGGAGGCAGGGTTCAAATTGGTGCCGTTGAGCTAATTAAATGACCGCACCCACAGCCCATGCTCATTACAGTATGCATATACAGCCGAGATGGTCTCGCCCTCTTCCAGCAGAAACTTTGTCTCCGGCTCCCTTCCTGCCTCAAAATCCCTGCGGTACATTCCATGATTGGTGTGCACAGCCACCCAGCCGATATAATGTTCTTTTACCATCGGATGAAGAATACTGCCCACTCTGACCGTCACAGCATTTCCCTGAACCTCCACCTCAGGAATGTGTTTTTCTCCAGCTCCTTCACTGGTGTTCGGATGAATTTCTTTGAGTTTTACACTACAGCAGTCACCAGCTCCCTTTCCTTCAACCAGTTCCATGATGGAACTGCAGTCCTCGCACATGTAAAATTTTGCTTCTTTATGCATCGATTTCCCTCCTTGCGTTTTCTCTGCTCTTCCTGCACCAGACGGCAGAATTTAACTATAGTTTCTACGCATTTTGGAAAATTATACATAACATCAAACCGCAAACTGATTCAGGGGATCACTTCTCCCGTCTTACGTCTCCTCTCGCCTCCACCACCCGGTATCCAGCAGACGCCACCTGCTTTTTCAGAAGGTCAACGCTCTGAGCGGCTTCTTCACCAGTGGATATCTTATTTTCATAGAGATCATAAAGTTTCCGCACCCTCGTGGGGGACAGATTTGGCATAACTACATTTGCCCCCGCCTTCAGTCCCAATTCACGCCCCCTGGGGTGGATCGTTCCTAATGCTGTCGTAGCAGGGATCAGTGCATAGGGAAACATCAATCTCAAGATAGAGACCAGACGAAGAGTCTGGGTAAGTGTTCCATTTTCACAGCCAGCAAAGGGCGTCTCGCCATGGCTGATATAGGGACCGATCCCAATCATATCTGGCTCCAGTTTCTGCAGAAAACGCAGATCCTGAATAAGATGTTCTGTAGTCTGATAAGGTGATCCCACCATAAATCCAGAACCCACCTGATAACCGATCTCTTTCAAATCAAATAAACAGCGCTTCCGGTCCGAAGCACTCATTTCCTTCGGATGGAGCTTCTGGTAATGTTCTTCTGTGGCAGTCTCATGCCGGAGCAGATACCTGTTGGCACCGGCATCAAAATATGCCTGATAACTCTCCCTAGACTTCTCACCAATGGATAAGGTGATGGCACAGTCCGGGTGCTCATGCCGGACCGCCGCCACAATCTCGCATATTTTTTCATCAGTAAAATAGGGATCTTCTCCGCTCTGCAGCACAAAGGTCCGGAATCCCAGATCGTATCCTTCCTGACAGCAGGACAGGATCTCATCTTTCGTAAGACGGTACCGCACAGCCTCTGTATTGCCTCCGCGGATCCCACAGTAATAGCAGTTATTCTTACAGTAATTAGAAAACTCGATCAGTCCCCGGATATACACCGCGTCACCATAATACTGGCGGCGCAGGGCATCTGCTTCATCTGCCAGTTTAGACGCGGTCTCCGGGGAATCATTTTCCAACAGCTCTTTTAATTCAATATCTGAAAAATCTCTCATTGCTGATCAACCTCTCTTTCTATTTTACGCTCTTCAAAACAAGGACAAGGATGACCCTGCTCCAAATTTTATTTGACTACAAGTATACTTGAAGTGTTACACTATGTAAATAGATCAGAGAAAATTAAAAAACTTCCTACGGTAAGAAACCAAGCGTAAGCTCATCCGCTTACGCTTGGTTAATACCATGAACTTTTCCTTTGACGGATGTCCGGTGCGTACAGTTTGTCATTGGCTCATCCCTTGGATTGTGCGGATTTGTACTGGCTCAAGAGGCAGAAATATATTCCCATTTATCCGGGAGATAAACCCCTGACAACAAAATAGGCGGTATGCTGCCCTCTCCGGGAACATACCACCGTTTGTCGTCAGCAGCCCGTTTCTCGGTCTGCGTGTAGCTCTTTGTAAACTGACCTAAACTTACAGGAAACAAATTTGTACATCTCCCGTTTTCTCAAGTTTCCTGTGTTTTACCTTCACTGAAACTCAGCTGCATCCTGCCTCTTTCATCACCAGCAGAACATCCCCTGCATTGATCAGATCGCTCTCCAGCTTATTGATCTCCATAATCGTATCCGTGGTTGTATAAAACTCTTTAGCGATGTCCCAGAGTTCATCCCCTTTCTGAACGACATAACCGATCAGACCGGGTTCCCTCGCCCTGGCATCGCAGTCCAGCGCTTCCATCTTGAAATCTGCGACAATTGGCTCTTCAATATTATTGAAGGCAAGAATATCGATAACTACCACCGCCTTGATATCCGCTTCATTGTCTCCCAGAAGAGAACCGCTAATCTGTTCAATCCCCGCTGTCATGCGGATATCACTATCCGGGAGGATATCCGGGATCTGTATATGCTGTTCAAAGGGCAAGATCCCCGAAGAAGCTGCCAATGGTACTGCATCGTCCGACGACTGGTACAAAATATTTATATCAATAATACCCTCTACTTCCACACCATCCTCTACGATCCGCTTCCCATCTACACGCACGGCCCCCGTTACCTTCCAAATCTGCAGCGGGGTATTGGCACCGTCCAGAGGAATCTTCCCATTTACCCTGGATTTACTCTTATTTTTCATAATGAGGTTCTCAAAATAAGAGGTTTCAAATACTGGCCTGCATTCTTTTTCTGTGGAATAAAAATCAGTTAAAAGCTCCAGTCTCTCCTCGCCAAATGCCTTTATGTCAAGATCCAGGACGATTTCCACATCAATAACGCGGTCTTCGCCATCCTCGTCCTCTTTCACCTCGATCTCTCTGCTGTGGATGCCTACATCTGCCTGAACTACGTTGGTCTCGTCACAGCCCCCGCAGTTTACCTCCCCGCTGAGGGGGACGATGCATTCATGAAAATTCAGCTGCGGTGTCTCGTCATTACTCAGATAGATCAGGAAAAGGCTGGCTTCGCCAGAAAGCACCAGCTTATCTTCACCGACTCTGGTCTCCACTTCCAGCAGGCTCACATCATCATACAAAATGCGGCCAATGGTATCCTTCGTTCCGGGGATTTTACATTCATCCCTTACCCGGAGAGTATCTTTTTTGGAAAGGATAAGACGGGTGATATCCATGCTTTTTTTTCGTTTGAGTATCGACTCATCTCCCTCAATGTCGATGGCGCCCTCACCATCATAGACCGATTCGGACACCACTTCCATATTTACGATCGCCTTTACCCCGAACTTGCGGGAATTGATCAGTTCTCCCCGCAGGTCATCAATGGACGAGTGTACCGAGATCTCATCCTCTCTGGTGGAATCACAGCCCAGCGCCACCGTTTCACTGATGGGAATATTTCCTGTCAGGTCGCAGACCGGCATTTCGTCTTCTCCGGCATAAAGAATCGTAAAATACAAAGCGCCTTTTATGTTGGCTCTGCCATCCACAACCCGTATCTCCTCTATTACTACCTCACCCTTCTCCTGCATGATCGCCCTGGCATCCGGTTTGATATCCGGTACATTAAAATCTGCATCCAGCGTGATCTGAACATTTTCCCGGCTATTGCACCGGTTCATGTGAACTCTCTGTTTTATAAGTTCCATATGCCCTCCTCACTATAGCCTGGCTCGCAGGCAGGCTACGGCTTAATTACTTCTAAACTATCTATATTCCAGGAGTATCACGGTTATTCCAGCTTTTTGGAAAAATACAAGGAATATTTTTCCGATTGCCGCATATAATAATAATGTTATTTCATTGCGTAAAATAAAGAAGCAGAGATACAAAAATTGACAAACACAATATTATGTGGTACAATACAATTGTATTTCTATATATCGTGGTAATACACTGAAGGGACATGGGACATCATATTGCCTGTCCGGCGACAGGAGAAAGGTCGGTATTGTTTATGTTGAAAACAGATGTTGGAAATGTGCGTAAGGCAGTAAGCAAGCACATTGGAAGCAGAGTAGTCATACGTTGCAACTTAGGAAGACATAAAGTAGACGTTACAGAAGGTGTTATCACGGAAACATTCCCAAGTATATTCCTGATCACAGTAGAAAATGAGCTTGAGAACACAAGCCAGACGATTTCATACAGCTACACAGATGTATTGACAAAGGATGTTCAAATAACGCTTTGTAAAGCATAACAAAGCACTTTTCTTATACGATTTACTTTTCCCAGCAAAAAACGGCTGCCACAGCAGCCGTTTTTTGTATCTGATAAGGAGTATTCTCCTGTTTATTTTTCCACGATCACATCAAAGATCGTTGCCGCCACCTCTTCTTTCGACATACAGGGAAGCTCCACCAGCCCCTCCTCCATAATCAGCGTGACAATGTTTGTATCAGTGCCAAAACCGGCTCCTTCCGTATTCAGATTGTTGGCAACGATCATATCCACCTGTTTGTCCTTCAGTTTCTTATGTGAATTTTCTATCATATTTTCCGTCTCCATAGAAAAACCACAGATATACTGACCCTGCCTGCGGCGGGTGCCAAGATAAGCAAGAATATCCTGGGTACGCTTTAGCTTCAGCGTACTCTCTCCCTCTTTTTTCTTGATCTTTTCCTCATGATATTCCAACGGAGTGAAATCCGCCACCGCTGCCGCCTTAATAATGATATCCATATCCGGCGCCAATTTTTTCACTTCACGAAACATATCTCCGGCGCTCTCCACCCTGACCAGCTTTACACAGATCGGTGGCTGCAGCTGCGTCGGCGCACTTACCAGCGTCACCTCTGCCCCCCGGTACATAGCGACCTTCGCCAGTGCATAACCCATTTTCCCGGTAGAATGATTGGTGATAAAGCGCACCGGATCGATGGCCTCGCGGGTAGCCCCCGCTGTAACCAGTACTTTCTTTCCTTCCAGATCTTTTTCCAGATGGATTTCACGCAAAATGTATTCCAGCAGGATCTCCTCTGAAGGAAGCTTTCCTTTCCCCACCGCTTTACAGGCAAGGATACCAGTATCCGGCTCTATCACTTCCATGCCAAATTCCCGCAGTCTCTGCAGATTATGCTGTACAATGGGATTTTCATACATATTGGTGTTCATCGCCGGTGCCACCAGCTTGCGGCAGCGGCAGGCGAGTGCCGTCGTAGTCAGCATATCATCCGCGATACCTCCCGCCAGCTTTCCGATCACATTGGCAGAAGCCGGCGCCACCAGCATCAGGTCTGCCTTATCTCCCAGTGCCACGTGCTCTATATTATAATTAAAATTCCTGTCAAATGTATCCACAAGGCACTTATGCCCCGTGAGAGTCTCAAAAGCAATCGGATTAATAATATTGGTAGCATTCTTTGTCATGATTACATGGACATCACAATGAAGCTTAATAAGCATACTGGTAAGATTCGCCATCTTATATGCCGCGATGCTTCCCGTCACTCCAAGCACTACTGTCTTTCCCTTTAACATTCTGCTGCCCCTCTTCTTACTTAAATTAATTATTAATTTCTACTAATTCAGCTGCCCATGTTTTTCATAGGAAGAAATTCTCTGCACTCTATTATCATCATTCACAAAAACTACCTTGGGACGGTGATTCTTCGCTTCCTCCGGCGTCATCTCACAATATGCCATGATGATAATGTGATCCCCCACCTGAACTTGTCTCGCCGCAGCGCCATTCAGACAGATCATGCCAGAATTCTCTTCTCCTGCTATGGTATAGGTCTCAAAACGGCTTCCATTTTCCACATCCACAATCTGAACCTTTTCATATTCAAGAATTCCTGCCGCCTCCATGAGCGCCGGGTCCACCGTGATACTCCCTACATAATTTAACTCAGCCTGCACAACAGTGGCGCGATGAATCTTTCCCTTTAACATCGTAATATTCATAGCTTACCTCCATTATTTGTATAAATCTTACTTTACACTAACTTCCCGATGATCGATACATGTTGAAAATACGATCAATGTCTTCGTCCTTCCATAGATCTGGAGTTCACCGATAAACTGGTCCAGCTCCATGGTGCTCTTAAACTGAACCTCCAGCAGCATGGAATAGTCGCCCGTAACACAGTTACATTCGATCACGTTGGGGCAGTCCTTGATAAACGGATAAAATTCCTTCTTATCTTTGGGCTCAACTTCCAGATTTATAAACGCTTTGATATGATATCCCAAAAGTTCCGGATTCAGGCTCGCATGAAACCCAGTAATGTACTTCTCATTTACAAGATGATTGATCCGGGCAGAAACCGCTGGCGCCGTGAGAAATACCGCCTGAGCAATGTCTTTTACCGGAGTTCTAGCATCTTTTTCCAAAATCTCGATTATCTGCTTGTCTATGGCATCCAACTGGTCATTTTTCATAACAATCTCCCCATTACAAATCAAATCCCTCATAGTATAGCACTTATTTTCTCCCTCGTCCATAGCCACTTTAGAAAATAAACAAAAAACAACAAAACTCTTTTGTTTATAACATATTTTCCTATTATTCATAACGTTTCAAGGTCTTTCTTTCCATGTATTGACTTTATACGGATAGTAGGATAAGATGGCATTCTATTAGTGGTAAAAAGCAATTATGGTAATTCTGCTGCATTTGACCACATTTTTCCTTATAATATCAAACAAAAACAGGGGCTTGTGCATCTGGTATCCATACCGTGCACTGCCTCTGTTTTATTTCTGAGATTCCCATTATAGTTCATCTGGAATTCGTGTAGGAGAGACCACCGTTTGGTTTGACAAACCACATTGTCATAAGATAATATTAATTTGTGCCAAAATATATTGAAGAGAGGAATTTGATATATGTTTGATAAATTAAATAAGGATACTTTTGACAGACCGCTGGAGGTGAGATTTTCAGGAGTTATTGAAAATGGATTTTATTGGGATGATCTGGCAAGAGAGCGGCTGCGGAATAAAAAAGCTTTGGAGCCATATGGGTATAAGGTCTATTCTCAAAATGACGAGGACGGCATCATACATGAGATTTTTAAGAGAATCGGAACGACAAATAAAACATTTATCGAATTTGGCGTTCAGGATGGACTGGAGAGTAACTGCCATTTGCTGTTATACTATGGCTGGCGTGGACTTTGGCTGGAGGGATCCTGGGAGTATTACGGGGAAATTGCTTTGAAGTTCCGCCCAGTGATCGAAAATGGGCAGTTGAAAGTAGTAAACGCATTTATAACAAAAGACAATATTAATCATTTATTCGATAAGGCAGGATTCACAGGAGAGATCGATCTTCTTTCCATTGATATCGACGGAAATGATCTCTATGTTTGGGAAAACATTGAAACAGTCAGCCCCAGAGTCGTTATTACAGAATACAATGGAAAGTTCCCGCCGGATCTGGATTGGAAACAGGCTTATCATGCTGATCATGTCTGGGATGGGACGGACTGGCATGGCGCCTCATTGAAAGCCTTTGAAATACTGGGAAGAAAAAAGGGATATCAGCTAGTGGGGACGGATCTGCGGGGCTGCAACGCATTTTTTGTAAGAAATGATCTTGCTGGGGACTTGTTCTTTAAGCCCGCCACGGCAGAGGCGCTCTATAATCCCCTGAGGACGGAACTTCAATTCGTGGCGAGACATCCAGCGAAATACTGCCTTGCGGTACAAAAGGATCATCTCGGTATACTGAATTACCAATCTTATGAGCTGGCAGAAGGGTTCTGGGAAGAAGAGACAGCTGACGGTGTGAAACACGCGTGGACTTCTTCCGTGACAAGCACATTCCGTATACTTGCCACGGCAGGAGCAGTCGTGGCAGAGATTCCATATGCCCTGCCCGCAGAAGTGATCTCCCACAAAGGAAATTGTGAGGTGCTTGTCTGTGTGGAGGGCAGAAAACCACATACTGAGATAATCGACACCAGCACTCTGACAGGAAAATGGGAAGTTCCCATCCCCCGGGATATTTCCAGAATGCAGGAGCCCCCAGAGGACTCTGCACTGACAATACAACTAAGAACTTCATATGTATGGAAGCCCTGTGAAGTCATGGAATCATCTGATGAAAGAAGTTTGGGTGTAGATATCTTACTATCGGAAATAAATCTCCGGGACGAGTAAACCCCATCAAAAATCTCCCCGGACAACCGGGGAGTTATCGTTCATATATACTGAAGTCCATCGCTCCTTCGCCCGGCTCAATGACATCCGTGACACCCTCCACAGCCGCCGCCACAGGCATGACCTTCTCCATGATGATCACAGTTCGGGGTATTATCTGTCTCAAGAATTCCTTTTAGAAAATCCGCCACTGCCCTGTCTGCATCACCAGCTGCCCCTGGTACCACAAGAATGCCTTCCTCGCTGAGCGCCATCATGGCACCTTCGCCAATTCCCCCGCAGATCAGCACCTTCACATTGCCTTTCGCAAGAAATCCGGCGATTGCTTCGTGTCCTGTTCCATTGGTATCCACTACCATCGTATTTACGAGACCATTGTCTCCAAATTCAAAAATCTTGAATTTTTCTGTATGTCCAAAATGCTGGAACACCTGTCCTTTCTCATCATATGTTACTGCTATTTTCATATATATCCTTCCTTTCCCGTACTATTTCGGCAGAACCTGGCATCATAAGGCTAGCCAGGCGGCGTGAATCCGGCCTCTGCCGAATAGCTCGATGGCGCTAATTTGAGCTAACATGATTATAACAAAAAGTGCGGGTTTTCGCAACTGCCACTCCATTCTGGATGAAAAAAAGAAAAGAAATTGAATTCCCTCTTGTCAGCTCCGCCAATGCTTGATAAAATAAATTTGTAAAATGATCTGGACAAGTCTTTAGACATCCAGGATTGTAATGCCTCTTTAAGCGGCATATCAATTATAATAAGGAGATTATCATGGGCGGATTTTTTGGCGTTGCAGCAAAGAGTGACTGCATTTTTGATTTATTTTTTGGAACGGACTATCATTCCCACCTGGGAACGAGACGCGGTGGTCTTGCCGTGTATGGAGAGGACGGCTTTGACCGCGCCATCCATAATATCGAAAATTCTCCATTTAGGACAAAGTTTGATAAAGATGTGCAAAAGATGAAAGGATATTATGGCATTGGCTGTATTTCAGATTACGAGCCCCAGCCATTGATCGTGCGCTCCCACCACGGTACCTATGCCATAACCACAGTCAGCAAGATCAACAATACGAAAGAAATTGTAGATACCATTTTTTCCAATGGAAATTCCCATTTCCTTGAGATGAGCGGCGGTGATATCAACCCCACAGAACTGGTGGCTGCCATCATTAACCAAAAAGAAAACATTATTGATGGAATCCATTATGCACAGGAACTCATCGACGGTTCCCTGACGCTGATGCTCATGACACCTAAAGGCATATATGCCGCCAGGGATAAATATGGACGCACTCCTATCGTTATCGGCAAAAAGGAAGACGCATACTGCATCTCCTTTGAATCTTTCGCATATCAAAATCTGGGGTATCAGGATTTTAAGGAATTGGGTCCTGGTGAGATCGATGTCGTGACAGAAAAAGGTGTACATGTACTGATGGCGCCCGGGAAAAAACTAAAGATCTGTACCTTCCTTTGGGTATATTATGGTTATCCCTCCAGTTCTTATGAGGGAGTCAGCGTGGAACAGATGCGCTATAACTGTGGAGCCAGCCTGGCAAAACGGGACAATGTCAAGCCAGACATTGTAGCAGGTGTGCCGGATTCCGGTACAGCCCATGCGATTGGCTACTCCAACGCTTCGGGAATCCCATTTTCCCGGCCCTTTATTAAATATACGCCAACCTGGCCCCGTTCTTTTATGCCTACGATCCAGAGCAAACGGAACCTAATCGCTAAAATGAAACTGATCGCTGTTCATGATCTTATAAAAGACAAGAGCCTTCTCCTGATCGACGATTCTATCGTCCGGGGCACTCAGCTGCGTGAGACTACAGAATTTTTGTATAAAAGCGGCGCCAAAGAAGTCCATATCCGGCCCGCCTGTCCGCCTCTGGTATACGGCTGCAAATATTTAAACTTCTCCCGTTCCACCTCAGAGATGGATCTGATCACCAGACGAGTGATCGCCCGTCTGGAGGGCACAGAAGATGTATCCGATGATATACTGCAGGAATATTCCGATCCAGAATCACCGAAATATGAGCAGATGGTAGAAGAGATCCGCAAGGAACTGAATTTTACAACCCTGCGTTATAACCGCCTGGACGATATGCTTGCCTCAGTGGGAATTCCCCAGGAAAATCTGTGTACCTACTGCTGGAATGGAAAAGAATAAACGATTTAAACAGATCGCTCTATCGGGCTTAACCAGGGATCTGTCCCGGATAAATTGGGACAGATCCCCTTTTTCTACATTCTTTATCTTTTATCGTCACATCTCTTCACTTTTCGACAATTTCCGCATAAAATGTACTAACAAACCAAAGAATGGAGAACTCTATGTATCTCACAATCTCTATCATAGTACTGATCGCCATTGTATGCCTCTTGATCTTTCACTGGAGGAAGAAAAAGATCATCTGCAAGATCTGCTGTATGTCTGACATGCACAAATGCCGGCTTCTGAATGAACTGGTGGAACCCCTTGGCTATAACTACTATTCCAGGCAGGACATCTTTTCCAGCCGTCTGGACGCCTGGCAGAAGGACTTTGGATATGGAGCTGTCTATGACCGGGGCGCGCCCTATTTTAATATGGTCTTTGACAGCTATCCAGTTTATTTTGATTATGAAGGCAAAACATGGCTGATCGAATTTTGGAAAGGACAATACGGCATCAATACCGGAAGCGAGGTGGGGATCTATCATACCGATCACATCATCCCTCCGGCAGCCCGCAAACTCACCATTTTTCATGCAGCTTCAAACGATGAAATGCCAGAGATCACCATGCGTCTCCGGCGGAAAGGATGCCCTATCGCTGCACTTCAGAAAGAACACTGGTGGCTGACCATTTTTTCCATGGGACTGTTCTCCAGTCCAAAAGAACTGTCTGTGGATATCACCCTCCGCTTCCATGACCTGTCGATGAGGGATGCCTTTCTGGATGCCCTGCTGGCCAGCGGACACGATCCCGATGATATTGACATCATGTATACCAGTGTGTCTTTCACCTTCCGTGCTGGCAGCCAGCATTGGTTCTTCTTGAAAAGATGGTACTGCCACTATGTTCAGTTTAAAAACCGGATCTTCTGTAAACTCTTCTGTTTTGTCACAAGACCTTTTGAAGATTCCGGCAGTAAGCTTTTGTATCTGTATTATTACATTCCCTTTGTATTCCGCCGCATGTTTAGGCTGAAACGTTTTGGACGAAAGGGAAAATATCACAAAAAACACTGAAAGGAGATCCGGATGAGCTGCCGAAGACGACTAAACAAATCCTTTCGCAATGTTCCTGTTCTCCCTCTGGACTCTGGAAGCCGATATGTACTTTTTAGCGACTGCCACCGGGGAAGCGGTACTCAGGGCGATAATTTCCTTAAAAACCGCCATCTCTATCTCGCCGCTCTGAACTACTATTATCAGGGCGGCTACACTTACATCGAACTAGGTGATGGAGATGAGCTCTGGGAAAATCGGAACATGGAACAGATCAAAGAAATCCATGGTGATGTATTCCGGCAGCTGGCCCGGTTTTATAAGGAAAACAGGCTCTATATGATCTACGGAAATCACGACATGATCAAAAAGCGCGCCTCATTTGCCCGAAAAAAGTGTTCCACCTACTATTGCATCTCCAGCCAGTGCCAGAAAGAATTATTTCCTGATATCATTTTTTATCCAGGACTGGTGCTCCGAAATGAGCAAACAGGCAAAAGCCTGTATCTCACCCATGGACACCAGTCCTCCCTGCTGAACTCCACATTATGGCCTGTTAACTGTTTTCTTGTCCGTTATCTGTGGAAACCACTGGAGCAGGTTGGAATCCTGGACCCTACCAGTGCCGCTAAAAACAATACCACCAAACAGCGTTCCGAAAGCAAACTGGCAGCATGGGCAAAAGAATACCACCGGACATTGATCACCGGACACACACACCGTCCGATGGTCAGTACGGAAGATTCTTCTTACTTGAATACAGGAAGCTGTGTCCATCCCCAGTGCATCACCTGTATCGAAATCTGCCATGGACGGCTCACTCTGATGAAATGGTATATGAGTGCACGGGCCAGCGGCAGCCTCTACGTGGAACGGGAAGAACTTGCTAATGATACTTATTTTAATCTGAAATCGAATGAATATTCCGCCTGCAGAAACACTTCCAGGCGTGAATACTGCTGGCGTCCTGCCAATTTTAAATGAGTCAGTTCAATGGTACCATCACAAACAGCGCCAGTCTGGAAATCCCCCAGATTGACGCTGTTGTATCCTAAACCTATCATAATTAAACTTCTACAATAGATCCCATAAGTGTCGCAGCAGCTTGATATTTCTATTTTTGAGCTTGCTATAGGATAGAAAGAGAACCGCCCGAAAGGCGGTTCCCTTCCCCGATATCAAATATTATGTTCCCGATTCCCACCTTTTAGGATCCATACATCTTTATCCCTAAATTAAATTTGCACTCTGGATCTGTATAGCTCCTGCCAATACGCTTCGTCAGGAAAAATCATCTTCATTTACCTTATCAAAGCAAATTCCTGTGATCTTTCCATCTTCATCGCTAACATAATCGAGCATGTACGAGGGCTCTTCCAAAAGATGAAAGAACTTTGCCGGATCCTGATATTGACACGCTTTTCCTTCAATATGAACCGTAAGTCCCTGCTTTTTTGCCCGATTCAGCTCTTCCTGGAGCCACGAAGTTTCTCTCATTTTATCCCTCCCGTACTGCATGAAAAAGGAAGTGTACACCGTGATGCGTAAAATCTATCCCTTTACATAAAGTATAAAGATAAAAAATATTCAACTTGATAATCAACTGCTTATTCTCTTGTTTAACGGAATTTTGAGCGACCCTGCTTATTAGAAAAATAGACTGTTCTCAGGAAAGTTACCAGATTGAACCTTCCGCCCCAAATCAATAGCATCCCCCCTTTACGAACATTTTTTATCTCTATAATATTATAATATTGTTTCAGGTTAAAAATCAAGTGTCGTATGTACGCGAAAACTGTTGTTTATACGCAAAAACTGTCATTTGGACATAATTCCACCACAATTCATGTAAATTGTCACAAATTTCAATACAATTTTCCAATAATTTTTATCTTTAATATGTTGACTTTATTTATATAATAACTTATACTTTTCATACAGTATCAAATAATTCGGAAAGGAAGTGGGCTTGTGAGAATAGAGCGCATCAGTGATAATCAGATTCGATGCACCTTGAGTAAGCATGATCTGATCGAGCGTCATCTAAAGATCAGTGAACTGGCATACGGCTCTGACAAAGCAAAAGAGCTGTTTCGGGATATGATGGAACAGGCAAACATGGATTTCGGATTTGAAGCAGATGATATTCCTCTCATGATCGAGGCAATCCCTACCTCTAAGGAGTCCATTGTACTCGTGATCACTAAGGTAGAGGATCCGGAAGAATTTGAAGAAAAATTTTCAAGATTTGGAAATATTGCAGATAAATATGATGACGATTCTGATGAAGCGGAGGAATATTATGATGAAGACTCCGATGAAATAGCAGAGGATGATTATCACGGAGATCTAATTAATTGTTTTGAACAATTAAATGATATTATTGAAAATGCTTCTGAATCTGAACACGGCACAGAATTTGTTCCTCTTCATGAGATCTTAAAAAAGAACAAAAAAAAGAAAGCCGCTGCTGAAACGGAGCAGAGACCAATTCCACTGGAATTTGGAAGATTATATTCATTTTCATCCCTCAACTTTGCTATCGGTGCTTCAAAAGCCATTTACCGGTTCTACATGGGAAAAAACAGCATGTGGAAAGATGAAGATACCAGCAGATATTACCTGCTGCTGAACCGGCATGACGGTAAACTGCCTTTTGACCGGATCTGCTCCATTGTGAGTGAATTTGGTAAAAAAGAGGCGCTTACCTACGCCACACAGGATTTCTTCAATGAACATTACAAATTGATCTTAAAGGATGATGCGATCACCCGTCTGTCGCTTTTATGATGCGGGTTCATGATTTACACTTAGCGCATTTACAAAAAGACAGCCCCTTTTTCTAGCATGAAAAAAGGCTGTCTTTTATAATTTGTCTATCCAACAATGCGACCTCGTTTATACGCTTGCCTTATTTGCCAGATATTCATTTATTTTAGATACTAACTCATCACAGTCGATACCATGAACCATAGCTGCTTCTTCCAGGCTTTCTCCCTGAGAAGCAGGACACCCTACACAATGCATGCCAGATGCCATGAGTATAGCAGCAATCGTCTGATCCTTTGTAAGAATTTCACCAATAAGCATGTCCTTCGTAACTTCCATCATTTCTGATCCTCCTTTCAAAAACAGTACCACTTCGATTATATTCACTTGCAGCACAAATGTCAAGCTAGATTTAGTATATACAAAACCTAATAGGTTCAATCAAATTTTACTTGTATTTTTCCCCAATTTGTATTAGAATGATGGTATCTACTAGAAAAGGAGGATATTATCATGGCATACACTATTACAGATGCTTGCATCAGTTGTGGTTCTTGTGCAGCTGACTGCCCTGCTGGAGCAATTTCAGAAGGTTCTGCACATTTTGAAATCGATGCTGACGCATGTTTGGATTGTGGAGCATGTGCTTCTACATGTCCTACAGGCGCTATCGAGAACTAATACAGTGTTACATATAAACTGTAATATCTCTTATAGCGGTTTGTAGAAAACCCCCCGAGCGTCACTTCGCGAGACCGCTCGGGTTCGCGGGTACACGCGAATACCTAGAGAATAAGCTCGTTGGTATTCTTACTTTACCTTCGCGTAAATAAAACAGACAGGAATCATTCTTACGAATCTCCTGTCTGTTTTATTTACGCGGAAGGCACAAGCAATGGCGCCACCCACGAACGTGGGAAACTCACAAATTGTGTTTCTCACTGTTATGATCACTATTCATCAAAGCCGCTTTAAAAGTTCTTCACGCTGCTCTTCAAACCCTGGTTTACCAAGAAGGGCAAACATATTCTTTTTATAGCTCTCCACTCCAGGCTGATTAAAAGGATTCACTCCAAGAATATAACCGCTCACTCCACAGGCAAACTCGAAGAAATAAAACAGCTCCCCGAGATAAAATTCGTTCTGTTCTGGAACACGGATCACAAGGTTTGGTACATTTCCATCCGTATGAGCCAGCTGGGTTCCTTTCATGGCATTCTTATTAACAAAATCCAGCGTCTTGCCAGCAAGATAATTCAGTCCATCCAGATCTACTGGCTCTTCCTTCAAAGTAATATCCATCGCCGGACTTTCCAGTTCCATCACCGTCTCAAACATGATCCGGGATCCATCCTGGATAAACTGTCCCATCGAATGAAGATCTGTGGTCAGATCCACGCTGGCAGGAAAAATGCCCTTCTGATCCTTTCCTTCACTCTCTCCGTATAACTGTTTCCACCACTCACTCACATAATGGAAAAATGGTTCATAATTCGCAAGGACCTCTACGGTTTTGCCCTTTCTAAGAAGGATATTCCGGATCGCCGCATATAATACTGAATTGTTTTCACCCACTGGGCTCTCCAGACAGAGCTTTCTCATACTCTGAGCTCCCTCCATCAGCAGATCCAGATCTGCGCCGCTCACTGCGATGGGAAGCAGTCCTACAGCTGTCAATACGGAAAAACGTCCTCCTACATCATCTGGCACCACAAAACTCTCATAGCCTTCTTCCGTAGCAAGATTCTTCAGCGCTCCCTTTGCTTTGTCCGTGGTAGCATAAATTCTCTTTGCAGCCTCTTCCTTGCCATATTTATTCTCAAGCATTTCCTTAAATACGCGGAAAGCAATCGCCGGCTCTGTGGTCGTCCCTGATTTACTGATGATGTTCACAGAAAAGTCCCGATCCCCAATAGTTTCGATCAACTGAGACAGGTAAGTTCCACTGATGCTGTTTCCTGCATAATATATCTCAGGTGTCTTACGCACGGACTTGTCCACACAGTTATAAAATCCATGTCTCAAAAATTCAATGGCAGCCCTGGCACCAAGATAAGAACCTCCGATACCGATCACAACCAGAACCTCTGAGTCAGACTGGATCTTCTGTGCCGCCTTTTTGATCCTGTCAAATTCATCCTTATCATAATCTACCGGAAGATCGATCCATCCAAGATAATCATTTCCGGCACCACTTTTACTCACCAGAGTTTCCTTCGCTGCTGCCGCAATATCAGCCATAGACTTTACTTCATCATCACTGATAAACTTCTTTGCCAGTGAATAATCAAATGTAACATGCTTATTCATACTTCGCCCCTTTCTTTTCACTTCGAGAAATAAACTTTTGAATTGGCACATTGTGCCAATCTGATAATTTCATTATATCAAACCGACTGCCAAAACACAAGTCCAACCCGGCTTATGCAGCACAGCCCGGCGCTGCATCAAACCATATATTCTTTTAACACTTCCTCTATAACAGCTTCTTCCTCTTTTGTAAATTCAAGTTTTACGGGGGGCTCATCTTCCTGTTTCATAGACAACAGTTCTTCCAGCTGCGCCCGCTCCTCCTCAAAATACTCTCTATGGTATTCTTCCATCTCTTCATGTTTAAATACCTGGTTCTCCAGCCTCGGTTTATAAATATTTTCCAGGTAATCCCGCACTTCTACCAGCAGCCGCTTTCTCCGGAACCGAAGATTTAAACATATGTCCTCCAAAATAATGATCCCACATATGGCGATTCCCACAAAAAGAAATTCCATCATCATTCTGCGGTCACTGTCCAGAACTGCTATGTACAAATTTGCAAGAAGACTTGTCAGAAGTGTAATTCCAAACATTACATCTCCCAAAACCTCCCAGGTGTAGAGATGAACTCCTGCTGCCCGGTAGGAATTCAAGTACTTGTCCACAAAAATTTCAACATTCTCAACTCCCATTTTCAGTTGATAACATGTCTCAAATTTTTTCAGCAGCATTTTCATCAGCGGATGTTGGGATTTTCCCATCTGCCCGGCGGCCCGGATCAATCTCCGGTACATTCTGCTCACAAATAATTTGATCACAAAACATAAAAATCCAAATCCAATTATCAAATACATTACATCTCTCATATCATACCTCACTTCCCGATAATTACAATTATCTGCCTTTTGGCACGAATTGTGACAGGAACGGCGGCACCGTCCTTTTGTACAGTATATCAGATCCCTGATATTCCTGTACAGATACCGCTGATATAATATGACATTTTCGTATGACAGGAAACGACAGACTTTTACTTTATTCTTACTTCCTCTATGATATCTGCTACTTTTACCACCGCATTGTGCTGGTCGCTGGCTTCCATAGAGCGGACATAATCCTTTCTGCCCTCATAAACTTTTTTCACTGCCTCCAAAAGCCGGTCGCTGGTAAGTTCCTCTTCCTGGATCACATAACTAAAGCCCTGCTTTTCAAAGGATTCCGCATTTAAAATCTGGTCTCCCCTGCTTGCTTCCATGGACAAGGGGATCAATATATTAGGCTTGTGAAGCGCCAGCAGCTCACAAATCGCATTGGCGCCGGCACGGGAAATAACAAGATCCGCTGCATCCAGAAGATCGCATAATTCTTTTTGAATATATTCAAACTGAACATATCCTTCCGTCCCTTTTAATGTCTGATCTACTTTATCCTTTCCGCACAGATGAATGACCTGATAATCCTTCAGCAATTCTGGAAGAATATCCCGGACAGCCTCATTTACACGGACAGAACCAAGGCTTCCCCCGATCACGAGAATCACCGGTTTGCCAGAGGAAAAACCACAAAAATCAAGACCTTTTAAACGATTGCCGGAAAAAAGTTCTTTTCGGATCGGAGATCCTGTAAGATGCGCCTTTTCCTCTGGAAGATGTGAAAGTGTCTCTGGAAAGTTGGCACAAACTGCCGTTGCCGACGGAAGGCAAAGCCGGTTGGCAAGTCCTGGTGAAATATCAGATTCATGAAGTACACAGGGAACCTTTTTCCTCTTTGCCGCCATGACGACAGGAACAGTCACAAAACCACCTTTGGAAAATATAACATCAGGCTTTATTTTTTTTATGATCCTGGCAGCCTCTACATAGCCTTTTAATATTCTTGCCGGATCTGTAAAATTTTTCACGTCAAAATATCTGCGAAGCTTTCCGGAAGATATTCCATAGTATGGAATATCAAACTCCGCCATCAGTTTCGTCTCAATCCCGTCTTTGGAACCAATGTAATGAATCTCATATCCCCGCTTCTGAAGTTCAGGGATCAATGCTATATTCGGAGTCACATGCCCCGCCGTTCCCCCACCGGTCAGTATTATCTTCTTCAATCTTATCGAACCCCCAGTTATAGATTCTTTTTGATCTCATCTGCCACAGCCTGAAGATCTGGAGTTTCCCCCGGCTTCCACATAATATTTACACCATCTCCATAATATCGTGGAACCACATGTACATGAAGATGAAATACTGTCTGTCCGGCTGCCTCACCATTATTCTGCAGAATGTTCACCCCGTCACAGTTATAAGTCTTCATCAATGCAGTTGCAATCTTTTTCGCAATGGGAAATACCTTGGAAGCCTCTGCCTCATCCAGCTCAAATATATTCGCCGCATGTTTTTTCGGCAGGATGATCACATGCCCCCTTGCCGCCGGATTCACATCCAGGATGGCGCGAAAGTCATCATCCTCGTACACTGCTGTGGAAGGAATCTCTCCCGCTATGATCTTACAAAAAACACAATTTTCATCTGCCATCTAAATTTACCTCTCTTTACAATTATTTACAAAAAGCGGAATACTGTATCAAAATTCCTTAGCACCTTAAAATTGCCCTGAGCAGATAATTCCCCTGACATAAAAGCATTTTGAAACGGTTTTTTACCAGCCAGAATATCATTGAATACTGCACTTTGAGTCTTCGCTGTTACATCTGGATCCTGGACACTGCCAAAATAGCACTTTAAGCGATCATTGTTCACCTCAATGACAAGACTCCTGTTCTCATCTGTCAGATCGATCTGAAATACTGCCTGCATATCATCCATTGGTACAAAATGTGATTTGAGCTCCGAAATATAACGGTCTGGGTTTTCTTCTCCATCCAGCATTTCTTTAAACAGGTTTGCCAGTTCCTCGATATCTTCTTTCTGTTTTTTAACATAATGATCATTGGACACATAGGCTGAGAGCTGTTCGCTTTCCTGCGGTGTCAAAGACAGGGTGTTACTCCGCAGGACCGTTTTTTTGACCTGATAACTGCTGCTTGGAAATGCCACCATTTTCTTGGAAATGGTACGGTAAAAATTCTCCGCACATTTTTCAATCATCAGATTATAATCCGGATTTGTCTCGAATTCTACATGATTATCTACATAGGCGCATACTCCCTCACATGGGACGCCGCCAAGCATCTCCCAGGCTTTGATCAGCGTAGTCTGTGCCTCTCTCTCCCCATAAGTCGTCGCCATAACCACGGGAAGCATATAAATACGCTGTATGCTTTCTTTATCTCCATAAAGCCAGCAGGCATCCAGAAACTGCTGCAGGTATCCGCCGATCCCAAGCCACTCTATGGATGCCGCAATTATCACACCATCCGCTTCTTTTAATGTCTTGGGTAATACCGAGATTCCGCTTTTGTCCTCATATAAATTATATCTTTCCACATTTACGCGAAGTTCATCCAGAACCTGCGAAATTTTATCAATGGTAAATATGGTAGGATCATCTATGAGTCCACGGCCTCCATAATAAATATTTATGCGCATCACATCACCCGTTCCTTTCTTATTGAAACTATTCTTTTGATCAGGTACATTCCGATACAGAGCATAGCACCCGCCACAAACCCGCCCACATGTGCAAATTGGTCAACCTCTGGATACAGCTTTCCATAGTACAGGTTCAAGGCAACATACGCTGTAAAACGAAAGATTTCCCTGCGCAGATTATTTTTGCGGTTTATGATAAGCAGCACAATAAATGCCCCCATCACCCCATACACAGCGCCAGAGGCGCCACAGGAAACAATCTGGGCATTCTGGTTTAAATGAGCTGTCACAGACACAAGTCCGGCGGTAATTCCAGAAACCAGATAAATACCTGCAAACCACAGTCTTCCAACGGCATTTTCCATCACATGTCCAAATATCACCAGGGATACCATGTTAAAAAACAGGTGCTCAATTCCAAAGTGAAGAAAGAAATGTGTAATAAGCCGATAGTATTCATGCTCTCTAAAAAAAGCCGGTGCATACATGCCTCCTGCCTCGATCATAAAATCAGGATCCAGAGTGGAACCCTTCCACTCTGTTATGAAAAACACTGCAACGTTTATCATTGTGATCAGCACTGTAACCAGCGGAAACCTTTTCACTAAGGTGTTTTCTCGCAAATCGTAATCCTCCCGACTTGTCTTCCCAATCAAAATATGTTAGTATTGTAGCATATTTTAGAGCAATAGTCCACAAGACTATTGAGAAATGAGGAAAAGATGAAAATTACCGTCCATGGGACACCGGCAAATACTAAATCCATACTTGATCTGCTAGAAGATCAAGGGATATCTCTGCCATGTAACTGCCACGGAGCAAATACCTGTGGGGGAAAGCAGTATGATTTTCCCTGTGACCTGATTCCTCATGAGGATATAACGGTGACGGTTCACCCCAGAGTATCTTTTAGCGGTCTGGCACTGTCCTCAGATCAAAACAACGATCATCTACCAGACACTCTGCTTATCGATCTTGGCACCACAACCATAGCGATGGTGTATTATAGTTCTTTACACAAAACAGCTTTTTATTCGGAAGTATTTCCTAATCCACAGCTTCCTTTCGGATCTGACGTGATCAGCCGTATCAAATATGATACGGAAGCCATTCACAAACATGAGTTAACGCACATGATCTGTGAAACACTTTCTAAACATTATAATTCTTTTCTGGCTTCTCATAAAAATGTATCAATTGAGACCTGTCTCATCGGCGGAAATACCACCATGATCCACCTTCTTCTGGGTCTTTCTCTAGAGAATATGACTGCCGCCCCCTTTACACCTGCCGATATTCCCCCGGACAAACTTAGTTTCCACCAGGGCAGTACAAAAATTCAGATTCTTCCGTGGCTGTCTGCTTTTATCGGAGGCGACATAGTATCCGGTATGCTTTATCTGAATTTTGACACACGGAAAGACACCTGCCTTCTGGTAGATCTGGGAACCAACGGAGAATTGGCACTTGTTTATGACCAGAAGATTTACACGGCAGGAACGGCAGCCGGGCCTGCCTTTGAAGGCGGCGGCCTTTCCTGCGGGACTCCGGCAGTCCCCGGCACGATATCCGATGTCAGCCACAAACCCAAACCATCGGCAACAAACTTCCAACTGGAATCTGCGGAAGTGGCGCTGTCAGCATCCTATCCCAGCTTCTCACATGCGGATACATGGATCCCTCTGGAATACTAACCGATAAATTCCCAGAGCACGGACTTATCCTTTCCCGGACACCTTCCGGGCAAACCATCCGGTTTACAAAACAGGACGTCCGCCAGATGCAGCTGGCGGCAGCTGCTATAGGCGCTGGTATCAATACATTATGTCATACTGCTGGAATTTCTGTTGATGATGTAGATCATCTCTACCTCGCCGGAGGACTGGGTTATCACATAAACATTTCCAAAGCGGATACTTCCGGAATGTTTTCTGGTGTAGAGACATCTCATATCCATGCAGTGGGAAACAGCTGTCTTCTGGGTCTTGCCACAGTTTCCCACAGACTAGACAGCCTTTCCCAGCGCATAAAAGACATTCAGCAAAAATCCCATGAAGTCATTCTGGCAGATAATAATTATTTTCAAGAACAATTTATCCGTCACATGACCTACTAATATAATTCTACCTTATAATATATGGAAGATATACCAATCATATCCCCATCCTTCAGCTGGCATCTCTCCCAGGGCGCCAGCTGCCTTCCATTGACAAAGGTACCGTTGGTTGATTCCTGATCGATCATAAATACTCCTTGCGCATCTGCCACTACCTTTACATGAATACGGCTGACCTCCCCCTCTCCAATAATTTCATCTGCCTTTGCCACATCTTTTCCGATAAAAAAGGGGCTTTTTCGTATCTTAATTTCTGGTCTGTGCCAATCCTGCGGGATCAGATTTATCATCCAGCCCTGCTCCTCCATCTGCTCCAGCACAATGGTTTCATCGGAACAAGTACTGACTAATTGTATCGTATTATCTTTTGCTTCTTTTCCGGCTTTTTCCACTGTTTTTCCTGTTTGCTTATGACCAGTTGACCCTTTATTTTTATAGTAATATAATGCCGCAAGAAGAACTACCGCTAAAATTCCGCCACGCCTCAGATCAAGTCCTCCGGAAACTGGATCCTGTATAATTTCTGCCCGATACATGATTATGCAGATAAACACTTCCACAACGGCAAAAACAGTCCATTTTTCCCATGGTCTCCCTGGTTTTTGTCCGGATTTCTCTTCCTGCCGCGGCAGCACGCGAAAACGATCCGCTTCCTCTGATGGCAGGACTTTTCTTTCCTTTTTGGCACCGCAATTTTGAGGAACTTTCTTTTTCCTATTATCATCCAAAAAATCAGACAATTTATTTAGATCAAAATGACTGTCTCTACTGAGACTGTGAAGTCCATATACCAAAAAAGCCAGATCCTTATCCTGATGATTCATCGTATCCATAAACTTTTCCAGCAGTCTCGAAATTCCTTCATTTACTTTCTTGTCATAACCATCCAGATAGGGTATCAGCAGCTGTTGTTGTTTTTCATCCCAGAACATGGAATCACACTGCAGCAACAGATTTTTTTCATCTAGAAAATACTCCTGGCATCGGGTGAGAATCTGGACCAGCTGTTCCAGCAGATCAACCAGCTGTGGCACATTCATATCTCCCCGCCCAAAGAATTCACTCAGGGTGATCCTATCTCTTACCTGGTACAGGCACCGCACCTCATGATCCACAACTTGTAGCTCTGCACCCAGGATCCCTCCCACAACATTGTATTTTAGCATCTCACTTCCAAATCTTCCTGTTTCCTCCAGTTCATCAATCTGCAGTATCCGTCCCTCCAGTTCCTGAACTAATGTTATTCTCATTTTTTCCTCCCCCCTTTATCACTTCCGCATCCCACAAAACATCAGGCGCGGACAATCTTTCATGGGATAATTTTATTTTCTTTCCCTCCCGCCCTGTTAAAAGTTCCTTCACAAATGGAAACTGGATGGTAAGCAGAAGCGAAACTTCCGCTTCTACTGAAACCAGTCCTTTTTTTACATAAACTCTTCCTATCTTACATATCAGCAGTTTTTCCGCCAAATACTCTTCCAGTCCCTCTTTCAATTCTATTTCTCCCACCTCGGATGCATTTTCTAATGCTATATCGAGGTAGTGCTGCCCCAGTGAATACGCTGTTGTCCGGTCATGAACATACATGGATAGATAACAAATACTGAAAAGGATCCATATGGCGATACTAAATATAAATGCTGCCTCCACAGTAAAAGATGCTTTTTTACACATCATACGAAGATCTCCCATAGACAAACTACCCCAAAGCCAACAAAGATAAAGGGCACAAAGGGCATGGTATAACTTCTCTTCACCCGACGGATAACCATCAGCACAGCTCCAACAACTGCCGATAAAACGAGAGAAAGAAATAATAAAAACATGTTTTCAAATATAGAAAGTACCATTCCGCACACCATCATTACAAAGCCATCCCCCATCCCTATCTTTCCATGCGTAAAATAACTTAGCAATAGTACCAGTATCCCTGGTAAACCTCCGAGCAACATTTCCAGCAAAATCCCTTCATGGCAGAATTGAAAAATGCGGATTGCTGTCAGAACACCGCCAGTTATTAAAGTCGTCCCTATATGTATCTCCTTTCGCCTTACATCATAGACAGACATTGCCAGCAAATATATAAACAAAATACCATATAAACATATCTTCATATTTTTCTCCTTTCCGTATTCAGCCAGACGATGCACATTTTGAACAAGGCAGTCTGCCTCCAGCCTCAGACAGCTTTATCTGGCGGATGTTTCGGGTTAATTTTTGACAGGCTCTGCTACTGTGAAACCGTTTTCCAAAATTGCAGACAAATACATTCTGCTCCTTTTGGAAAACACCTCTTCCACAGCGTTCACAGGCATAATATTTTCCTCCGTCCTCTCCTCTTAGATATTCCAAATCCCCGTATTTTACCTGGGAAATACTCAGTTTCAAATAGGTGCATTCCAGCGTTTTATGATACACTTTTCCCGTCTCCGTCACATAGACAGGAAGATCCCTCTCCTGAATATCTTCCTCTGCCCTTGTATTTACACCACGAAATGCCCTTGTATGAAACTTCTCTGTAAAGTGAAAAGGAAATTGATGCAAAATAGGGAAGGGCAGACAAATGTCATAATCAGCCACAAGCACAATATCCTCTGTCTTCTCATTAAACTGTGACCTCAGCATACAGATCGGAATCTCTTCCTGTATATACCGATTCATTTTTATTGTCAGATATAATGGATCCATCACAGCACTCTTTTCGCTGACAGCATATTCTACTGAAACTTCTCTTCCAGTTCTCACCAGCGCCCACTGGACTTTATCCTCATATAAAAGCAGCTGGCATATGTATATGACAGACAGAGCCGCAAATATAAAGACAGGAAATACAAGAGACGCCTCCACTGTCAGAGATCCTCTTCTCATCTTCTTTTTCAAATTTTCCTCCTCTGGGCTCAAGGCGGCAAAGGGTATTCTATTGTTGTATGATTGGCAATTTTCTCCCTGTCATGTCAGGATATGATAGTATTATTTTTTTATAGAATACCCTCTCCCGCCTCGATAAAACCCGTATTTCTAATACATTTAACGAGACTGCGGAGCACTTTGCGGTAAATAGCCCACATAAATTCTTGTGCCAGCACCCGACCGCTCCAGTTTGCGATTTAAAATCTTTTGTATAAAAGGAAGTTGAAAAAACTTTGTCTTCATGGAGAATGAACCTTGCACCTGAAATGACTCCACACATTTCCCTAGTGAAAAACCCTTCACATAATTATCCCGGATATTCCATTCCATAAGATCCATCATACGCCGGCATATAACAGTACTTCCATTCCCTAGCATAAACAGCATCAGGTAATGCTTATATGTAAAATCATTTTTTCTGGCACGGGGAAGCTTTTTCACCTGGTTCATGATATATTCCCTTCCCATAACAAATAAATCTGTGAACTTTACAACCAGATCCCTTTCTGCCTTTATAAGCGGAACATGCCTTCCCTGTAGAATACCCGCTACATCCACAAGACCTTCTGACATTCCCCATAAAATGATAAATAACGTTTGGGTAAGCCGGACTAATGGCTCCAGTCCAGTAAACCCCACCACAGCCAGTGCCGCCGCATATGCAGTCTCCCGCTTTGACGCAGATGCAAACAAAATTCCTGTATTGGTCACGGTACGCATTAATACCATCCGGCTAATGACCTGTTCCAGATTCTCCCTGTCACTTCCTCCTCCACAGGCGAGATACTCCCATTCATAATCCAGACGTTTTTTCATCTCCCCTACAGATTGGATGGCGGTAGAAAAATACTTTTCCATATATTTAAGAAGCATAAAATCAGAAAAAGCAATTTGAGAGATATCTTTAACCGCCCCTTGAAAATCCACGTTTTCTTCATTGGCAAAATTCTGTACTGCCTTTGTATAATCTCTGTATTCCTCCTGGCTATCGTATAGTTTCTGATACTGATCGGGGGGACATCCAGCTTTTTTCTTTGAAAGCTTATCGGCGTCTTTTACAACGAGTTTTATCATGCCACCAGAAATCATCTGGCGGAAGTTTTCAAAAGGATTCTCTCCACCTCCTTTCTCATTGATCCCTGCATAATCAAACACGATCTCCGATGTATCATATGACTGCCACAACCTTCTCAGGAAATCCATATCCAGTTTGGCTGCAGGATTCTGCAACAGCATCTTCGCATCTTTCAGCACCCTCTGATTAGCAACCAGAATATTCCGTGCGTTTGGCGATATTCCCAGGGTTCTGCTCCTTTCTCCCAGCTCTTTCAGTATCCCAATGGCTTCTTGCGTCTTTTTCTGAACCTCAGAAATTTTTTTCACAAATCCGTTACGGTCTCCCTTCCCGTTGATAATGGCTTTCATCACAGAATTGACATCCACTATATGTCCCTGAACTGCTTTCCACACAGAAGCTTCTGTAATCCCCAGACTTTCTGCCTTTTTTTCACCAGTACAGAACATCTTTACAAAATACTTTTTTCCATGCACTCCACCTTCCGAAACCGAAACACCATCAATCAGCTCCATAAGGGTTAATAATTTTGTATCTAGTTCTGCTGCCTGCTTTTCCTCCTCCGCTTTCTGTTCCAATTCCACAGCAGAACTACCCAGGGATTCTGCCGAAGTCACAGCTTTTTGAAACTGTTTGAATGCATCCGCTGTAATGGCTCTCTTCATATAAGAAGTGATCTGTCTTTTGATTGCCTGACAATCCTGGTCGCCAGCATAAATTTTTTCATTTACAGCTAGGTCTGTCAACGCCAGATCAAATAAATCTGTCCGCACAGGAAATATACTTCCTGGCTCCAGCGTATCTTCTGCGTACTTTGCAATGCTTTTTTCAAAGGGTTTTCCCATATCTTCCAGAAAAAACATATGATATTCCTGATAAAGCGGCAGGCTGTATTCCGTCAGAAGGCTGTCGGCAGCAGACCTCAAGGTCCGCCTGCCGTGCACTTGACACACTTTTCCCCGCCCGACTTCAACCATAGTTCCCAAAAGTGAAAGGACCACTACTAGTGTCATAGACAAAAATACGCTGATAACAGCCCCTCTGTAATTATTATTTTCCATTGATTATGCTCCCCGAATCCTTTTCAAATGTCTTGAACGCTTTTTCCACCACTGCTGTAATCTTATCTTTAAACAACAATACAAGCGCGATCAACACCACAAGGATCAATATGATCTCTACCACACCAATACCATCTTCTTCTTTCCAAAACTCCATAATACATTTCATAACTCATTCCCCCATTCATCTTTTACATTGTCATAAATGCCGGGACAAGAATGATCGCCATAACCACTCCCAGCATTAACATCATAGGAAGGAGCAGCTTTGTTCCCGCTGTTTCTCCCATTCTTTTTATGGTTTCCTTTCTCTTTTCAAAAGCTTCTACCGCTTCAAGTTCCAAAATAGCTGTTAATCCCTCGGATCCTTTGCGTATATTCTGATTGACCACAGAGGCAAATTTAAGATAGGGAAGCTGCCTGCAACGTTTTCCAAATTCCTGGATCACCTCTGATTCTGACACTCCGTTTTTCATCTCCTGGCAGGACACATTGATCTCCTCGTACACATAACGCCTGTCACCCCCCTCTTCCAGCCGTTTTCTATACTCGCCGGAAATTCTCTCGAAGCAGCCTCTGACCGTAAGCCCCGCACTGAGCAGAAGCAGAACTTTATTGATTAGTTCTGGATAATCCAAAGCCAGCTGTTCTTCTCTTATTTGAAGCTTTTGCTGCCTCTGATATTTCCATAACAATGGCAGTGCTGGTAATATCGCCAGAGAAAGAAAAAATGCTGAATAATCTTTTTCCTTTTCAGGATTCATGTATTCCACCCTGTTTCCAGATACCTGATCCGGCAGCAGGATCTGCTCCGAGTCCTTTTGTTGTTCCACCGCCTCCTGTATCCTCTCCTGGATCTGTGCCATAAGCACTTCTGTCTGTGGCATCGGTGTCTCCACTGGAGAATAGTCCTGCTCCTCTTCTGTCCCCAGATCCACGGTAAGCTCTTTCTCTATAATATCCTCCCCGGAATGTGCCCGGACACCAAAAGTCACCATATCTGCATTATTCTTAATGATCCGTCCATCCTGTATCACCTGCTCTGGATCATCCGCTGCCATACAGATCAGAAGAAAGAGAAGAGATAGGATAACTGCTGCCAGTATCAGCATAATTCTCTGGCACCATATTTCCTCCCATATTTTTTTCTTATCCTGACAGCGATACAGGATCTCCACTGCCTCCTTTGTTCCCTTGTCCTGATCCAGAATATGCTCCAGATGCAGCTTATGGATCAGCCGTCTTATATATGGATAATACTTTTCCATCGCCCCACCTCATCTAAAGTTCTATTTTCATTATGCTCTGTCCCCAGAGAAAGGCTCCGCCATACACTGCCAATGCTCCCGTCATTACTATCCCTCCCATCAGATTATTATAAAGGGGATCCAGAAATCCCGGAGAAAAAATGCGCAGATACAAGATCATTAAAAGAGGAACTGCCGTCATGCATGCCGCCTCCATTTTTTTACCTGCTACCAACGTCTCGATCTCCCGGCGCAGCTCTATTTTCTCTGCTATATTGGAAGAAGTCTGGCGCATGATACGTACCAGATTGCCGCCGGTGTGCCTCGCTGTTCCAAGAATCTCACTAAACATTATGATATCCTCTGCACCGCTTCTCTGCCCAAGTTCCTTCATCAGCTTTTCTACGGATATATTCAGATCCATCCGCCGTTTCATATGGTCAAATTCTTTTCGTATGATATCTTCTGGCGAATACATCAGTTTTAGATCCCCCTCAGCCTCCCGCACCGAATTTTCCAGAGAATAACCTGCCGACAGTGCCGACACAAGACTCTCCATGGCATCCTTAAACTGAATGGTAAGCTCCCAGCGCCGCCGCTCCAAAAGGATCCTGCGGTAATAACTTAGAAAAAGAAGAACTGCTGGTACCGAGAGAATTCCACATAGCAGCACATTATTATAAAATAACATCAACAGAACAAATCCCGCGCTCCCTCCGCACAAAACGTACCGGACAAGTTCTTTTTTTGTATAAACATATTTATTATAATCAATCATATTTGTATACCTGCCTTTGCACATTTATCGCTGTAGATCAATTTATGCTCTGTCCGCCTCAAGCTTCCTATGATCTTTCCCTCCTGTTCCCTTTCCTCGCAAAATTGAAATAACGGATTCAGCCGAATGCTTCCTTTCTCGCACTGTCCTACCTCGCAGATCTCCAGAACCTTTCTGCTTCTATCCCGCAGCCTGCCCAGATGAACGATGATATCTATCGCGGAAGCAATCTGCTGTCTAACGGCATCCAATGGGATTTCCATCCCCATGAGCACCAGTGTCTCAAGACGGCTCAGCATATCTCCCGGACTATTCGCATGTCCAGTAGACAGACTCCCATCATGGCCTGTGTTCATCGCTGTCAGCATGTCGATGGCAGTAGCATCCCGGATCTCCCCCACCACAATACGGTCTGGACGCATCCTCAAGGCACTTTTGATGAGGTCCCGGATCGTCACCTGATTCTTTCCTTCTACATTGGCATTTCTCGCCTCCAGCCTCACCAGATTTTTTACCTTCCGGATCTGCAGCTCCGCCGAGTCCTCAATCGTGATGATCCTCTCATCCCCAGGTATATAATTGGATAAAATATTGAGAAAGGTAGTCTTCCCAGCGCCGGTTCCCCCAGAAATAAATATATTATATTTTGCTTCCACCAGTTTTCTGAGCACCTCCTCCGCCTCTGCTGTCAAAGCCCCCATATCTATTAAATTTTCCATAGTAAGCGGATCTCTGGGAAACTTACGGATCGTAATGACTGGTCCATCCATCGCGATAGGAGGCATCACAATATTTACTCTGGATCCATCCGCCAGCCGCACATCCAGTATTGGGCTGGTCTCATTGACAATGCGGTTGCCCTCGGAGGCAATCTGCTGCGCAATATCAGCAAGCCTTTCATGAGAATCGAATACAAGCCCCGTCTCACAAATCCGTCCCCTTTTTTCGATGAAAATATGTTCTGGTCCATTTACCATGATCTCTGTAATATCCTCATCCTCCAACAACTGCTGCAGCACATCTAACCGCCTCATAGAATTATAAATATATGTTTGCATCCTTTTCCTGTCAGCAAAGCGAATATGGTTTCCCCCACTGGCACGCCGTATGTTTTCATCTATAAGCTGCAGCAGCTGACTCTCCTGCAGCTCAGAATCCGGCGGAATCTGCTCCAATACCATGCGGCGGATCTTCTGCCTCTCTTCCCTGCTCCCCCTCTCACTCATCTGCTTCCACCTCTCCTCCGATCAATCGCAGTAACTCTTTCTTCTCCCTGGGAATGAATAAATCTATCTCCTGAAAGATCATCCTCTCCCACAACTCTGCCTTTCCCTCCATTTCACAATACCGCTGTAATACATTTCGCCGGATCGCAGCCAAAATTCCTGTCTCTTTCGGAATCAGGATCTGGTCTGCATATGTTATCAAATCCAGGGTATATTCGAAAATCTGCCCCAGTTCCAGCACAACCGTTTCAAATACACTCTGCCTCTTCAATCCTTTCATGAATTTAGAGATATCCTCTGGCGAAAAGTCCAGCAGATCCTTATAATGGCTGACTGGCCTTACCGACCAGATCTTCCCCAGTGGAAATGCCATATTTTCCAGCTCCTGCCCAAAACTTTCATCTTCCGCCCGGAGCATAAGTTCGGCAATCCCTGGGGAGAAACTGACGTCTCTCCCTCCATTCTCCTCCGTCCAGGACGGATCAAAAAATACAGGAAAACCACAAAGGCTTATATACAGCACCTTCTTTTTGCAGGATAGTTCACCGGCCCTCGTTAATGCCAGCAGCGTTTTTCCATCTCCCCCCTCCGGGGAGAAAACGGCAATAATCCTTCTTTCATTTGGGGGAATTCCTGCTTGTCCCTTCTTTGTTCCTGTCAAATCCAGCAGATCGTTATATATTTCCTCTCTGCTGCGGAACATAAAAATTTTATTTTTCCCCTGCTCTTCCGGTGTTTGTACTAACAAGGCTGCCTGACACTGAAGATCTTTCAGAATCTCCGGATCATCTGACAGTACAATATCCTCATTCCCCACATCTGTCTTATCACTCCATTCAGTCAAAATCTCCGCCTCCATACTGCAAGTACACTGACTGTTTATATATCTTGCCAGACGGCTTCCATAATCCAAATCTGTTAAACAGATAAAAATACTACTTTTTCCCAAACCATCCCCCCTCAAAAAACAGGGCAAACTTTCAGGCATAAGATGACCGCTGCTGAAATACATATAGTAAAGGGGATGACGCCATCATCTCCGCATACCTTGTGGTCATAGTACACCTTTGGCATTTTACCTGCCCTTATGTTATCAACATACTTAATAAAATAATAAAATCGATCAATAAAATTCTTTTTGTGGATCATTTTGATAATAGAAAATAACGCTCCGATAAACAATGAAAAGATCATAACCCGGAAACAAAATCTAAAATTATAAAAACTACTGATTATGGAAAATAATTTGATATCGCCTGCACCAAAGAAATGGAGCAGATAAAAGATAAAACAGACAACAATTGGAATCAGACCATTCCATGCAAATTGCCACAATCCCACCATACCATAAAGACTTATATTCCGATACAGACTGAGTGCAAGTCCTCCCACTATAATACAATTCGGAACACGGTAACAGTACAGATCGCAGAGTGACACCGGAAGCAGTACGAGGAAAACCAACATATGTTCCCCGATACTTCCACCTCCTGATTTTGTTGTGATTCATATACTACACGCTGACAGCCTTCTTGTCAACCATAATTTTGTAAATACTGGAATATTTTTTTCGACAAGGGAAATACTGTTAAAAGAAATAGAGCAGAAATAGAAAAATTGTCGTTTCAAATTTCCCCATTTTACGACAAATTTAAAGAACAAATACATTAAAAATAAACAACGGAGGGAGCTATGAAAAAGAAAACGGACAACCTTCTACTTGCAAGAGAAGAACTTCTGAATGAAATCGAGGAGATCAAACTTTCACTGGCAACAGCACACTCCAATTTTGATAATGCCTGCGATCCGGATCTGGTAGACAGCTGTATTTATGAAATGAATGCCATTCAGTATAAATACAAATATCTGCTCAAACAGATGCGTAAAATGGAAAGTTTGACTGGTTAAAAAGGGGCGGCTCCAGGTGCACGCCCCTTTGATCTAAATCATTTAATCGGCGATGCTGTCCAGCTACGCCTGAAACCCACGATTTGCCGATACATCCACCCCGATATTTTCATTGAGGCTGGTTCTGCCATAGGTAAGCCCTGCATAAATTGGTTGTGCATTTTGCATGACCGCCTGTGAATGATCCTGTTCAGCCACCTTTTGAAATGCTGGAAGTAGTTTTTTAATAATATTCGCCGCGTGGTCAAAATGCTCGCTCTGCCGTAGCGCCACCCCCTGACACAGTTCCTGATAGGCATACACATACAGCCTTCTCAGATAATGAGAGATCTCATAGCTAAAATCCAGACTTCCCATAAGTTCTGTCAGAAGCCCCCTGGCACGTCCGATCTCACGCCGGCAGACCTCTATTTCATCTGCCGCCAGGCACTTCCTGCCTTCCGCTATGCTCTCCAGGATTGCCTCATACATGATAATGACAAGTTCACTCCGGTTTGCCTGTGCTACTCTTGCGGCATAGGCATTTAATACTTCCTTATCCAAGATTCATCCACCTTTCATCAGCCCTGAAGCAGCTGCAAAATAGTCTGAGGACGGTTATTCGCCTGTGCAAGCATCGCTGTTCCTGCCTGGCTAAGCACGCTCAGCTGCGTATATTCTGTCATCTCTTCTGACATATCCACATCTTCGATACGGGAACAGGACTCAGTCAGGTTCTGGGATGTAATATCAAGACTTGAAGTTGCGGAGTCAAGACGGTTTTCATAAGCACCCAGCTTCGCACGAATGGCAGAAACTTCCTCTATCGCTGAATTAAACTTACTGATCGCTGACGAAGCACCCTTTCTGGTACATACATTGCAGTGCTGAATATCAAGAGATTTACAAGTCACTGGCGGAATAGATATATCGATGGTCTGCCCCTCATTAGCGCCAATCTGAATTGCCACAAATCCTGCGTCCAGTACGGTCACAGCCGCATCGCTTCCTGCTTTTGCAGTAGAAACATCAAAGATCATACAGAAGCCGTCCCGGTCTGAAACCGTCACTCTGCCTCCCTCTATAAATGTAGTTGCTGTCTTTGAAAATCCAGTATCCGTATCCAGTGTTACCTTTGCATCCTGTCCCTGCACTATATTTCCACCATCTACGCCCAATTTTGCGGCAAGCGTTGGTGTATCAGTTGTCACTTCTATTTTGTGTTCAACACCATAAAGTTTTGATTCAAACTTCAAAGATGTAGCGTTGGCAAGCTCAGTTTCGTTTCCAAGTGCATTGACTGGCGTCACTGTAATATTCATGCTCTCACAGCAGTCACGTATCTCTGCATATACATTTTCCAATGTATCTCCCTTCGACACATGAATCATCTCACCATTAATCTGAATATCTCCCTCTTCAGTAAACACATCTGTGGCACCCATACCAAGCGCGCCAGTCGTAAATACTGTTTTTGTAGCCACCTGGTCAACAGTCATACCATACTTTGTGAGCTCCACAGAGTCTGTCATGGAAACAACCTTCACTCCAATATTGTTAGAGGAAGTCTGACGACAGCAGGAACCATCCAGAATACTTTTCGTATTAAATTCTGTATCGGATGAAAGACGGTCGATCTCTTCCATCAGAGAATCTATCTCTTTCTGGATCGCCTCTTTATCTTCCAGCATGGTCACACCCTGGTTAGCCGCCTGCACGGAAAGCTCCCGGCATCTCTGCAGCATATTCTCTACTTCGATAAGGGCACCCTCTGCGGTCTGTATAAAGGAAATACCATCCGCGCCATTTCTGGAAGCACGCTGTAAACCACGGATCTGCGCATGCATTTTCTGTGAAATCGCCATTCCTGCCGCATCATCTGCCGCCTTATTGATCCGGTATCCGGAAGAAAGTCTTTCGAGACTTGTCGTAATCTTATCCTCTGTCCGGTTCAAGTGTCCACTCGCTTTGATTGCTGCAATATTTGTGTTTATCTTCATTTTTCATCTTCCCTTCTCTGCACATTTTGAATAAATAATTTTGCCACTAGATACAATGTATCATTTGTGGCTGTTTCCTCTATCTGACTACCTAAATGAAATGAACTTCTTGTTCCTTTTGCAAAATCTCCACGCTCCATCGTGAATCCATTCATTTCCAAATCCGTTTCAAATTCACTGAAAATACTTCTGGAAACCTCCAGAGTACCCTCTTCTCCGCTGGTAACAAAACCAGATACCCGCGTCCCTGCCACCTTAAAAGTCGCCTGAAGGCTTCCAAACCGGCTGGAACTGATACTGATCTCTACGGTTCCTTTCTCCGCCTTGTCTCCCTGCTTTATTGTGACCGCACAGGCCGTCACACCGCGTTCTGTCACGATCGGCACCTCATATTTCTGAAAACGCCGCATCTGACGATAAAAAGATATACTTCCCGCCATGACTGCGATCTCTTTTACTGTGTCGCTTGTAACATCTTGGGAATCCTTCTGCTCCTGTAAATGATCTGCCAGCGCATTTTCCTTTTCCTCATACACTTCCGAGAGCAGCTGCGGATTATCAAAAGCTTCTATGATCTCCTCGCTTCCCTCTCTCGTAAAGAACTTAAGGTATTCTTTCGCTCCCTGTTCCAGATAAGCCTTCATCAGATGCACATTTATAAGGCTGTCTGGCAGCTCCACCTGCTTCAATATATGTAAGATCTGTTCATCGCTTTCTGACGCCATCTGCCTTACTTCTTCTGCCCTCTGTTCATAGTACTCGGTAGTTTCTTTAAACGCCTCTTCACTTCCCTGGCATTCATCCAGTAGAAGTTCCAGCGGATCATTCATATAACTTTCATTCCGCTCCTTTAACACTGCCGGGGAAAGCTCTTTTTGAAGTTTCAATACCACACTGCTGCCAAACGCTGCGCTGATCTGGTCGCTGATACTCTCGCCATTCGATACGGCCTCTTCCAAGCCGCCAAAGTCATCATCCACCTCACGGTCAATCCCTTTGGATCTTCTCGTGCGAATCGCCGATAACAAAGATGAAAAGGATAATTCCCTGCCATCCCGGACCACCTGTCCGATCACCGCCCCATCACTCTTATTTACTTTATCTAAAAGTCGGTAAATACCGATCATACTTTTTCTTTCTTCTTCTGAAATCCCACCGCTGTGATCCAGCTTCCACAAATACTTTCGGAAAGAGACATCATCCTGGGTAAGTTCTTCACTAATCTGTGAAACCTTTTCCCCCAGCTCATCCAGACTCATCTCCAATGGGTTTTCCTGCCGACGGATCAGTTCTGACACAACCTGTGGACGGAGTCCCTTAACAAGAGTCGTCACCTTATCATCGTATTCCTTCATGGAAAGAATGTTTTCCCTGGTAAGCTCCATCCGGTTATATGCCAGAATCCGAACTGCCCGCTGATTCATCGCAGTAGGCTCCAGCTGAAGATCTTCCAGTATATCATTCACATTTGAAAATGCCTTACTGATCCTGTCTCCCAGATCTGCCCTCACTTCTGTTCCCACAGACTCATAACTGCTCTCCATACGGAGTCTCATTTCCCTGCCTGCAGCTGCTACATCAGCGATGGTATCGCTATGTACTGTTTCGATCGTCTTGCCATACACTGCTGCCGGGGCTGCCAGGATATCCTCCCTTGCCCGCAGGGTATCTGCCATGATCTCTACATTTTCATTTGACTGCTCAATTCCGGAAGCCTGCAGATATCCCATGCATGCCTCCTGCTCCATCTGTTTTAACTCTTCTACGATCTGAACCAGATTTCGTACATCAAGATGAATACCTTTATTCTCCATGCGTCTCGCCGCATCAATCGTCATCGTGAGACGGATCTCTTCCAACTGCCTTTTTGCTGTTATGGCATCCGCATCTGTACCAAAAGTTCGCCGAAGTGTTTCCTCATCCGTCTGTACCAGCTTCTCCAGCCGCTCAGCCGCTTCCTTCCGGGATATATTTGTTAGATCCGCTTCCTCCGGAAGGATACCATCCAACACCTCATCTTCGATGCGGTCCTCCAGCACTTCCGGTGATGACTCTTTTAGATCCTGAATCGCCTGATAATTACGAACATTTTCAGCAGTTACCGGAGCTCCCTCTTCATAAAGCTTCTCCGCCGTCTGCATATTTTCCTCGCTTGCCGCAAGACCACTGTTCTCGAGGATCGTCTCTGCCTGATCCCGGACCGTATCAAATGGCTCTCGTCCCTCTGCGGCCATAACATCCCCGGACACTGCACCTGCAGCCAGACTTCCATTTATATTAGCTGGTGTTACCGGAAGTTCATTTTCCAGAATATATTTTGCCGCTGACTCTGACATTCCCTGCAGTCCGGATGCCATCTGGGCAGCTTCCTTGATCCGGCGGTCGATCTCATCCATAAATTCTTTTTTATCTTCGATATTCTCGACCTGTTTTTCCACCGCCTCAGCATTTTCACGCCTCTGGGTTTTTACCCGCTCCAGCGCGCGCTCTAAAGAGGACGCCACATACTCTTCCAAGATCGAGCCGTCCTCATCCTCTATATCTTTTGCGTCCTCACCATTCATGCTCTGGCTGATAAACTGCGCCGGATCAAAGGTGTCTCCTGACAATCCCTGAGCCGCTTCCTGCAACATGCTGTTCTTACTATTCGTATCCGTATATACGATACTGTTTCCCATATCCTTTCGTACCGCACAATCCGTTGTGTACTCAATTCCTATGTTGGAAATGCTGCCTTCCCTGGCATTCTGTACCGACACCCCTAAGCCCTTTGCGTAGTCAGTGTCTTTAAAGTCAATGGAAATCTTACTGCTGTTAATAATCATAGATTTCTCACTCACTCTCCGAAATAATTGCTACTATATATTTCGGTTGAATCTTTGAAACCTTTAATCCTTTCCTCAATTCATCTTTCACGATAAAAGATCTGCCAGAAAGTCTACGATCTTAAAACCATATTCCACGTCTTCTCCGCCAGTGATTAGAGACTCATATTCCTCCTGGGAGAGATTTTCCTTTAATTTTTCTTTGGATTCCTCTGGTACGGTCTGATATGTGCTGTCGACAAAGCAAAGGGTTGGATACATGACGCACCACCAGTTTTTTCCCTCATGCTTTCCTATATTTACTTTCAAAGCTTTATATTCTCCCGCTGGAAAAGTCATGTCTCCATATTGTTTCACAGGAAAATAGCAGGTGCCAAGTTCCGCCTTCACTGCATAATCATAACCTCTTCCTTGTATGTAGTCTGCAGCGGTCTGTTCTATTTCCCTTAAATGATCCCGCAGCGTCTGCTGGGCAGAGATCACAGAGGTGTCCTGTTCCAGCTCATCACGGAGCATCTGAACAACTTCCTCCTTTACTTCCAATTTCAGCTGCTGGTCCTCCTCGCTGTCACTATTCGCCACCACATGAAGCCGTATGACCTGCTCTGCAATCTCCCGCTGCATTTTATCTCCTTCTGTCGCTTCTCCATAAAAATACATCAGCCCGCAGACAAATAAAACCGCTGCTGCCAGTAAAATCTTTTTCATTTTCTTTTCCTCCAGATCTTTTTACAGCCCGACGGCGCCACCAGGCTGGTGTAACATTTTCTTTTTATCATTTTTACCAATAAAATCTTTTTTATTCCGCTAAACTTTGTTATAATAAATAGAAAAAAAGAGATGGTGAACAATATGGATTCTTTATGGATAAATGCTCCTGCCAAGATCAATCTCGGTCTGGACGTCATACGCAGACGGGAAGATGGCTACCACGAGGTAAAGATGATCATGCAGAGCATCCGGCTGTTTGATCGGCTTACTCTCGCAAAATCTAAAGTTCCAGGGATACATCTGACCACAAATCTTGGCTTTCTTCCAGTAAACGAAGATAATCTTGTATACAAAAGCGCAAGGCTTCTGATGGATGAATTTAATATTGATTCCGGCATAAGTATCCAGCTGGACAAGCGTATTCCGGTCGCTGCAGGCATGGCGGGCGGAAGCACCGACGCTGCTTCCTGTCTGCTCGCTATGAACCGGCTATTTGACCTTAATCTCTCGGATCAGCAGCTGATGGAACGGGGCATCACCCTCGGCGCTGACATCCCTTATTGTATCATGAAGGGGACTGCCCTCTCTGAGGGCATCGGAGAAATCTTATCGCCGCTTCCCGGAGCGCCGGACTGCTATGTATTGATAGCAAAACCGGGATTTCATGTCTCTACAAAATTTGTATATACGAATTTGAAGCTGGATGAGCAGACGAATCACCCGGATATAGACCATATGATCGACTGTATCGGAAAAAATGATCTCCGGGGTCTATGTGACAGCATGGCAAATATATTAGAAACAGTAACCATTCCAGAGCATCCGGAGATCGCAGACATTAAAAAGACAATGCTGGAACAGGGCGCCCTGGGTTCTCTTATGAGTGGCAGCGGTCCTACCGTATTCGGCATATTTGATGACCTGGATAAGGCAAAGGCCGCTAAGGAAAAATGTAGAAAACTCCCATACCGATGCTTCGTCTTTGTTACTGATTTTTACAGGTAGCCCGCCAACAATGTCAATTTGGCCAGTTCAAGGACACCAGATAAAAAAACTGCAGTAACTTAAATAAACAGAAAAATTTTTTCCATAATTGAATGGTTTTTCAAAGCTGAATCGTATCATATATGAAACAGTAAATAATATTCTTTGTATTTGATGAATTCATGGAGGAAATGAAAATGAAGAAAAAAATGATTGTAACTGGTATTACAGCCATCGCCCTGGTAGCTGCATTGCATACATCCAGCGTCTTTGCTGCAGCACCAGTTAAAGAAACATCCAGCAGCTTTGTTACTGCAGAACAAGTTAAAGAAGCACCCAGCAGCTTTGTTACTGCAGAACAAGTTAAAGAAACATCCAGCAGCTTTGTTACTGCAGCACCAGTTAAAGAAGCACCCAGCAGCTTTGTTACTACAGAACAAGTTAGAGAAAAAAGTTCTGACGACATCAACACAGACACGGTATGCAACTACTGCGGAAAGGACTGTTCTTTCGTAGATAAGGACGGCGATGGCATCTGTGATAATTACAAACAACGCGGTATCAATGGGGCAAATGCTGGAAAAGGCTATGTCGATGAGGACGGCGATGGTGTATGTGATAACTATGCTTCCAGAAGACAGAGCGGTGCCTGCGGCTGGGGAGGCGGCCATGGACGCAGCGGTTACGGCCACGGAGGAGGCTGTCACAGGAGATAACAACGAGGGCATTTATGCGGAGTGAACAAGAGGTGAACAGGGCGGTCTGCCAGTATTCTGATATGGTTCGGAGGCTCTGTATGATTCATTTAAAAAATTATCATGATACTCAGGACATATTTCAAACCGTGTTTTTGAAGTATGTCTTAAGTTCCGTTGTGTTTGAAAATGAAGAACATGAAAAGGCCTGGTTTATCCGTGTGACCATAAATGCCTGCAAGGATTTACTCAAAAACTTTTTTAGAACCCATGTAGTCTCCATTGACGAACTGACGGAGCAGCCTTGTGAATTATTACCAGATCATCAGGAAGTTCTGGAAGCCGTCCAGTCACTACCAAAAAAATACAAAACTGTCGTTTATCTTCATTATTATGAAGGCTATACGGCGCCGGAAATAGGAAAGATACTTCATAAAAACGTCAACACGATTTACACCTATCTAACACGTTCCAAAAAAATATTGCGGGAAAAATTGGGAGGTGATGGATATGAATAACAGGATAAAAGAAACCTTTGACAACATTCACGCAGAAGAAGAGTTAAAGGAACAAACCAAAAAATATATTGCAGAAAAGACAAGAAATTATACAAAACGGCAGAAAAAACCATCCTATAAAAAGCTCATTCCTGTGGCGGCATGCTTTTTATTTTTTCTAACTGTTTTTAGCGGATATCAGTTATATTTTACACAGACCTCGGTGATCAGCATCGATATCAATCCGTCTATTGAACTAAACTTAAACCGGTTTAACCGGGTAATCTCAATCAATCATTATAATGACGATGGGCTGAAAGTTACGGATGAACTGGACATACAATTTATGGACTATAGGAGTGCCCTCGATGAGATTTTGAAGACAGAGAGTATTGTCTCGTATCTGAACCAGGATGAAATGCTGTCAATCTCTGTGGCTGGAAAAAACGAACAGGAAAACAGGGAAATGCTTGACAACATTGAAACCTGTATTCCAAAACACCAGAACCACTGCTGTGATATAGGTAATTACAATGATGTCAGCGAGGCTCACGCCGCAGGGTTATCCGTCGGAAAATACCGGGCATTTTTGGAATTGCAGAAAGTGAACCCGGATACGACGGTTGAAGATGTTAAAGGGCTAACTATGCGGGAGATAAGAGATTTAATCGGTGACTCAGGCTGCAAAATCCACACCGGGAATGGAAACAATGGACACGGGAAGGGCCATGGACATGGCAAATGGAAAGAGAATAACTAGGCCAGCATTATCTTAATATTCATCAAGATCTTCCTCATCCAGCCGTTCCAGCTTTTTCTTCAAAATCCGGGTACGCCTTCCCACCAAAAGTTCCAGCTCTTTTCCTGTCTGCTCAATCCGCTTCTGCAGATTGAGCAGCACCTCTTCGTACTTCTCTACCTCGGAGCGGACCTCCGTCAGCACCCGCCAGGCCTCACTGCTCTTTTCCTCGATCTCCAGTGTCCGGAATCCCATCTGCAGTGTATTGAGAAGAACGGAGAGGCTTTCCGGTGAAGCCATGGTAATCTGGTATTTCTTCATCAGCTCCTGCCCCAGTCCGCACTTTACCGCCTCCACATAGATCGATTCTACCGGGAAAAATAAAATACCAAAATCTGTAGTATATGGCGGCATAATATACTTATCACGGATCTCCTTGGCAAATCCCCGTACCCGGTTTTTAAACAAAATCTCAGCGTCCTCCGCCATCTCCCGGTTTCCGCTGTTTCGTGCCTCCTCCAGCTGAAGATAGGCGTCCAGGGGGAATTTGGAATCTATAGGAAGATATACCGTCTGCTCAAACCGCCCCGGCAGTTTTACTGCATATTCTACACGGCTGGTGTTTCCGGGAATCACCATGCACTCTGTCTCATACTGCTCACAGGTCAGTGTTTCCTCCAGAATACTTCCCAGCTGCCACTCTCCCCATATTCCCCGCGTTTTCACCCCTGTAAATATACGCTTCAGTTCGTCGATGTCCCGGCGCAGCTGTTCCGATCCGCCATCCGGCTTCCCAGACCTGTCTTTCTTAAGTACCATAAACACCAGAACGGCATTCATGAGAATCAGAACCATCAGCATAATTCCCGATAAAATCTCCATCTTATCCCCCATTTCGGAATTCCTGGTACGATAAACTTAACGGAATCCCATCTCGTATTCTCCCGATACCTCCATCGGATTATTTTCATCTTCCGCTTTTTCCACAAGCCGGAACCGCATGGTCTTTAACTTGACTCCGCCTTGCGTAAAATGCAATCTAAGAACCCCGTATTTTGCCCCGATACAGATTCTTTTCGTTATCGTCTGCCATTGTCCTTTGGTTCCGTTAAAAGAGATCGCACCGATAGGTACGCTTTGGGCAAAAACAGTCATAGGAATCTGTGCCATCAGCTCCAGGTCGGAGCAGAATTCAAGTTCCATTTCATAAATTCCCTGGCTTTTTACTGTTAAAGCAAATACAAAATTACTATCTTTGGATGTATCTACCTGCTCCATCGGAATCTCCGCCACACCGTTTACCTCATAATATTCGATATCATCCACACTGAAGCTTTCTATCTCCATCGGCTGGTTTATAACCTCTACCTTGCATTCCTTTCCAGTCATCCGCAGATACGCTGGTGTTCCCATCGACTGCCTGCAGATGTTCATGGCGCTGCGCTGCAGTTCACCCTTTTTCAGATCTCCCCTCTCCAGCTCAGAGAGGGTATTATCCCCAGTGAGATTTTTATCTCCTTCCGGACAGACCATGTAAAGGTCATTCTGGGCTCTTATCATAGAGGCAAAATCATTCCCCCGTGCCGGCTCATCTCTGTCCTGGCTGCTGACCTTTGCCCACCAGTCTGTCATCACAATTCCCTCGAACCCCCATTCATCACGCAGGATCGAAGTATTGAGTTCATACCTTCCTGCCGTCCACACACCATTCAATGAACCATAGGTGGTCATGACCGAATCGGCGCCGCCCTCCTTTACAGCGATTTCAAATCCTTTCAGGTATATCTCCCGCAGAGCCCGCTCGGATATCACGGAATCTGACTCCGTTCTTTTTGTCTCCTGATTGTTGGCAGCAAAATGTTTCAGAGTTCCAGTAACCCCTGCCTCTTTCAGACCTCTCACCTGAGCCGCCGCGATCTTTCCCGTCAGATAGGGATCCTCGGAAAAATACTCAAAGTTTCTTCCGTTTAGAGGATTGCGATGAATGTTCATCCCGGGTCCCAGTATATTATCGATGCGGCTGTTGATCATCTCTTTCCCGGTAAATGAATATATTTTCTGGACAAGCACTGGGTCAAAAGTGGACGCCAGCATCGTACCATTAGGCAGGCTGAATGCCTTTATGCCGCAGTCAATACGCATCCCCGAAGGGCCGTCGGCGCAGCACACGCAGGGGATTCCCATAGCTGCCAGATGTTTTGACACCCCTCCATAGGCAGCCGCTGTTCCAAGGGTAACTTTGGGGCTTCCCATTCCTTCTCCCCGGATGATACAAGAGAGATCTTCTTCATCAAATTGTGCCACGAACTGTTCCATAGATATGTTTGCCTCTGCCACATCCCGCAGTTGGTATCCTCTGTCACCAGTGTAGGGTATCTCCTCCGGCAGGTGCTGCCTACGCTTGACTTGATCCACTTTTTCCCCCAGCGGTACCTCTTCATATGTCATGTGCCAGCCATCTTCTCCCTCAAACGGCGCTTCCGGCTTCATCCGCTGAAAAGGAAGTACCGGCGCCAGATTCTGGGACAGCTGCTCTAGGACCCTTATCTCTCTCAGGGAAAATACTCCCCCACAGACAGCGTCCCTGACATTTTTCCCTGCATATACCCGGTATTCACCGGGCTCCAGCACATACGAATAAGCATGCCCCGTCGCGCCCTGATCATCATAGGAAGCAAACGTATAGGGATGAATATGGAACTTTAGTTCCTCTTTCTCTCCAGGATCAATCTGCCTGGTCTTTCCAAAATCTGCCAAAACCCTGGCGGGCTTACCTAACTTTCCCTGAGGCGCTTCCACATAGATCTGCACCACCTGCCTGCCAACCTTGTTTCCAGTATTGCGAACTGTCACTGTAAGGGTAAGCTCACCATCACTCTCGTGAAACTCATTTATCTCTTCCTGAAATTCTGTGTAGGATAAACCGTACCCAAAGGGATACATCACCTTTTCCTTCGCCACCGTCTCAAAATACCGGTACCCCACATAGATATCTTCCTGATAATAATTTCTTATTTCATCGCCAAAATTAGCAGTAGAAGGATAATCTTCTAATCTTTCCGCTATCGTATCAGTCAGCCGCCCCGAAGGATCAATCCTGCCCGTCAGAACATCCGCCGCCCCATATCCTCCGATCATGCCACCCTGCCAGCAATACAGGAGCGCCTGGCACTGTTCCAGGCATGGATGGGACATATCTATAATATTTCCCACATTAAAAATCACAGCCACCCGGTTAAAATATTTTGTCACCTTTTCAATCAGATCCACTTCTGTGTCCGACAGCCGGTAAGCCCCCTTTTCGTCTACATTATCCTGGTCTTCCCCCGCTGTCCTTCCGATGAGTATAAGCGCCGTATCGTTCCTCTTCTCTGCCGCTATGACCAGTTCATCACTCACTGGCATCTCGATCTGGGACCAGGGCTCGTTTGCCCAGCCCACTCCCTCATCAAAGGGATTCGTCTGTTCCCACCTGTCATAGATTTCTAGAAGCTCCTCATCCACACAGAGAGAAGGTTCCTCCAAAAGTGCGTCCAGTATGCCCACTACTCTGGATACATTCACCATGCCTCCGGAACCGGTCCCACTCTTATAATAATGACGCTGGATCCGTCCAAACACTGCTATTTTTTCGCCGCTTTTCAGAGGAAGTACCTCCTCAATATTTTTTAAAAGTACACAGCCCTCGGCGGATGCCTGCCTCACCGTATCCATATATTCCTTCCAATCCAGTTTCATCCTGTTCCTCCTTCTCCCGACCCTATGGCACGATGGCGCCGCCGGGCTAAAATAAAAAGATTTCCTTTGACTTTTTTCTAATCAGTGATATAATAGAAGTATGCAGGCATAGTTCATTGGTAGAACACCAGCTTCCCAAGCTGGGGAGGCGGGTTCGATTCCCGTTGCCTGCTTTTTTAATGCACGTTGCAGATTCCCGCCATCGGGCTATTTCAAATTATATCTCCTTTTTCGGTACAAATAATATCCACCGCCGGCCAGATCTGCCAATCCCCATCCAATCGGAACAGCCAGGCAGACCCCTGTTACCCCGACCTGCGGCACTGCGGACAGCATGTATGCCAGAACCACCCTGCTGCCAAGGGAAAGCACCGTCAATATAAGAGACATCTGTGGCAGCTTGATCCCGCGGTAAAATCCATAAAAAAGAAACAACAGCCCGATTCCAAAATAGCAGGATGCTTCAATCCTCAGATATCCAATTCCCACTGAAAGTATCTCAGTCTTTTCTGCATCGATAAAGAGAGACATCAGTCTTCCGGCAAATAGATTGATCATCAGACTTATGAAGACGCAAAACAAGAAAACAAGGAAAACCGCTTTCTTCATTCCCTGCCAGATACGCTCCTTCTTTCCTGCACCATAATTCTGTGCAACATATGTAGAAAATGCATTTCCAAAATCCTGAACTGGCGAATAGGCGAATGAATCAATCTTTACGGCTGCCGCAAATGCTGCCATCACCACGGTTCCAAAACTGTTCACCAGACCCTGTACCATCAGAATTCCAAAATTCATTACTGACTGCTGCAGGCAGGTGAGTACCGATAAGCTGGATATTTCTTTTAGAATGCCTCCGTCCCACCGCATATGCGCTCTCTCCACCCGAAGCATGGGACATTTTTTTAAATAGTATATGAAAATCCCAGCTGCCGCTGCATACTGTGCCAGCACAGTCGCTGACGCAGCTCCCGCCACGCCCCATCCAGTCACTAATATGAACAACAAATCCAACCCGACATTCAACAGTGCAGAAATCCCCAAGAATATAAGAGGAGTCAGAGAATTTCCCACGCTTCTCAACAGACTGGCAGCAAAATTATAGATAAAAACTGCTGGAATCCCCCAGAATATACAGATCAAATATTCTTTCATGCATCCCTGGATACCATCTGGAACTCTCATAAACCACAAAATCCCCTGAATTCCCACAAAAGACCCCGCCGTTAACAGGATCGTAAGCCCTCCAATCCCCACAAAAGAAAGAAAAACCCCTGTTTTTAAACGATCCTGCTCTCCCGCCCCGAACTGGATCGAATAAAAAGCGCTGCTTCCCATACAGAGTCCCAGCAAAACAGAAGTGAGGAAAATCATTAACGTGTAAGACGACCCCACAGCAGCCAGCGCATACTCTCCCAGGTATCTGCCCACAATTAGCGTGTCCGCAATATTATACACCTGCTGCAGAAGATTGCCGGCCATCAATGGCAGGGCGAACTTCATGATGCCACTGGTGATATCTCCCCGTGTCATATCATAACTCAATCACATCCACCCTCTCCAAACGACAAACAGCAACACGATCTGCATTACGAGGATTGCCGGCATTCCCCACACAAAATACCAGTGTCTGGTCTTGTGGCGAAATACTCTCATACCCAGAATGCTTCCCACACTGCCTCCAGCCAGCGCCGCCAAAAACAGATGTGCTTCCGGTACCCTCCACTCATGCCTTTTTGCCCGTCTTTTATCAAAGCCCATCTGAAAAAAGCTAAGAACATTTATTATTATAAAACAAAACAGGATCCACTTCATCACAATCTCCATTTCTAAATTCATACACCTTTAATTCCAACATCATTATCCACTATCCGGCAATTTTTTTCAACCTATTTTTAATTTGGAAATATTACGGTTATTTTTTGGATATTTTTTTAGTTTTTTCTTGACTGGACACAGTATTTTATATATAATATACTTAACTAATAAAAATATTCCGGGATTAGGGGTGGTCTTATGACGATTGAAGAAATGAAACAAAAAAAAATAGAACGGGGATATTCCTATTCCATGATGTCTGAATTATCCGGCATCCCTCTAGGCACCATACAGAAGATTTTTTCTGGTGAAACCACCCACCCCCGCTATGACACTTTGATGGCTTTGGAAAAACTTTTTCAAGATTCGACTGCATTACAAGAAAGTTATGCATATTCCACAAAACATGCCGGAACTTACACCGTGGATGACTATCATGCATTGCCAGAGGACCAGCGCCGGGAACTCATTGATGGTACTTTTTACGATATGTCCGCCCCCTCCGTTTTGCATCAACGCATATGCGGCGAGATTTACCGCCAGTTTTCCAATTATATTCTGGAACAGGGTGGAAAGTGCCTGCCTCTGATGTCCCCACTGGATGTTCAGCTGGACCGCGACAACAGAACCATGGTGCAGCCAGATATGGTCGTACTTTGTGAAAATCAGGACGAAAAGCTGTGCAGCTGGGGTATTTACGGAGCTCCTGATTTCGTACTAGAAGTATTATCACCTTCCACCAAAAAGAAAGACTGTTTCAAAAAACTTTCCAAATATGCCGATGCAGGCGTCTTGGAATACTGGATCCTGGATCCCTATCAGAAAAAGCTTCTCATCTACTTTTTTGAAGAGGATGTGATCTATCCCAGGATATGCGGTTTGAACCAGCCTGTTCCGGTCAATATCTATCATGGTGAGCTTTTGATCGATTTCAGCCATCTTGCTTCATGGCTTTCATAGAGACATAGCTCGATGGCGCGAATTTAAACACTGTTTTGTTCTGGCCATTGAACTATATGATGATGTTGAAGTCAAAAGTTTTTTGCCCCAGTGATAAATTGAACTGGCATGTTGATGTTGCCTTCAACATGCCAGTAATCATTACCAATAATAGGGCTCATCGAGCGTCGTCACCAGTATCCTCCAGTCAGCAGTTGTACTTTTCCGGACAACTATAAATTCCTCCTCCCTGCTTTTCCTCCGCTGCTCTTCCTTTCCTGTCTTTTCGTTATGCTCCGTATACTCCCTCTGAATTTCCAGACTCAGTCTCCGCGCGGCCGCCCATTTACTTCCAGCCTTACTCCAGATCCCTTCAATATCAACATCATCGTCTTCCACCTCTGTTGTTTTACCACACTTTCTGACAGTCACATTTCCATGACTATTATATGAACCTCCATCCACCCTAAGACTGTTCATCCCCTCCTGGTAGTTCTGATTCCAGTAATAGAGATATTGCCTTACTGTCTCCTCTGGAGTAAGCCCCCTTAAGTCTGCAGAAGAGGGAACAAACCCGATCATACATGCCAGAAAAAATGTAAACACCAGAACGACAATACTTGGAATCCACCGATTCCTGCTTTCGGCAATACGGCATACTCGGTAGATCAATTCCCGTTTTCCCCCACCCATAGTCGTAGCGGTAAAAAATAAGCCATTCCTTTGTTCTTTATCCGGCACCATTTCCACCAGCACCCTGCCATAACGATGTCTCTTTGCTTCACCGAGGACACGTATGGATCTTTCATCACATGCCGTCTCTCCATCCCGCTTTGATAAAGAAGCTGCCACCCAGATCAACGGATTAAACCAGTTGCAGGCAAGCACAATACAGCGAAGATTTCCCCAAAAAAGATCTTTATGTTTTAAGTGGCAAAGTTCATGGGTAAGAACATATTCCCTTTTTTCCTCATCTTCAGCCACGGTTTCCGTCAGATAAATTCCTTTTTTTCCATTTACTTTCATGACACAGGAAGAAACAATTCCTGGGACTTTGTAAACCGGGTACTGGCAGCCTTCTACAACAATCCGGATCCGCTGTTCAAATAACCTGTGGCGGAATGTTTCATTTACATACACAGACCAAAGATATACCACTGCAATCCCCAAGGCCCACACGAACCAGAACCAGACTGGCAGAGATATTGCCCTTAGGTCCAGGCGCACTGGTTCCACCCCTGACACCAGTTTTACATTTTCTGACTGAGCTGACTGAACCATATTCTGAATTATTTCAAAACTACTATCTGTTAAATTTATATCTGGAATATTCTTCCGTTCCACCAAATTCCTAAATGCAGTTAAGAACGGACTGAACAGAAAGCGTATAGGAACAAGGATCCACAACGAATACATCAATTCCCCGCGTATTTTTTTCCGGAACAAAATCCTTATAACACATAAAAACAATACCAGCACACTAATATCAATCATAGTTACTGCCATGTAATCTGTAACTGCCAGCAAATAGATGATTCCTGGTAAAAAAACAACTGCCATCAATACTTCCATAGCATCATCCCCCCTTTTTTTCTCCCTTTTCCAGAATCCGAATCAGTTCCTGTCGTTCTTGTTCTGACAGGGACTCCCTCTCCACCATGGAATGCACCATCATACTTAAGCTCCCCTGGTAAACTTTTTCGAGAAAGCTCCTGGTCTCTTCCCCGCAGGCGTCCTCCCTGGAAACCAAGGGATAAAACTCCTTTGCCCTGCCATTCTGACGATAGGATAATGCTCCTTTCTTTTCTATCCGTCCAAGAAGGGTGATGACCGTATGCTTTTCCCATCCCGTATCCTCAAACAGACTTTCCGTCAGCTGACGAATCGTAAGATAGGGTGTTTCCCACAGCCTGTCCATAATCTTCCATTCCGCATCTGACAATTTAATCTTCTTCATAAAATCCCTCCAGTTTAAAAGGTTGACATCTGTATACCTTTATTATATCCATTAGGTACACAACTGTCAACCTTCTCTTGTTATTTTATTTTTTCATTTCCGCCAGTTCCTCTGAGGGATCGTAGTGCTCACTTCTCCCCTTCACAGCTACATCTCTAACTCCTATGCGGAGTATACCTTCTTGGGTACTGATAAGCAGCTGGGCCTTTTTTAAATACCTGTTCAATCTTTCTGCAAAACTCCGCAGGCGCTCTGCATCGCTTTTCTTCAAGTTGTTCAGATCAAAATCAAAAAAGTCTGACGCCAGTATCTTTTCCTTCCCATCCTCTGTGAGAGAAAAAATTTTCCACTGGTAATCTGCCGCTCCCTGATACATGGCAGGTTTCCAGGTCATAAGAAAGGACTTCCCACCATCCCTGTACAAATACACATTGTTCCATCCCCCATGAACTACGTTCACTGGAAGAGACCAGATCATCTCCCCTGTCTTTCCGGAAAAAACCCGGATCGTTGGCTCATCACCAGTCCTTGGTTCTGCCGCTGCGCTCTCATCAATCTGAATGCTCTCTGGAATGCCATCTCCAGTAAGATCTGCTTTCATATAACTCAGATTCCTAATCACCGTTTATTTCATTATATGATAATGAAAATGAAAATCCTTCATGCCAGGCAGCTCCTTTTGGATTTTTCGGCATACGCTGCTTACTGTCATGGGAGTTTCACATGTCCCATCATGCCGCAGACACACAAAGGAAATTTCCCCATAATCCTCTGGAATATTTTCCGTATTCTGCAGGGTGTAAACCTCATAATTATTACGTCCTTTCTCTGTTACCTGTCGGTAATAATTATGGTGGCAGAGTTCCCCGTATCGGAACCGTTCCCTATGCTGTTCCCTTTTCGCCTTTTTCAGTATCTCCGTCAATGTATTGCCGAAATCTACAGTGAAAGAATGGGGAGAGAAATATGGCATGAGGTTTGTGGAACAGGAGATTATAAATCAACATAATTCTTTTGAGCCAGATGTCAATAAATACAAAAGAGATAAATATAGAAGCTGAAATATCGTCACTCAAATCGTTCTTGAATGTGGGTACAAGATATGTTAAAATTCCCTTACGGAAAAGCCCTTCGACAGGGTGGTAGCCTCCCAAGCTGTCACTGTAAACTTAGCCGGCATAATCTATGATTTGCCGGACTTACACCAGACGGGAGGTGACGCTGATGACAGATTATGAAACTATTATGGTTTTTCTGGGAATACTGGCTTTGCTGGTATCTTTCGGAACTCTGCTGATAGCGTTGCCTGCCTACATAGATAGGAAGAACAAGCGAAAATAAAAATTGCCTAACCTGTCGGCAAGCAGGCTAGGCGGTGTCCCTTAGGACATTGTATCAATGCTTGGGAGCATCCACTTTTGGAGTTGGACACTATCCGTCTGAGAGACATCTGTTCCAGCAGATGCCTTTCTTTATGCTCACTATAACATAATCATGGCAAAAATTCAAGTATGGATTATGAACAATAGCAAAAGCAGATGTTTCTGGGGATTCAATTAATATGATATGTATATCTAAATCTTTACATAGCTCCAAGAAAAAATACAGAAAGAGCAATTCTTCCCATTATATCTTTGGGTATTGATAAAACCTCTTTTGTCTGAATTACAACATATTCATTAGGGGGCACATCGCACACCTCTAGTAATTCGGACTCTGATATGACAGACTCAATGGTTAAATCATATGATATGGAATTTATATTTTCTTCTGAAAACTCTACGGAGATCAACTGCCTCTCCATAAAGCCCTTTTGCATCGTGTTTATTATAACTTTAGGTATAGCATTTTCCGCTTTTTTGCAAGTATAATCTTGTCATTTAACCTAAAAGCATTTATACTTATTTTGTACAGAAAGCGTGCACAGAAAGTAAAAGAAATAAATTACAAGAATGGAGGTTTACATCATCTTATGAAACAATTAAAAAATCCGGTTCTACCTGGCTTTCACGCAGATCCTTCCATTATCCGCGTGGATGATACTTATTACATAGCAAACTCTACCTTTGAGTGGTTTCCAGGCGTACGTCTGCATGAATCAAAAGATATGATCCACTGGAATCTGCTCCCCTCTCCGTTATCGACAACGACACTGCTCGATATGAAGGGGAATCCTTCCTCCGGCGGTATCTGGGCACCAGATCTTTCCTATGCAGATGGTAAATTCTGGCTGGTCTACACCGACGTTAAAATAACAGAAGGATCCTTTAAGGATATGGTAAACTACATTACCACAGCAGAGGACATCCGCGGTCCCTGGTCTGATCCGATCCGTGTCAATGGTGTAGGATTTGATGCCTCTCTGTTCCATGACGAAGACGGAAGAAAATACCTGGTACAGCAAACATGGGATCACCGTGAATATCACCATGGATTCAACGGTATTACATTGACAGAATTTGATACTGCTTCCATGAAGTTAAAACCAGAAACTGCAAGAAATATTTATAATGGTACAGACGTCAAACTTGTCGAGGGACCCCATCTTTATAAAATAAATGGTTATTATTATCTTTTTGCAGCCCAGGGCGGAACTGTGTACACACATCAGGAGGTCGTGGCAAGATCCCGTACTCTGGATGAGCTCAGCTTTGAGACAGAACCAGATGGGCCATTTATCACGAACTTTGATACTCCATACCTGGGTATACAAAAACAGGGGCATGGTGCTCTGGTTGAGACGCCTGGCGGTGAGTGGTATTACGCCAGTCTGTGCGGACGTCCATGGACCCACGAAAATGAATCCTGCATCGATCCCCGGGGCTACTGCACACTGGGACGGGAGACGTCTATCCAGAAAGTGTACTGGGATGATGAAGGCTGGCCGCGGATCGAGGGCGGACACGGCGGCTCTGTCTATGTGGATGCACCAGCTGATGGTATAGAGACTGCCGCGCCGACAGATCACTCTTTCCATGATGAATTTGATTCATCTCTGCTTCATGATGAGTGGAATACCCTTCGTGTCCCTTTTACCAAAGCGATGGGCAGCACTGGCGATGGCAAACTTGTTCTGCGTGGGCAGGGATCTCTCTGCAATACACATGAATTGTCATTAGTAGCCAAACGCTGGCAGGCATTTTACTTTGATGCTTCCGTAAAAGTAAGCTACGATCCATTTTCTTACCAGCAGATGGCGGGACTGACAAACTACTACAACGACAGGCACTGGTCCTTTGCCTTTGTGACATGGAATGAAAAAAGTGGGCGGGTGATCGAGGTAGCGCAGTGCAACCGCGGAAACTATAGTTCTTTCCTGAGGGATGACGCCATTCCAGTGCCGGAGGGTGCAGACGTCTGGTTCAGGACAAAGGTCAGAAAAGAAAGTTATACTTATGAATATTCCTTTGACGGCGAAAATTACAAAGAGATTCCGGTAACACTGGATGCTGCCATCCTGTCCGATGATTATGTATTGCAAAGCTATGGTGGATTCTTCACAGGAGCTTTTGTCGGCATGGCATGTGTCGATTACGCTTACTACGAAGCAAAAGCAGAATTTAGATATTTTGACTATAAGGAACTTGGTGACGTAATGAGAGACGATGGAAGTTTTGCCTGGGAGTAGACCTTCTGGCTGAATAACACAAATAACAACATACTAAGTATACAAGAAAAGGGAGTCTCAAAAGTCTTAACATGACTTAAGAGACCCCCTTTTCTGATTTTACATCACGATGTTGGACCTTTTGGCCCTGGCATCATATTATTTTACCGCCTCTATAAAGGAATAGAAAGACGGTTTTGGATCATAGATGTTATCTCCAAACAGAAGCGGCTGGCATTGGGATCGCCAGGATGTACTATCGGTAAGCCCCCATAAAGTGATATTCGTGATTCCCTTTGGATTTACATTGACATCGCGGTTCTTCTGTTTCGCAATAATCGTTTTCATCAGACTGCTGACAAACTTTTTCTGATCATTATTGGTCTCATTTTCATCCACATAGGAATAAGACGCAGAAGAGCCTTCCGTATCAAAATTGATGGTAAAATCAAGCTCTGTGATCTGAATCTCATACCCGGCAGCAAGGAATTTCTCCAATGCAGCACCGTATTGGCTCACCGTCGGCACTTTTACATCTACATGACTCTGCATTCCAATACCGCCACAGATTTTCTCCGGTTCATCTTTATTGATAAAGCTGACCAGATCCAGTACCTTCTGGGTATTAAAGTATGTATTATAATCATTATAGAAAAGTGTTACCTTATCCTGAACACCATAAGTCTTCAGCATACCATATGCCACCTGAAAAGCCTTTTTTACATAAGATGGCGAAGCACCCATATTTCCGTATACACTATCCCAGACCTTTCCAAAAGTCCTCCGGTTCAGATACTCATTTACAACATCCCATGCATAAACAATACTGCCAGCAGAACCAGTAAGCGCTTTTTCCTTTTCCATCACATGCGCCATTACATTATGTACGTAGTAATCCAGACGGGCATCCATAATATCTGTTGCCACGACAGTATCTCCATCATAATTCTTTGTAAAGAACCATGACGGCGTCTGGCTGTGCCATACAAGAGTATGGGCACGCATTCTAAGGCCGTTTTTTGAAGCAGCTTCCAGCGCACCATCCACTTCATTGAAGTTTAACTGTGGAACCTTCGCCTCGCTGTAACCTTCCGGGATATAATACCCCTTACTCTTTGCCTCCTGGACGGACAGAGTCTTTGGCGCAGAACCAAGAATGTTGTCCGGCTTCATCTCATTTTCCAGGGTTATGCTGTTAAAATGTTTCTTGATAAATGCCAGAGTTTTATTGTCCCGCAGCTCTCTGGGAGCTCTGCTTCCATAATTGACAGCAGCGCCCATATTCGGAATGATGCCCTTATAAGCGGCAAGAATGCTTGGTGTATTTACAACCTTCTTTGGCTGCACCTTCACTTTACACCGAAGTTTATACTTTTTGCTTCCAGTTTTCACCTTACAGTTCAAAAGAGCATTTCCTTTTTTCAGCCCCTTTACTTTACAGGAAGTCTTTTTCTTGTTCGATAATTTTATTACCTTTTTCTTATTTGTACTCCAAGTTACCTTTGCCTTCTTTCCTGCCCGGGAAAGCTTGATGGTCTGCGTCTTTCCTGCGGTGATCGTCAATGTACCTTTGGAAAGCTTTGGTTTTTTTGTCTTTGCGCCAGAAACTGTACCAGGAGTGATCGTCGCCAGGCAAAGTCCAAAAATAGCTGCATGCGCTAAAAATATTCTACAACGTTTCATTGGTTTATGCACCCCTTTCTAAAATATAATCTTATTATAAGGAAGAATAGGAAAAATAGCAATTAAAATCATATAGATTTACAGAAAGTATTTATCTTTTAGGTTGCGCCAGACAAAAGAAAAATGTTATATTATAGATAGAAAAAATCGGGGAGGAACGCAGTTTATGAAAATGACATATGATATTAATTTAAATCAATACGTACCATTTCACAACAATGTGACATACTGTGTGGGAACAGGGCGTATGGGACTGGCACTTCACAAGGAATACTGGGACCAGCTGGCATTTGTCCAAAAAAGGATTGGATTTTCTTACATACGGGGACATGGACTTTTCTGTGATGATATGGCGGTCTACCAGGAATATAAGGACGAGGATGGGAGCATTAAATCTGAATATAACTTCACCTATCTGGACAGAGTGATCGACAGTTACCTGGAACTCCAGATCCGGCCCTTTCTGGAGCTTGGCTTTATGCCTGAGAGACTAGCTTCTGGCACCCAGACACAGTTTTACTGGAAAGGAAATGTAACGCCGCCGAAAGATTATGACCGATGGTGTGCACTGGTTCAGGCAACACTCACTCATCTGCTTTCCCGATACGGTGAAAAGGAAGTGCTGAGCTGGCCTGTGGAAGTCTGGAATGAGCCAAACCTGACAGGCTTCTGGGAACATGCAGATATGCCAGAATACTGTAAACTTTATACCCGGACAGCCTATGCCATCAAAGAGGTGCATCCAGATTTTCAAGTGGGCGGACCGGCGATCTGCGGCGGAAATGATGAAGTATGGATGCGGGGATTCTTAACTTACTGCAAAGAAAATAAAGTTCCCCTGGACTTTATCTCCAGACATCACTATACCATTCATTTTCCGGAAAGGGATGGGCACTATGACTACGCGGACCTTCAGTCCAGTGAATACTCTTTCAGTACATTAAAGCGGTGTCGTGAGATCATCGGTGAATTTGAGGAATACGAAAATCTTCCCTTTTACATCACGGAATTTAATACCGCCTATGTACCAAATTGCCCGCTTCATGACACCAACCAGAATGCAGCGAGCCTAGCCCGGATTTTATCGGAGATTGGAGACTACTGTACCGGCTATTCTTACTGGACCTTTGGCGATGTATTTGAAGAACAGGGTGTGCCTTTCACTCCATTTCATGGGGGATTTGGACTTCTGGCGAATAACATTATCCCCAAGCCCACTTTCTGGACTTTTGAGTTCTTTAAAGAACTGACGGGAAAATGTATTTTCCGCAGCGAACACGGAATTGTCTGCGAAAATGAGGGAACAGTCCGCGGTATCTTGTGGAATCTTTCCTGTGAGACAGGCAGTGATTCTCTTACAATTGAGCTTCATTTTGCGCTTTCTTCCGGTGAGTACTGCTGTCTGCAAAAGATCGTGGACGAAACCACCTGCAATCCACAGAAAGTATGGCACGATCTCGGTGAGCCGGCAAATCTCACCAGCAGTCAGACTCAGCTGCTCCAGGAAGCAGCAAACCCACTGATTCTGACAGAGCGGAAAAGCGTTTCAGAAGATAACATGACCGTAGAATTTACATTATCCCATGACGCAGTTATTTATTTTGAAATCTTTTCTTCCGAGCTGACTACTGACCGGGGATTCCGTTACGGCTGGAGTTCTACTGTGACAGAAGGTAAAGATTGAGCTGACTGGCAGTCACAGGCTTTTTGATTCGCACAATTTTAATAAGGCGGCGCCGATCTGAAAGAATTCAGATCGGCGCCGCCTTATTAAATAACCTGCATTGACAAAGAATAAAAATAACTTTCTGGCGGTGCCAGGTAAGTATTCCGAATTGATTTATCCATACGGTATAACACAATCTTTTCCAAAATAATATTGGGGTCTGCTGCAAAAAATCTTAACGAATTAACGCCTTTTTTTAACGTTACTTTCTCCTCAATAAGCCGAATATGATTGGTAACACCATAGCTCCATGTCTCATTCTGCCATTCCGCAAAATATCCAGAATCAACTGCATCAAACCACCTGAGATTACAATTATTTATATTGTAGGCGCCACGAACCGTTCCGCCCTTCACCATCGGACTGCGTGGTGCAGCATAAAATCTTAGCAGATATTCACCCTCATGCATAGCTACAAATGAATATTCCACATATGGGCGTTCCTTTTCCCTCTCCCAGTTTATTGTTACCGGAAAAGACTTGATGGCATCCGTCGTCCTCCCCAGGCGGGGAACCACCTGCCAGCCTTTACCACCCACATCCACTTTTGTCTTATAATGTCTAGCTTCCATACATATATAACCCTCATTTTCTATAAAAACATTTTCGTATGAATAAGGGTAGCTACCTGCCGCTTTCACTTCCACCTCCGACCATGTTTTCTCTCCATTGTCAAACTTAAAATCAAGCCTTATAACTGCCTTCTGGACTCCCTTTAATTTATCTTTATCGCAGGTAATCACAAGCGTGGTACGGGACCGATTTTCAAGACAGGACTTATCTTCTGTATGTGACAACAGAATCCAGGGTTCTACACAATGTATCGTATATTGAAAATCAACACTCCCCCGGCTGTCAATATCCAGATAAATTTTATTACAATCTGGTCTCAACATTTCCTCGTTGCAAAGAAGCACCTTATCCTGCCAGTGTGCTCCCAGATGATATGCATTGTTACCACGAAAACTTACCGTTATCTTTGCTTTTGGAATCGGATAAACCGTTTTTGCCTGGGGATAAGTCCAGTCGTTATCATCCCAATTACGGAATCCAGTATGGGCTGAATCCATCATATGCTTCCATTTACTATTTAACATCGTATGAAACTGCTTCTCGTAATGCTGATCTAATGCAATCAGTTCACCTATACGAGCAGCCTCATCATTAGCAGCTAAGACACCACGTTTGGCAAGTTCTGCATTATTCCCTGCCACCAGATTTAGCTTAATAATATTCAAAGATGCCATAACTGGATAGAAAATCATGCTTTCATATGCAGGAAGCATTTCTGCAGACAAATTATTATGCAGGAAAACAACTTCTTCCTCCACGGCTTTAATTTCATCCTGTATACGCTCAATCTCATGAAATTCGCATTGATATACCTTTTCATTAAGAGATTCTGGAAGTCTCTGACTGGTCAGCTTCATATATGAAGCTATAATTCTATGTATCTGTTTATGTTGTGAATCTGAACTCCCAGGAAACTGCTGGGAAATCCATCGCTCTGTAAACTCTGTAACACTATTGATATTTGAAATTCCCCAGGTATCATAATCGTAGGCAAGATTCATGAAAAAACTAAGAGGATATTCATTTCCCTTTATATCTCCCACATTCACGATCCACATACTGCGAATACCATATTCATATGCCATCGTCAGCTGTTCCCATGCCTGAACCACATTGGTATTTCCAAACCACTCATAACTATATGGTGCACCATGATAATCAAAATGATAATACATCCCATAACCACCCCGATGCGGGCGATCCGTCGATTGTGGAAGGGAACGTATGTTTCCATAATTATCATCACTTAATAGCCAGATCGCATCCTCGATTTCATCAAATTCACGAAGGCCCTTACAAGTTTCATCACCATAGAAAAAGTTTTCCACTTCTTTATATATGGCAATCATGCGTGGAATTTCCTGAATAGGTTTCTCAAACTCTTCACGAATCAGCTTATTTTGCACATGGACAGCACTTTTAATCACATTGATATTCTCCTCCAGGCTGGTATCCTCGCTCATCAGCAGTGAATCATCCTCTCCCCTCATTCCTATCGTAATAACATTCTCAAAATTCTTGCAGCGCTTTAATCCGTCACGCCAGAATTCCGTAATCGCCTCACGGTTAGAAAGAAAACTCCATGTATTATCATCACCATATTTTTTATATTGATTCTGCCACTCCACTCCAGCACGTCCGAGTGGTTCATGATGAGATGTTCCCATGATAACTCCATATTCATCTGCCAGGCGGGCACTTTCCAGATCCGGACCATCTTCCCAAAATGAACTGCGCCACATGGCGGGCCAAAGATAATTTCCTTTCAACCGAAGAAGCAGCTCAAAGATTTTCTCATAGGCCCTGGCATTCACATCACCATAATGTTTGGTGCACCATTTACCAAAGGCCGGCCATTCATCATTAATAAAAAAACCACGAAACATAACAGAAGGTTCCTTTGAAACGATTTCACCCTCAAAAGATAAGACTACTTCCTCTCTTTTTTCCGGAGCCGCGTCACCCCAAAAGATCAAGGGTGACACTCCACACATTTCCGATACATGGAACATTCCGTAAATTGTTCCTCGTTTGTCACTGCCAAGAATGATAAGTGCCTTTTCGATCTGAGGAAATTTTGAAAAGGGATTTTCTACTACTTTTAGAAGATAACATTCTCTTTTTGTTTTTAGCGTAGTACCATCCAGATATCCATTTGCCTCTAAATACGTCATAATTTGACTCTTACCGTATATACCAACAATCATTATTGTCCCACCTGTAACTTGTGAAAGTGTATTCACCTGCTCTGGGACTTGTTCTGTCACAAGACCAATATCCTTACACACAGTAGCTGCTACCCTCTTTATCCCCTTCGGAGCATCACTATCCACAAACAAAGGAGTAAGATTATCTTTGTGATAAATCGGGAATTTCGTCATTATATTATCCTTTCTGTTTTTAAATTGTATTTTCACTCATTCAAACATAGAGATTTCTTTTCCCACAAAATAGCTTTCTCCAGGACCCATATAAGAGTTCTTTAATTTTTTATTTGTTGGGTGTAAGACAAACTTCTGCAATACAATCTCCGGGTCCATAGAATAAATCCGGATTTTATGTACACCTTCACTTAAGTTTCCCAAACTAATCTCTTTGGTATGAACTCCATTTTTGACACCATTTGACCAAAGTGAATCTTTCCATGTTCCAGCAATATATTTTTTAGAAATTGTATCTACAATTTGTACTTCTTCTTCATCCACGGATACGCCAAACTTCATTGTTACATAATTCCAATCTACATTGTTGGATGGTGCGATGTATGCCATTAAACTGTACTTATCCGTACTAGTTGTCTTTAATGTATATTCTACATAGGGTGCATCTTCTGTATCAATGAATCGCCCAGTACAGGGAAATACTTTAATAGAGGATCGTCCTCGCCCATAATTTTTAATTTCCTTCCAGGCAGCCCCGCCAGCAGCTGTTTTTGAATCCGTATAGTTAGCGGCCTCTATAGATATATAGTTATGGGCCTCTATATATGTTTTCTCTTCTAATCCTTCTGTGGCAATAACAGAAGCAGATACATTTATTTTTACGGTCTGTCCATTTGCCGTTATCGTTACTGTTCCAGTGCTATCAGCATTTAATTTTGAAAAATCCACGCAGATTTCTATGGTATCCTGTTCCTTCACTGTACCAGATTTCCTACTTAGAGTAATCCAGTCATGAGAAGCTTCCACCTCATAATCAAAAGCGGCTGCTCCACCATTCATTACATGTATACAATAACTCTCATCGTTGATGCTTGTAAAGTCCTGCAAATTCACACTACCACTGTCATACGCTTTGGAATCCTCCTGCAAACGCACATACATATGTGCTTCCTCTGGAATATCTACATATACAGGAACAGGGTAAGCACCTTTTGGTCTCCATTCTGGATAGCCGACATGCCCTGCATCCTGAGCTTGATACATCATGCCGTCCCATTTATTACCAACACCTCCCGGCATATTTTTATCATAGGTATGCTCCATCTGCTTATCCAGGGCAATAGTCTCCTCGATCAAAGCCGCATATACATTAGCGCTGCTTAGCTTCTGTTTGGCATATGCCTGATTCAGTCCGGCATAAATCTGCATCCGGTTGATATTTGCTGCCGCCACAGCAGGATAATAAATCAATTCATAGTAAGGAGCTTGTGCACTCTGAGGAAGTTTTTCTTTGTACTGGTCTGCCAGCTTGATCAATTTGTCGATGCGATCCAACATCTTCACTGCCTCATTGTAATTATCAAGGCTATAGGTGGTTGAAGATACGTTTTCTGGCCTGCGCGTACTATTTATCTTTAAATATTCTTCAAAAACAGCCGTCAGATCCTGGATTCCCTGCTGATCTGTATCTTTGCCAAACTGCTGCTCTATCCACTGCCGGGTGTATTCCTCCGTGCTGTCTATGTTGCTGCTGCCCCATTTGTCGTAATCCCATGCCATTTCCATAAAATAAGAGATTGCCGATTCCATAGGTTTTAGATCTCCCACATTGAGAATCCACATATCGTCCACGCCGTAATCATACGCCATAGACATTTGTTCCCACATCTTCTGAAGCTGCAATGTCTGTATCCACTGGTAAGAGGTTGGTGCGCCATTGTAATCCACATGGTAATACATTCCCCAGCCGCCTTTTCGGTTCTTATTCTCCTCTGTCGGCAGAGTCCTGATATTTCCATAATTGTCCTCTGAAAGCATGACGATCGTATCATCCAGTTCGTTCCAGTCACACAGACCAGGTGTGGTCTCATCTCCATACCAATAATCCTCGACCTCTTTATATAATGCAAGGAGTGTCGGAACGTTCCCAAGTCCGCTTTCTTTCAAAATACTTTTCTGATCTAAAATTACTTCTTTTAACAGATCAATATTTTCTTGAACCGAACTTCCTTCTGGCAGCATAGATGTATCACCATCCCCGCGCATACCTATCGTAATTACGTTTTCATATTTGCCATTACGCTCTGCCCCTTCTGTGAAGAACTTTGTCAAACCTTCTCTATTGGTATCATAATTCCACTCACCATTTCCATAATTTAATTTACCTTTAGTCCATTCCTGATGTGCTTTCATCATCGGCTCATGATGGGAGGTGCCCATAACAATACCGTATTCATCTGCCAGTTGAGCGCTGGCCTCTGGTATTTCTACTCCATCCGTACTAAATGCCGATGACCACATAGCAGGCCACAGATAATTTCCTTTTAAGCGTAAAATAAGCTGGAACACATTTTCATAAAAAAACTCATTGAATTTTCCGCCTTTGTTTTTCTTAAAAAAATTATTGGCCCAGCTGCCAAGAGCTGGTTCTTCATCATTCAAAAAAATGCCACGATATTTCACGGATGGTTCTTTTGATGTTACACAAAGTGTTTTAGAATTTAAAGAAATAGTGTCTTTCTTCTCTGGTGCCACATCTGCCCAGTAAACCCACGGTGATACCCCCATCAGCTCAGATATATGGAAAATCCCATATATTGTCCCCCGCTTGTCACTACCTGCGACAACCAGTGCCTCTTCTACACCTGCCACGGGATGGTCCACTAGATCAATCTTGTAAGTCTCCCATTTTCCCCTAATTTCACTGACATCCAGTCTGCCTTGTTCAATCATGGTATCAATAAGCCCATTATTGCCAATGCTTCCTGCAATGATAGGAATTCCCGCGATCTGTCCCACATCTGTTACGATGTCCAGATCAGCATCAGATACCATCTTAACATCTTTCTGAAAACACTCCGCTACTAATCGAAGTCCATTATAATCTGCGCCATCCGAATCCAGATATAACTGCTGTGCCTTTCCAGAATCCGCCAGCACATAATCTTTTGTTGGTTTTTCTGTCAGTGTTGGTTTATCTGTCTCTCCAGACGGTAAAGTCGGAGCGGCGCTTATATTTGTATTTGCTGATGTAGACGACGGGGAATTTTTCTTTCTCACAGTTACTTCGCAGACTGCTTTTTTGCCCCAGCCATCCGCCGCAAACACGGTAATCTTCGTCTTCCCCTCTTTTTTAGCCTTCACCACACCCTTTTTACTTACAGATACAATATTTTTATCTGTTACTTTATATATAACATTTTTTACAGTTGCTTTTTTAGGTGACACTTTAGCAGAAAGAACTGTTTGTCCCTCTTCTTGTTCCCCATCTACAAATAGTAATACTTTTTTGGTGCTTAGTGTTACCTTTTTAACTTTTTTTAATGTTTTAACTACTTTTACCTGAACATTCGCTTGTTTTTTCCCTGTAAGAGATTTCACACGAATGGTCGCTTTTCCACATTTCTCCGCCCTTAATTTTCCATTTTTAGAAACAGAGACCACAGAAGGCCTGCTGGAACGATAGATAAGGCCTTTTCCAAATACTGCTTTGAAACCTGCTTTAGCCTTCAATTGATATCTGGTCCCCTTTTTTAAAGTTAATGACGTTATCTCCGGCTTTATGAGAGTAACCGAAGAATCCGTTTTTTTCGTCACTGCCTCTGACACAAAGCCCGAAGAAAAACAGGACAAAGTCAACAATACAGCGATTAAAAAATTCGCCAGAATTCTTTGCCTTTTGTTGTTAAACGTTTTCATAAAGAATACCTCCTATCCGATGGATATAATGTACTTATCACATCCACCTTACAGCTTGCAAAATGTTTTCTTATGATCTATAATAAAACAAAATATATATAATATCTTTGCTTATATTGTCAAAAAATTTGCAAATATTGCTGTGAAGGAGAATACCTTATGATTCATGAATATTCTGACGAAATATCTTATAATATTCTTACGTCCCGACAAAGTTATGTAAGGGATTTTCACCTACACAATTTTTACGAGTTATTTTTACTGCTGGAAGGAGAACTTAATTTCTGTATTCAGCAGAGCTTTTATCATTTGATCCCTGGCTCCCTTTTAGCGATTAACAATTTAGAGATTCACAAAGCAATCAATGAAAAACAAACCCCTTATAAAAGGATTTATATCCATATTCCTCCCTCCTTCTTTAAAAAATACAGCGCAGGGGATATGGATCTCTCTGCATGCTTTACTTCAAGAAACACAGGAGAAAGAAATCTGGTTCAATTAAAGGATCACGAACTTGCCTATTTTTCCAAACAATTTCAAATTATCCTGGAAAACAGGAATTATACACTGCCAGGAAAAGAATTGCTGTTGGAAACATATCTGCTACAGCTGCTGGTCTTTATTAACAATCTTTTCAGCCTTTCTTCCTCCCCATTTATCTTCCAATACACACCAATGGTGCAGGATGTCGTGAACTATTTGGAAAAGAATCTGCTTGAAAATATTTCACTCGATTCTCTTGCCCAGACTTTTTCACTCAGCAAGTACCATCTCTGCCACATATTTAAGGAAGAAACCAGCACTACTATTTTTAACCATCTTCTTCTTTTACGTATTTCCAGAGCAAAGTCCCTGCTGGGTGAAGGAAAAAATGTAACCGAAACCTGCTATTTATCTGGCTTTACAAATTATAGCAATTTCATCACTTCCTTCAAAAAACATACCGGTTACACACCAAAAAAATATGCATCCCTCTTCCATCATTAAAAAATCTGAAGAGCGAAATTATAAAATCAGCGCAGCCCGGTGTTTATGGGGCTGCGCTGATTTTTCTTATTCAAACATCGACAGATCAATGGCATCCGCCATTGCACTGTAACCATCATAGGGATGAAGTCCGTCATTGTGTGTATATTTTTCCAAAATGTTTTTTGGATTGTCTGGATCTGCTACCGCACTCTCAAAATCAATAATGCCATCCACCCCGGATTCTTCTGAGCGTATCCATTTATTTATCATAGTCCGAAGTTTTTCCGCGGCTTCTGTATAATCATTGCTGGTTCCAAAGGGCAGGATCGGTGAAATATAAACCTTAATGTTATTGTCGTGACACAGCTTTATCATCTTCTTATACTCCGGGATCAGCTGATCATATTTACTGGTACTCCTGACCCCAGTTATATCATTTACACCAAATAGGATAATGCAGTATTTTACACCATCATGCTCCAGCAGATCCCTGGCAAATCTGTCCTTTCCTGCATCCGTTGGATAATTACCAAGAATAGAATTCGCACCGATTCCTTCATTAATGAGCGAGATATGTTCTGTTCCCTCATTTTCTTGAAGCCTTTTCGCAAAATAATCAACCCATCTCACATAGCTGTCCGGCTTTTTGCCAAGGGTATCTGTTCCATAACCGTCTGTGATGGAGTCGCCAAAACATACTACTGCCTTGCTGTCCTCTGGTGACCAGATGGATACATCAGCGAGGAAAAACCAGCTTGTTGTTGTTTGGACAGAGGAAAATTCCTCTTCCGATACCTGATTGCCGGAAACCTGATAGGTAGTCGCCCTAGCACCTCTGTGACCAGTTATGTTTCTCTCTGGTGCCTCACCAAAATATGCGGAGATAGCAATGTTTTCAAGGGCATACACAGGGAATTCAACTTCATCGGTCAGAATAACCTTCCCTTTGGGGATAACGAATTCTTCCTCCCCATTTACTGTCACTGGTGTGTCAGTGAATACATCTATTTCAGATTTATTGGCCCAGACCTGTTTGGCAAGATGGAGAGATTTTATCTTTACATCACTTTCCCCATATTGATTTGACAGCCTTAGACGCAGTTTATCTCCTCCTGTTGTAACCCGGATGATCTGCCGAACCGTGGTATCCGTGAGGGGCATTTTAGGCATGGCAGAATCTGTCACATCACACCTTTCCTCTGCGGTTCCCCAGGTCGTCACCCATTTATATGCCTGTTCTGGTATGTTAGGCGAAGGAGATGTATCTGGTACCTTGGAGGGAACTGGCGTATTTGATGCCGCAGTCGCTGAAGGTGCTGGTGAAGCCACCACTTTAGGAATACTTTTTCCCTTCACAGTGATTTTGCAGGACAGCGTCTTTGATTTTTTCCCTAACCTGTAAGTTGCTTTTATTGTCGTTTTACCAGCTTTTACCCCTTTGACCTTAGCCGATTTTTTTGTTGACTTTGTAATTCTTGCGATCTTTTTCGATTTGGAAGTCCACTTTACCTTTGCCTTCTTTGAGACATTTTTCAGTTTCAAAGTAACTGTTTTTCCAACATTTACATTCACCTTGCCCTTACTCAGTTTGGGCGATTTGGCCGCTTCCACACCAGATGGCGCCATTAATGATAACACCATCGCAAAACTAAGTATTAAAACTCCAATATTTTTTTTCATTCTAAACCCCTCCTGTTATTGAAAGATCTGAAGAGCGAAGTTATAAAGTCCGTGTTTCCACACTTTAAAGTCATGTCCACCCTCTGTCACATAAAACAGATGAGGTATGTCATTCTTTTCAAATACTTTATGGCACTGGCCTCCCAGCGCATTTTCTCCACCCTCGCTAATTCCATTGTTGAGCATAAGTAACGTGTGATCTTTGTACTCCTCCGGCAGACGGAATGTTTCCTCGGTAAAGAGTCCGTCCTCTTTTACACCGTTAGCCTCATAGGCGAACACTCCAAATCCCGGACTGAAAGCTGCGATGTAACCAAAAGTCTCCGGCATATGAAGTCCGATGTTCAATGACTCCCTGCCACCCATGGACAAACCTGCGATGGCTGTATTTTTTCTTCCCGTCGCTATAGAATACTCATCTTCTATATAAGGCATCAGATTGTCACGAAGATCATTGATAAAATTATCAAATGCCGCATAATGTTCCAGGGAAAATTCTGTTACGGCCTTATCATTCGCGCGGGCACGGCAGTTAGGTATAACAATGATCATCTCTTTGGCAAGTCCCTTTGCCACCAGATTTCCTACCACATAAGCAGGATTCCCCTGTAACCACTCGTTCTCATCTCCTCCGATTCCATGAAACAGATAAAGCACTGGATATTCTTTCTCCTCCGTATAATCCGGGGGAAGAATAATGTTTACTTTACGCTCCTTACCCGTCGTCTTTGAAAAATATGATTTCCTTTTAAGCTCTCCATATTCTATGCCATCCTGCTTTTTATCAAAATCCTCGGGCACATCATAAATGATGGGCTGAAGCTCCAAGGGAGGTTCCATCGTCACTGCTGGAGTCTGTGCCGGAGTCTGCGATACATTAGCTGGCGGAGTCTGAGCTGGTACTGCTGCCGTCTGGGCAGGCGGCTGGATTGCACCTGCTGTTTTTGATGGCGGCGGCAATATACATTTACTACGGGATCTCACCGTAACCATCCCCACTTTCTTTGTTTTCTTTTTATAGGTTTCTTTTACTGTGATCTTTGCAGTTCCCGGTTTCAATGCTTTAACAACACCTTTGGAAGAAACTTTGACAACTTTCCTGTTAGAAGATTTGAAAGTATATTTTGCTTTTTTATTCTTCCCAGTTATCTTGATCTTCTTCGATTGTTTGACCTGCAATACTATTTTCTTAGTGGAAAGCTTTGCTTTCACCTTGGTCTTCGCCCCAGCGGTGATTCCGCCCTGGCAGACCATCGCCGCCATCAGCAGAAAACTAATTCCCTGAAATACTCTCTTTTTCATTTTCTTCCTCCATTCTACTATCAAAACAAATATCTGGCAAAGTTATAAAAACCATTTTTCCAGACAACCCAGTCATGACCACCATCTAACGTATAAAAAGTATGATGTACTCCATTTGCTTCTAATGCATTATGGTAACGTTGTGGTTCTTCTTTCACCATGCCATCCTGGTTTCCGTTATTTATGAGCAGATATGTGCTGTTTTTATAATGATCTGGCAGAGTAAAAGTCTCTTCTGTAAACAGCCCCTCTTCTGTCAGACCATTATTGGTATAAGGAAAAATTCCGTAAGCCGGGCTGAATGCACCGATGTATCCCACCTGGTCTGGCAGGGAAATGCCAATGTTCAGTGCCACGCGTCCACCCATGGACAGCCCCGCAATGGCGGTATTATCCCGTCCTGTTGCCACGGAATAAGTGCTTTCTATGTACGGCATCAGATTATCCCGGAAGTCATCAAGAAACTTGTCAAAGGACTGAACATGATCCGGTGCAAATCCGTCTGAAGGGTTGGCAGCATCATTCTCACGGCAGCGGCAGTTTGGCATGACAACGATCATTTCCTTTGCCTCGCCTGATGCGATCATGTTGCCGATCATGAACTGTACCTTTCCATTGATCCAGTCATTCTCATCTCCCATCCCGCCATGGAACAGATAGATCACCGGATATTTCTTTTCCTGTGTATAGCCCTCTGGAAGAATGACTTTCACCTTACGATACTTTTCTGTTATATCAGAATAATATTCCTGCTTTTCAACTTTCCCATACTTTACTCCGCTCTGGGTGATGTCTAACTTTGCCGGTGTATCCTTGATCTCAGGATTTACCGGAGGTTTTGGCGTTGGCGTCTGAGGTGTCTCTGTCTGTCCGGGAGCCTGTGTGGGAGCCTGGGGAGAAACTGTTGGCTTTTCATCTGCCGGTGTAGCTGTCGGTGTGTTTACCGGCTTCGGCGTCACCTTCTGATCCGGCGCGGGTGGCTGCACTGCTTTCTTAACTGTAACTGAAACAGTTCCGATCTTTTTCGTCTTTTTACCCAGCCTTTCTTTCACTGTGATCTTCGCCTTTCCGGCCTTCTGCGCTGTCATTACACCTTTTTTTGAAACTTTCACGATCTTAGTTTTGGACGATTGAAATAAATATTTCGCTTTTTTCTTTTTATTCTTGAGCCCAATACTTTTCTTCTGTCCGGTATTCATCGTCACCTTTTTGATCCTGATCCCCGTCTTTTTTTCTTTTTTTGCGGCGACCAGGGAATTTCCGCTGAACAAAACAGAAACCACCAGAGTGACGGCGATAACCCCCTTCATCTTTTTCATTGTACCTACCTCCAGGATTTTATATGATGCCAGGGTCAAAAGGTCAAAATGCAAATAAGTCGATTAGAACTTATTTTTTATGCTTGCATGATAGGGCATTTGAACTTGAGGCCCGCCAAACATGAGAACGGAGCAGTCCGCAGCATCATTATATAGTCTTATAACAAGTATAACATATCCGGCACAAAACAAAAAGAAAAAATTTACTTTATATAGGCTCAGCGGCGCCAATTTAAATATGGTTCAAATTGGCGCCGCTAAAGCAGGCTCTTAAATATAAAATTCAAACTTAGGTTCAGGATCATCCAGCCTGTATCTTTCTCCCAGTTCCGGCCCGCAGCTGTGGGAGCCGATGCCACTCACCTTATAATCGATGCGGACATGCACAAATCCATCCCCCTCCAGCTCATCAGTGTGGGAGGCACAGGTAAGGCTCTGGGAACTGTAGCAGGATACATTGAATTCAAACGGCCTGTCAGCAGCTACCTTCATTCCCCCCACCTCAAGCCTCTTAGCACCAGTATGGTTTCCATGCTCCTGAGGCCTCACATAAGGGACATATTCCAGTGACGGACGGCTTTCATACATTCCCACCCGGGCGTGGGAGACCATATCCACATAATTTTCTCTTTCCCCTCGTCCAAAATAACAGAATACGTCATCATTACCTGGAAGTTTAAATTCAAATCCCAGTCTTGGAAGAAATTTGCTTCCTTCCCTCTTCTTTCCATGAAAAGATATCTTTACCTGCCCATCGGAGCCAATAGTAAAAATAATCTGGTAACGCAAAAATGGCATTCTCGATATACCGGCAAGGCTTCCTTCTGTTATGATCTGGTTTCCTTCTCTCTCACACCGATACACTTTATTCCACAATTTGTGATAATTAGCTGCTTCCCAGTCTTCGCTGTCCATTTTGTCATTGTCTGTTGGTGCACGCCATACTGTGAGCTCTACTGGTTCCTCAAAGATCACTCTGCCACCCCGTTCCATGTACTCAAAATTTCCATAATGGGTGTTAAACACATATTCAAAATCTTTTCCTGATATCAGCAGCCTCTCTTCCTTTTCCTCAAACTGCACCGTACCTTCCTGATAAGCTACTGGGGACAGCTTCTGGATCTCTACCGGAAGTTCATGCTGTTCCATCCCGATCTCTTCCCCACCATCCATCAGAAAAATATCCAGAAAACAGCCTAGTTTACATTGATCCGGAAGCTGCAGTCCAAGGGGATAGTCCTTTGTCTCCTTTGGTCTGATATCACAGACCAGCTCCCCTTCCTTTTCCAATTTTCCATCAATGACCAGCTTCCAGATCAGGCGGTATTGGTTCAGATTCGTAAAATCAAACCGGTTGGTAACAGAGAGTTTCTGGTCCGCATAACTCGTCTTTATATTCTGGTAAACCACTTTTGCATTCAGGCTTCCTGCTTTCAGGCTGCGGTCTGCGAATACCAGACCGTCACAGCAGAAATTGCCATCATGAGTCTCTTCCTCAAAATCTCCGCCATAGCGCAGTACTCCATCTTTTAACACTCCATGATCCGCCCATTCCCATATACAGCCGCCGATACAAGCCGGAGTTTTATATATAATATCCCAATAGTCCTTTATATCTCCCGGACCGTTTCCCATGGCATGAGAGTACTCGCAGAGAAAATAAGGGCGTGCCTCCCCTTCTCTATGGATCAATTCCTTCATCTGTTTTTCGTCACTGTACATGCGGCTTACCACATCAACGTCACACCGATCCTCGACCAGAAATGAACCTTCATAATGCACCAGTCTTGAGGCATCCCGTTTCTTTGTCCAGGCAATCATGGCATCATGATTTTTTCCATATCCACTCTCATTTCCCATAGACCACATAATGATCGAGGGATGATTTTTATCCCGTTCTACCATCCGGGTTACCCGGTGCACATAAGCCTCCTGCCATTGTTCCTGATGACAGAGCCAGTCCCTGCTCTCCATATCATAATCATACCCTGAATTCCTTGTGCAGAAACCATGGGTCTCCAGATCGGCCTCATCTATGACATAAAAACCCATTTCATCACACAGTTCAAGCAAATACGGAGAGGGCGGATAATGAGACATCCGGATCGTATTTATGTTCAGTTTTTTCATTTGAACCAAGTCTTTACGAATATCCTCTTCCGTGAGAGTATATCCCCTCACTGGATGGGTATCGTGATGATTGACACCCTTTAATTTCACAGAAGTTCCATTTATAAGCAGTTCCCTGTGGAGGCTGACACCGATATCCCGGAAACCGACCTTTACGGGAATATATTCCCCCGCCTGCTCTGCCACCAACGTGTACAAATAGGGATTCTCTGCATTCCACATCACAGGATCTTCCAGATCATCTACAGGTGCATTTCCATCATATAAAGTATAAGGGACGCTGCAGGCGATATGATTCCGGTCTGTGGTTATCTCGATGTCCCGGATATGACCTTTGCTTCTTGAAAGCAGATATACGTCGCGGAAAATTCCAGACAGCCGCAAAAAGTCCTGATCCTCCAGATAACTCCCGGCACACCATTTTAAAACCTTTATTGTCACCTGATTTGTCCCCTTTTTCAGATGATCTGTCAGCCGCAGCTCACTCTGCATATGGGAGACCTGGCTGAATCCCACATAACTTCCATTCATGTAAAGATAAAAGCAGGAACTCACGCCTTCCAGTACAATATATGTCTCCCTCTGCTCCCATTCCTCAGGAATCTCGATATCCAGAGAATAGATCCCGCAGGGATTATCGTCTGGCACATAGGGCGGATCTACCGGAAAGGGATAGTTTAAATTCGTGTAATAAGGTATATCATATCCCTGCATCTGCCAGTTCGACGGCACTGGGATACTTTCCCATTCTGTAATTTCAACGGGCACATCGATATCACGTTCAAAATACCTGAATTTCCATTCTCCGTTTAGATTCATATAGTAATCCGAGGTTTCTTTTTCTCCCGCCAGCGCCTTTTCCAGCGAATCATAGGGAATATAGTAAGCTCTCTGGGGCTCACAATTTTCCTGCAGCAGCTGAGGATCTTCATAATGTCTCATCTTCTCATCCCTTTCTCTGTTACAACTATTAACTTCATTGTAGCATCCAGAGATGGGAATGTCTATTTATTTTAGTACTATGGAGCCATATTGGTTCCCGCCTCTTTTTCCCAGAGGAGATCGCCATTGATATAAACCTTCTGGATATCACCCTTGGGACGATAAACCTCATTTACGTCCTTCTGTGGGCGGAAAAATGCTGATGGCATGCATATGACCTGAACATTCAGGACACCATCCTGTTCCTTAAAACTGGACTCTTTCACGGTATGTCCATCCGGAACCTCACCTTTAATGACAACCTGATCCTCTGACACCGTCATATTATAATCCATATTAATCAAAACCTGCCCGAAATACAAAGCTCTAACGAATTCCACCGCAGGTACAGCGAGAATTACCACCACCGCTAAAATGCAACAGACAACCAGTCTGTGCCTTCTTTTAACCTTTTTCAGATAATTGATCTCCTTGTCCTGCCGCAGCTTCTCCTGTACTGCTTCCTCCGGCAGTCTCATATCTGCCAGAATCTTAGCGCACGCTCCGCATTCTCTTATATGTTCCTCTACTGCCTGAACACTGGCATCACTCAGGACATTATCGATATAAGACGGAAGCAGATCCCTTATGATCTCACATGATAAATTCTTACTCATCTTTTTCCAGCTCCTTTCGCAATTGTTCCTTTGCCCGGTAAAATGTTACTCTTGCCCAGTTTTCGGATCTGTCCATCACTTCTGCGACCTCCCGGAAAGAAAGCCCGCCAAAGAGTCTCAAATGCATAATTTCTCTGCCTGGTTCCGCCAGCTCATGCATCTTTTTCAGAATATCCATTCTTCCCATGGAAGCTGTGACATCCTCTTCCACGCTTCCAGTCATTATATGGGATTCTGAGATGTCTTCCATGACTGGGTTTTTTCGCCGCCAGCTTTTCAGCTGATTTTTGGCAATGGCACACAGCCAGGTAGATACCTTACAGCTTCTGTCAAATCGGTGAATCCCTTTGACAGCCTGGAAAAAAGTTTCCTGGGTAAGTTCTTCCGCAAGATCCGAATCTCCGGTAAGTGAAAGCAGATAGCGGTATACCATTTTAGAATGTTCTTTGTAAATTGCCTCGATCGAATCCATTAATCTATCTCCTTTCGTTGTTCTGTCTATTAATGCAGAAAAGCAGCCCTTTGTTACAAAAAAATCATATATTATAGACATTTTCTTGTCAATTTATACTTGTATCCTATAAAAAAAGAACGTATAATTAAGTTCACAGGTATCGTGACAGCAGAAAGGAGAACAATCCATGTTTTCAAACCAGCGAAAGACAATCGGTGTATTGGTCGAGGCCGTACTCAACGAATGCCCAACACGTCTGTGCCAGGGAGTCATTGAGGCGGCAGAAGCATTGGGCTATAATGTAGCTATCTTTAATTCCTATGGGAGCTACGGCAACAATGTTGATTACTTTAAGGGCGATTGCTATTTGTATGAACTTCCTCCATATGAGACCCTGGATGGCATGATCCTGCTTCTGGATACGATCCAGAATCTGCAGACCAGGGAACACGTACTTCAATATACCCTGGAACGCTGTCAGTGTCCGATCGTTAGTATTCGTGAAAATATTGAGGGCGCCAACAATCTGCTTGTGGATAATATGACCTGTATGGAAAGCATATTCCGCCATTTTATTAATGTTCATGGTTTTTCCCGTCTCTGTTTTATGACTGGCCCAAAAGAACGATGGGATTCCATTGAACGGCTGAATTGTTTCCGACGTATAATGAAAGAATATAATCTTCCTGTAAACGAGCATCAGATCTTCTACGGTGATTTTTGGAAAAATATGGGCGGTGCTGCCTGCGACTGGTTTCTTCAGGGCAGTGAACTCCCGCAAGCGATCATATGCGCCAATGACTATATGGCGGCAGCTGTAGCAAGTGAACTCATAAAACTGGGTTACGACATTCCAAAGGATATATGTGTCAGTGGATATGACGGCTTAAAAGATACATTGTATTTTTCGCCCTCTCTTACGACAGTAGAAGTTCCCTTTTATGAGATGGGTATGAAAGCAGTAGAAATAATCGACAGCAAACAAATAAATCCCACTCAGACAGATGATTATTTCTTTGATGTAACGCCACTTACAAGAGAATCCTGTGGCTGTCAGCGCATAAACGACAGAGAAGTCATCGCCACGAGACGTAACTGGTTTGAAGAAATGAAGATAGAAAGAAACCGGAAAATCCAGTTTAATTTTTTATCCATCCATCTGGGAGAATGCAGAAATATCAATGAGATTTCAGATAAGATATCAAAATATATTTTTAATATTCAAGGATTTAAAGATTATTGTGTATGTCTGTGTAAAGATCTTGAAAAAATGGAAGAACTTAACCGTTACACCGATGAGATGGAACTACGGATCGCCATGCGGGACTGTAATTCCTTAGGGCATGTCCGGACGTCATTTCCCCGGAACGAACTTCTTCCAGCTGAAATGACCAGCGACAAACCCCAGGCATGGTATTTTGCACCCCTGCACTTTGAAAATAGAACTTTCGGTTACGAAGCAATACAATTCCATACTCCTGAGGTCACAGCAAATATATACTTTGACTGGAGTACTAACATAAGCAATGCAATCCAGGATGTGTTGAATCAACATAAAATGCAGACTCTGATCGAAGAGCTGGAATACATGTACGACAGGGATGCCCTCACAGGAATGTATAACCGGCGGGGTTTTGAGAACCGCGCCTCAACTCAGTTTGCCGATGCCAAAAGCAAGCAGCTTCCCTTTTTCCTGGCGATCATCGATCTGGATGGGATGAAACAGATCAATGACATTTATGGTCATGTCGAGGGAGATTTTGCTTTAAAAAAGATACGATGTGCCATTCAGGATACTTGCGAACCCATATTTACCGGCGCCCGCACCGGTGGCGATGAATTTGTTATATTTGCCAATAACATCCCAAAAGAGCAGTGTCTTGAGCATATGAGTGCCTTTGAAACCCATCTGCAAGAATTTAATGAATCAGAAAAAAAGCCATATCATATCCACGCCAGCCTGGGCTATCTGTATAAAATTCCAGATGAAATTGATTCTTTGGAAACCTATATAAAAGCTAGCGATGAAATGATGTATAAAAACAAAGTAGAAAATAAACTCCGCAGAAATGAACCGCTGCGTTAATTTAACAGAGCTGTCAAAGAGTTAAAATCGGAAAGATCCGGTGCATTCTTAGATATACACCGGATCTCCCTTTTTATCTGATAGAAAGCGCACATCTTTTTCAGGCATCAATCATACAAAGATGTCCCAAATCGGATTTTTCTATAAATCTTCTGTCCCAGAACTCCGAACAAAGAGGCAAGAAAATAAATCGTTGTCACAATTCCGAGTCCTCCGCCCACGAATGCCATCAAGTATAAAAATATATTATCCATAAAAATCAATCCTCCCTGCTGCTTTCTTTTTTCTCATTTAAAACTGGACCGGTATTGTCCAGTTTCCAGCTGAATATCGTTGCACCGATCAATAATATAACCGCCACAACAATGGTAATTATTTCAAACATATGAATCCTCCATCTGCCAAAAGGCTCAATTTTTGTACGCAAAAAACACCTATGTATCATAGGAAATATTTTACAATTATTCTGGCCAAATCCCCTTTTAAGCTCGTTTTTTACCGTCCTTTTGGTAAATGCAGCGAATCATCTCCATATGCCCACTAGTGTGCTGGGAGACCCTGCTCGTCTGCAGATAAATCGTGGAATGGAACAAACGTGGAAGATTATCCACAAATGAAAAACCGACAGCAGATCTGCGGAATACAGAATCCGATACACGCCGGTTCATGCGACGGAGTATTTCTCCTGTAACAGTACGCCCTGAAAGCCTCTGTTCACAGATTACTCCTTTTTCTTTATGTATCTGAACACTGGAACTGATCTCACAATCTGGAGCAGCAAAAAAATACGTCCGGAATGGCTGTTCATTCAGACATATCTCACAGAGTAGTATAGATAGAATCACCAGAATACCGATTCGTTTTCTCGCCGCTATCCCTCTCAAATGCCTTTCCTCCTAAAAGTACCAGTTAGCAAATACATATAAATTATACACCAGCACAAGTTATTTTTCAACGGGTAAAGTTAACCTGATGCTGCCAATTCTTAAATATTTTTAAATTTACTGGATTCCCTTGACGTAACTTACAATTTAATGTATTCTAAAAGATGGAATATCAGCTGACATGAGTATTTATTTTTGCCGGCTGAATATAAACCGAGGAGGACTAAATATGAGCAAAATACTATTTACCTCTGAATCCGTAACAGAGGGACATCCCGATAAAATATGTGACCAGATATCCGACTCTATTCTGGATGCTTTGCTGGCACAGGATCCGATGAGCCGCGTTGCCTGCGAGACAGCGATCACGACTGGGCTCGTACTGGTAATGGGTGAGATCACTACCTCTGCACAAGTGGATTTTCAGAGTATTATCCGAAATACAATAAACGAAATAGGTTATGATGATTCTGCAAAAGGATTTGATGGATCTACCTGTGGCGTCATGGTATCCATCGACAAGCAGTCTGCCGATATCGCTCTTGGTGTGGACAAAGCACTGGAATCAAAAATGACTGATACGGAGCTTGACGCCATCGGTGCTGGTGACCAGGGAATGATGTTTGGTTATGCCACCAATGAAACCGACGAATATATGCCATATCCGATCTATCTGGCACATCTTCTGACACATCAGCTGACGAAAGTACGTAAGGATGGTACATTACCATATCTTCGTCCAGATGGAAAATCTCAAGTCACCGTGGAATACGATAAAGAGGGAAAACCGATCCGTATTGATGCTGTAGTCATTTCCAGCCAGCACAGTGCAGATATCTCCTGGGAACAGATTCAGAAAGATATCCGTACATATGTGATGGATCCGATCTTACCTGCAGAAATGCTGGATGATGATACCAAAATTTACATTAATCCGACAGGACGTTTTGTTATCGGTGGACCAAATGGCGACAGTGGAGTGACTGGACGTAAGATTATTGTAGATACTTACGGCGGATGGGCTCGTCATGGCGGCGGTGCTTTCTCCGGAAAAGATCCGACAAAAGTAGATCGTTCTGCAGCTTACGCAGCCCGCTATGTGGCAAAAAATCTCGTAGCAGCCGGACTTTGTGACCGGGCGGAGATTCAGCTCTCTTATGCCATCGGAGTCGCTTCTCCTACATCTGTACGTATCGATACCTTTGGTACCGGTAAACTTCCGGATGAAAAGCTTGCGGATATCATAATTGAGAATTTTGATCTACGGCCTGCTGGCATCATCCAGATGCTGGATCTGCGTCGCCCCATTTATAAGGCGACCGCTGCCTACGGACATTTCGGACGAGGTGATCTGGATCTTCCATGGGAAAAGACGGATAAAGCAGAGATTCTTAAAAAATACTTATAAGCAGTGTGCAGTTATATTTGATTACTAAATTACAAAAACATGAAAATAAAGCAGTAATTCTAGTATTATACCAGAATTACTGCTTTATTTTAGAGAAAGAATTTTATCATGGATTACATGAAAGAAGAAAAACTTCACTTCTCGATATGAAAGCAGAAGCCCAGGAGGAATGCCAGAAGCTTTTTAATTCCTACCAGAATATCCATGACAAAAAAGGCTATTAACTGAACTGCCTGTACCAGAACAGTTTACTTAAATGCATATTTCATAAACGCATACAGACAGCGGTCCCAGCAGAAATCATCATGACCGCGTCCTGGTACCTCATAAAAGACATGGTTCAGATCAAAACTGTCACAGGTCTTAATAAAGTTCCGCATACTGTCATCCATCATATGATCATTTTCTCCGGTTATGAAGAAAAGAAGCTTCAGTTTGGAATTCAGGTTTTCGGCATCTTCTTTACTATTCACAAAAGGCTGATCACCTTTTTCATATGGTCCGGCAGAATAACATCCCATATATCCAAACAGATCAGGATGTTTGAACCCGATCTCCATCGTCTGGCCACATCCCATGGACAGACCGCAGATGCCAGTATGCTCTGGTCCTGTCATAACTGAATAATTATCTTCCATATATGGCATCAGAATGTTGATTATCTCGAATTCCAGCAGATAATGATTTTTCCAAAAATCAGTAAGCAGCGGATTCGGCACGATATCCGGATATTCTTTGCTGGAATCATAAAGGATCACCCCACTGGTAAATACAACAATCGTATCTTCCATCAATCCCTCTGCATACATATTATCCAGTACTTTATCCGCGGAACATCCATCATTCGTTCCTCCCTTGTCAGAGGTCCAGTAGGTCTCATCATCATTTCCGCCATGGAGACAGAATAAAAGATTATATTCTTTCTCATCCTTCTCTTCTTCATAGTCCGGCGGCAGCCAGATACGGGCGCGGGCCCTTCCATTGGGTCGGTAATAAGAAGGATATGTGATATTTTTCAACTCACCATGAGCGATACTGTCGTTCTTTTTGTCAAATCCTTCTGGAGCCGTAAAATCGTCTGTCACCTGAATACGGAACCGGCAGCTTATCTCTGGATTTAATGCAGAAGATACTGTAACCATTGTTATTCCAGGATATTTTGCAGTAACACTGCCATTTTCATTGACAGAGGCAACATAATCTTTTGTATTAGAGATGCTGCAGCTATGTAATGTGGCGCTTTCTGGTGCTATCTGAGGCGCAAGATTATAGGTCTCTCCAACATTGAGAGTGATGGCCTCTTCCTGTTTAACGGATGTGACCATAAAAACCACCTTTACCTGAACTACCTTAGTTACCTGTGAACCATCTGTAGAACAGATCGTAATATTAGCAGTTCCCTCTTTGAACGGCTGAACCATTCCTTTCGCATCCACCGATGCTACAGCAGGATCATCACTGGAATAAGTTAGCTCTTTACTCGATGCATCCGCAGGTAAAACAGAGGCATTCAGTGCCAAGGTCTTTCCTATCTCCAGCGTATAAGAATCTTTTTCCGTAACGACCTGATTTACCCTCTTCTGCTGAGGAACTGGAGTTGCCGTTATCACTGGGGTAGGTTTAGGTATAACTGGTTTTTTCTTTGTCACCGTTACTTTACAAGATGCTTTCTTTGTCATCTTTTTATAACGTACTGTCGCAGTGATTGTCGTCGTTCCCGTTTTCTTCGGCGTAATCTTTCCCTTGGAGGAAACAACAGCCACCTTCTTTCTGGAAGATTTCCATGTTACCTTTGCTTTCGCAGGTTTTACTTTAGCCTTCAGAGTGTGACGTGAACCGACCTTCAGGGTAAGCTTTTTACTGCTAAGCTTAATTGATAATTTTGCCTTTTTCCCGGCTGCACCGACAGGAGCTGCTTCCGCGGTGATCCCTGCCACAAAAGCAAGCATCAAAAAAAAGACGGAAAGCAGTTTACCTGTTAACTTTTTCTTTTTCATGTATTACCCTCTCCTTTTATAGTAAGATATTTATTTATTATATCAATTTTTCCCAGAAGCCGCAACCGGTATATATACAAAAAAATCTTTCTGGGGCTAGTCAGAAAAGCAACAATTTGGTACAATAAAACCAGTTATCACTAAAAATTGGAGGGACAGCAAATGAAAGAAAAAGAATATAATAATTTAAAATCCGTAAACAAATTTATTTTGATCATCATGACGGTCATCAACATGTTTATGTTTTTCGGGTACATATCAGATTATATGAAGGGTAATATTTCCCTTGGCTTTACACTAACTGTAGACATTTGTGTAATCGTGTCGCTGATTCTCTGCTTTGCCATTTACTTTAATAAAAAAGACAGTACCTTGTTCAAGAATGTCTCAATGACAGGATACCTTATAGTTTATGCCCTGCAGCTTCTGGGGGCAAAGAACGACCTGGTTTTTGTTATCGTTTTTCCTGTATCTGTGCTATACATCCTTTACTATGATTACAACCTGATCCTTCGCACGTCCATTGCATTTTCTGTTCTTAATATAGCAGATATTATATATACTGTTACTATTTTAAGAACTACACATGCCGGGCAGGAGATCAACAGTACCTCCCTTCTGCTCCACGGCGCCAGCGTTATTGTTTATCTTATTGTTTTGTGTGGTACAACTTTACTTTCCAATAAAAACAATTCCATACGCATTAATAATCTGAACGAAGAGAAAGAAAAAAGCACACAGCTTCTGGATGATGTACTGCAGGTTATTAATACCGTCCGGGAAAACTCAACCAAAGCAAATGATTACATGGAGTCATTGGAGATTGACATTGACAACACTGCCGCTGCCTTAGAAGACATTGCCCATGGAAATGCAAACAATACAGAAAGCATAGAAAAACAGACAGTCATGACAGAAAACATTCAGTCTATGATCCGCAAAACAAAAGAAATGTCGGATGAAATGCTGTCGCTGGCCAGGGAATCAGAAAATGCTGTCGCTGGCGGACAGGAATCCATCAATAACCTGCAGATTCAGTCGAAAGAATCTCAGACCGCTAACCAGAAAGTTGTGGAAGTCATTACAAATCTTACCCACAATGCGGAAAAAGTGGAAGAAATCACCAACCAGATCTCCTCTATTTCCAGCCAGACGAACCTGCTCGCCCTGAACGCATCCATTGAGAGCGCCCGCGCCGGTGAAGCTGGTAAAGGATTTGCTGTTGTGGCAGAAGAAATACGCGAACTTGCGGAAGAAACCAGAAAACTTACCGAAGGAATCCAGAACATTGTAAACGAACTACAGGACAATGCTTCCATCGCTAAAGATACCGCCGATACCGTTTTGTCCACCAGCAGGACAGAACGCGAACTTATTGAAAATGTCAGTCAGCAATTTACTGGTATCGGAACAAAAATGAATGGTTTAAACCAAAATGTTCATGAGATTTACCAGGAAATTGAAGAGGTCATGAATTCCAACAACACAATCGTAGACAGCATCAACCAGATCTCCGCTGTCAGCGAAGAGGTTTCCTCCAGTACCCAGCAGGCTGTTGAACTTGGAAAGAATACGAATTCTAAAACAAAGCAGACTAGCGAACTGATGAAAGAACTTTTGAACACAGTATCAGCGATTGATAAATATATGGAGAAATAATTGATATATGCACTATTTTATAAAGCCGCTTGCTGCATTCTGATATGATACCTCTAAAGTAGACAGATAAAATATAAAAATCTGTTACTTTGGAG
>CAMXSH010000006.1 GCA_947246475.1 uncultured Roseburia sp.
GAGAATTAAGAGACAAACAGTTCATGAAGATTGTTTCTTTAGCACCAGAAGTATTATAAGGAGGTGTCCCTGAAGTGGCAACATCAAAGATCAAAAAAGGTGATACCGTTCGCGTGATCGCCGGTGTAGATAAAGGTAAAGAAGGAAAAGTTCTTGAAGTTAAGAATGGAAAAGTAAAGGTTGAAGGCGTAAACATGGTGAAAAAACATGTGAAACCGAACCAGTCAAATGCAAAGGGCGGAATCATTGAAGAAGAAGCAGCATTTGATGTATCCAATGTAATGTATGTAGTAGATGGAAAGGTGACGAGAATCGGATTTAAATCTGAGGATGGTAAATCGAAAGTACGTTACGCCAAAGCTACTGGCGCAGTGATTGACTAATGTGAGAGGAGGTACTGTTTAGGTGAGTAGATTAAAAGAGACATACTTGAACGAAATCGTTCCAGGTATGCAGAAAAAGTTTGAATATGCAAATGTTATGCAGGTACCAAAGCTCGACAAGGTTGTTATCAACATGGGCGTTGGTGAAGCAAAAGAGAATTCAAAGGTTCTGGATACAGCGATCAGTGATCTGGAGACGATCACAGGACAGAAAGCTGTTGTGACAAGAGCTAAGAAATCGGTAGCGAACTTTAAACTTCGTGAAGGCCAGCCGATCGGATGCAAGGTAACCCTTCGCGGAGAGAAAATGTATGAATTTGTGGATCGTCTGATTAACCTCGCGCTTCCGCGTGTACGTGACTTCAGAGGTGTGAATCCGAATGCCTTTGATGGCCGTGGAAATTATGCACTGGGAATCAAAGAGCAGTTGATTTTCCCGGAGATCGAGTATGATAAAGTAGATAAGGTAAGAGGTATGGATGTTATCTTTGTTACTACCGCTCATACGGATGAAGAAGCACGTGAATTGTTGGCACAGTTTGGTATGCCGTTCAAGAAATAGATTAGGAGGGGTTTTTCATGGCTAAGAAGTCTTTGAAGATTAAGCAGCAGCGTCCGGCTAAATTCTCCACCAGAGAGTACAGCCGTTGTAAGATCTGTGGTCGTCCACATGCTTACCTGAGAAAATATGGAGTTTGCCGAATCTGCTTCCGTGAGTTAGCATACAAAGGTCAGATTCCAGGTGTAAAAAAAGCAAGCTGGTAAGAGTAAGTAGATTCACGAATATAAGTGGACACGTATTAGCAAGTTGATTAAGGAGGAAAATCAAATGACAATGAGCGATCCTATTGCAGATATGCTTACAAGAATCCGTAATGCGAATACGGCAAAGCATGATACAGTAGATATTCCTGCTTCCAAAATGAAGACTGCCATCGCAGATATTCTTTTGAAAGAAGGGTATATCAAGAAATTTGAAATCATTGAGGTGGATGGATTCAAATCAATCCATATCACTTTGAAATATGGTAAAGATAAGAACGAAAAGATCATCTCTGGTTTGAAGAGAATCTCCAAACCGGGTCTTCGTGTGTATGCCAACGCAGCTGAGCTTCCAAAGGTTCTCGGCGGACTTGGTATCGCAATCGTTTCTACAAACAAAGGCGTTCTGACTGACAAAGAGGCTCGTAAGCTGAATGTCGGCGGAGAAGTTTTAGCATTCGTATGGTAATAGCGCGAAAACAATGAGCCAGGCGTGCGAAGACGGCGAATGTCCGCGTGCAGATTGCCGAGCGTAGCGAGGCAAGATGCTATAGTCTCGACTTCGTCGAGCCATTGCAAGTTTGCAAAAGCAGCAAACTTGAAATTGGAATATATAAAGTAACATTTAACCCAGTAAAAATACAGGAGGTACGGCAAGATGTCACGAATTGGAAGATTGCCTATCGCGGTACCTGCAGGTGTGACTGTAGATATTGCAGAAAATAATAAGGTGACAGTAAAAGGACCAAAGGGAACACTTGAGAGGGTATTGCCTGCGGAAATGAAAATTGAGAAGGATGGGGAAGAGATCAAAGTTTCCCGTCCAAACGATCTGAAAAAGATGAAATCCCTGCATGGTTTAACAAGAACTCTGATCAATAACATGATCATTGGTGTAACAGAGGGCTATACAAAAGAGCTTGAAGTAAACGGAGTTGGATACAGAGCTGCAAAACAGGGTAAGAAACTGGTATTATCTCTTGGATACTCACATCCGGTAGAAATGGAAGATCCAGAAGGATTGGAAGTTACTGTGGATGGTCAGAACAAGATTATCGTTAAGGGAATAGATAAAGAAAAAGTTGGCCAGTACGCTGCTGAGATCAGAGAGAAGAGAGCACCGGAGCCGTATAAGGGCAAGGGTATCAAGTACTCTGATGAAGTGATCAGGCGTAAAGTTGGTAAGACTGGTAAGAAATAAGAAAGGAGTAAATAAGAATGGTTAGTAAAGTAAATAGAAGCGACGTTCGCAGAAACAAACATAGAAGATTACGTAGCCGTTTGTCTGGAACTCCTGAGAGACCACGTTTGGCAGTATTCCGTAGCAACAATCATATGTATGCCCAGATTATCGATGATGTGGCAGGCAACACGATTGTTTCTGCATCAACTCTTCAGGGTGATGTGAAGGAAGGCCTTGATAAGACAAATAATGTAGAAGCTGCTACAAAGCTGGGTGCTGTTATCGCAAAGAAAGCACTGGATAATGGTATCAAAGAAGTAGTATTTGACCGTGGCGGTTATATTTATCAGGGTAAAGTAAAAGCGTTAGCAGATGCAGCAAGAGAAGCTGGTCTGGAATTCTAAGCAAGGAGGAAAACTCATGAAACGTGAAATTATTGATGCTAGTCAGTTTGAATTAGAAGATAAAGTAGTATCAATTAAACGTGTAACCAAGGTTGTTAAGGGTGGCCGTAACTTCCGTTTTACTGCTCTTGTAGTAGTTGGCGACGGCAACGGACATGTTGGTGCAGGTTTAGGAAAAGCAATGGAAATTCCGGAAGCAATCCGCAAAGGCAAAGAGGATGCTATGAAGAAACTGGTCAAGGTACCGATCGATGAAAACGGAAGTATTCCACATGATTATATTGGTAAGTTTGGCAGTGCTGAGGTTCTTATGAAGAAGTCCCCAGAAGGTACTGGAATCATCGCAGGTGGTCCTGCCCGTTCCGTACTGGAGCTTGCTGGATTTAAAAACATCCGTACAAAGTCTCTGGGTTCCCGGAACAAGCAGAATGTTGTACTTGCAACGATCGCTGGTTTGAACGAACTTAAGACACCGGAAGAAGTAGCTAAGCTCCGCGGACTTTCCGTAGAAGAAGTTTTAGGTTAGGAGGGACTTTTCGATGGCAGATAAATTAAAAATCACGTTAGTAAAGTCTACAATTGGTGCCATTCCAAAACACAGAAAGACAGTGGAGGCCCTGGGGCTCCGGAAACTGAACAAAACAGTTGAAATGCCGGATAATCCAGCTGTCAGAGGAATGATTCAGCAAGTAAGACACTTAATAAAAGTTGAAGAAATCTAATTAACAAGGAGGTGGCAAACCATGAATTTATCAGAATTGAAGCCTGCAGCTGGTTCCAAGCACAGCAACGAATTCCGTCGCGGACGTGGACACGGTTCAGGAAATGGTAAAACCGCAGGTAAGGGTCATAAAGGACAGAAAGCCCGTTCCGGTGCACCCAGACCAGGTTTTGAGGGTGGTCAGTTACCATTATACAGAAGATTGCCGAAGAGAGGATTTACAAATATAAACAGCAAAGATATTGTTGCCATTGGACTGGATCGTCTGAATGTATTTGAAGACGGAGCTGAGGTAACAGTGGAAACTCTTATGGAAAAAGGCATTGTTAAAAATCCTAAGGATGGAGTTAAAATTCTTGGAAATGGAGAATTAACCAAAAAGCTTGATGTAAAAGTGAATGCATTCAGCAAGAGTGCGGCAGAGAAAATTCAGGCAGTTGGTGGAAAAGCTGAGGTGATCTAATGCTTGAAACGATAAAAAATGCGTTTAAGACGAAAGAGATCCGTAATAAACTTTTGTTTGTTCTTATGGGGCTTATCGTTGTTCGTATTGGGTGTAATATTCCAATTCCGGGTGTAAATACTGCTGTTATCCAGAACTTGTTTAACAGCAACCAGGCACTCAGTTTCCTGGATGTTATGACTGGTGGTTCCTTTACAAGAATGTCTATTTTTGCGCTGAACATTACGCCATATATCACAGCATCCATTATCATCCAGCTTCTTACTATCGCGATCCCCCGTCTGGAGGAGATGCAGAAGGATGGTGAGGATGGAAGGAAAAAGCTCAATGAATATACGAGATATCTTTCCATTGTGCTGGCGATTATTGAAGGTGTGGCTATTATTATCGGATTCCGTAACCAGAAGCTGTTCACAGAAGAAGGCTATACGCCGATTATCATCGCAGTGGTAGCATTGACAGCGGGAGCGGCATTCCTTATGTGGCTGGGAGAGCAGATTACAGAGAAAGGAATTGGAAATGGTATTTCCATTATCCTGTTGATCAATATTGTGGCACGTATTCCAAGTGATCTGATTACTCTGTATAATCAGTTTGTAAAGGACGCAGGTAATATTACCAATGCAATTCTTGCTGCGGTTATCATTCTTGCGATCATTATAGCGATGTTCTTATTTATCGTACTGCTTCAGGATGGCGAGAGAAAGATTCCAGTTCAGTATGCCAAGAAAATGCAGGGACGGAAGATGTTTGGCGGACAGTCAAGCCACATTCCATTGAAGGTAAATACCGCGGGAGTTATCCCGGTTATCTTTGCCAGTTCCATGCTTCAGCTTCCGGTTGTTATCGCCAGCTTTGCAGGCATTCAGCCGGCATCTGGTGACGGTGCCAGCCTGATTCAGAAGCTGATCAAGGTATGCAACCAGAGCAGCTGGTGTAATATCACTTCCTGGGGAGAGTTTAAGTATTCATTGGGATTGCTGGTATATATTGCCCTTGTGATCTTCTTTGCATATTTCTACACCTCAGTAACCTTTAATCCCCTTGAGATTTCCAACAACATGAAAAAGCAGGGTGGATTTATACCAGGTATCCGTCCGGGCAAACCGACTACCGAATATCTGAACAATGTGCTGAACAGCATCATCTTTATCGGCGCAGTGGCAATGGTTATTGTGTGTGTTCTTCCTATCGTATTCTCAGGTGTATTTGGTGCCAATGTATCCTTTACGGGTACCTCTCTGATCATTATCGTAGGTGTTGTGATCGAGACACTGAAACAGTTGGAATCCCAATTGCTGGTTCGGAACTACAAGGGATTTTTGGGGAACTGAGTTTACAAAAATCGACGCGATATATTTTAAAAGGGGATCAGCCGGCGAAAAATCAATTCTGTTTTTTCGTGTGGCTGCTTACCCCTTTTTATAAAAATGAAAGAAAAAAGAAAGGCAGGTTTCTTTATGAAAATAGTTATGCTTGGAGCTCCGGGTGCCGGAAAAGGCACTCAGGCAAAGAAGATTTCAGAAAAATACAGCATTCCTCATATTTCCACGGGAGACATATTCCGTGCCAATATCAAAGAGAATACTGAGCTTGGACAGAAGGCAAAAACCTACATGGATCAGGGTCTTCTGGTACCAGATGAACTGGTGGTAGATCTGGTGGTAGACCGCCTGGCTCAGGACGACGCTAAGAAAGGTTATGTTCTGGACGGATTCCCAAGAACCATTCCACAGGCAGAGGCTTTGACAGAAGCGCTTGCTAAGATCGGTGAGAAGATGGACTTTGCCATTAATGTAGAGGTTCCCGATGAAAATATTATCCGCAGAATGTCAGGAAGACGTGCATGTGTAGCTTGTGGTGGAACATATCATATTAAGTATAACCCGACCCAGAAAGAAGGTGTCTGCGATGCCTGCGGAGGCGAGCTGATCCTTCGTGACGACGATAAACCGGAGACCGTGAAGCAGCGTCTGGAAGTATATCACGACCAGACTCAGCCTTTGATCGACTATTATAATAAAGAAGGAATCTTGAAAGAAGTAGATGGAACGGTTGACCTTCAGGATGTATTTGATGCCATTGTGAAGATTCTGGAAACTAAGTAATAAATTAGGATAAAGAGGAAAACCGGATATCCAGGAGGTCATGCTTTAGAATGCAGAAATGGAGATTGTTATGGCTATAACGATTAAATCAGAACGTGAGATTGCACTCATGAGAGAGGCAGGAAAGATTCTTGCTGATGTTCACAATAAATTGGCGGAGATCATCGCTCCAGGTATCACAACGCTGGATATCGACCGCAAGGGAGAGGAGCTGATCCGTAAGGCGGGCTGCATTCCTTCTTGCTTGAATTATGAAGGATATCCCGCTTCCATCTGTGTGTCAGTAAATGACGAGGTGGTTCATGGAATTCCTACGGACTCCCGGAGGATTGAGGAGGGTGATATCGTCAGCCTGGATGCAGGGGTTATTTATGAAGGATATCATTCAGATGCAGCAAGGACCCACGGCGTGGGAAAGATCAGCAAAGAGGCGGAACAATTGATTGCGGTCACAAAGCAGAGTTTTTTTGAAGGTATCAAGATGGCGGTGGCGGGTAATCATCTTCATGATATTTCGGCGGCGATCCAGAAATATGCGGAGAGTTATGGTTTTTCCATCATCAGGGATCTGGTAGGTCATGGAATTGGAACAAAACTGCACGAGGAACCGCAGATTCCGAATTTTAAACCGGTTGGAAGAGGACCAAAGCTGAGGCCGGGGATGACGCTGGCGGTTGAACCGATGGTGAGTGCTGGCGAATGGAAAATCTGGATCCTGGAAGACGACTGGACTGTTGTCACAAGGGACGGTTCAAATTCCGCACATTATGAAAATACCATACTGATCACCGATGGAGAGCCAGAGATTTTGTCGTTGAACGAAACAGGTATATAAGTAGATTAGTTTTGTCAAGCCATTGAAAAAGGAGAGTTTTTATGTCAAAAGCAGATGTTATTGAAATTGAGGGAACTGTTGTGGAGAAGCTGCCAAACGCCATGTTTCAGGTAGAACTTGAAAATGGCCACAAGGTATTGGCACATATCAGCGGTAAACTCAGGATGAACTTCATCCGTATCCTTCCAGGAGATAAGGTGACACTTGAGTTATCACCCTACGATCTTACAAAAGGACGGATCGTCTGGAGAGATAAGTAAATTATATGCTGCAAAATACAAAGGCGTGCTGCGGGAGAGCGGCGCGCCTTTTTTGAAATATCATGAAAGCATCATATATTCTTATTTGATTAAAATCCCATGTTGGGGTATAATAACAACAAAACATATTTTAATTGGCAAAGGAGGATTTTTTTGGCAAAGGATTATTTAAAAGAATTTCTTCCCGATCTTGAAGAATTCAAAGAAAAAACAATAAAATTTCACAATAAGGAAATGACTGTGCCTCAATATAAGGGATTTTCCGGCGGGTTTGGAAGCTATGCAGAGCGGGGAGGAGAAACCCATATGCTCCGGCTCCGTATGGCCGGCGGGCAGGTGACGAAAGAGCGTTTGAAATTTATCATAGAGACATGTGATAAATATCACATCAAAAAAATGAAACTTACCACATGCCAGTCGATTCAGCTTCACCATTTGGAAGCAGCAGATCTGTGTGATATGATGGAAGCGGCGTGGAAAGCCGGTATGATCTCCCGTGGCGGCGGAGGAGATTTCCCGCGAAATGTAATGGCATCTCCGCTCTCAGGCGTGCAGAAGGATGAACACTTTGATGTGCTTCCCTATGCCATAGAAGCTGGCGAATATATGATGGGATTTATAAAGGCGGTAAAATTTCCCCGCAAATTAAAGGTAGGTTTCTCTAATTCCCCAGCGAACGAGACCCATGCGACATTCCGGGACCTGGGGTTTGTTGCGAATCAGGACAAGACCTTTGATGTCTATGCGGCTGGCGGACTAGGAAGTAATCCGAGACTGGGGGTATGTGTGGCAAAAGGCATCGATCCAGCTAAAACCCTTTATCATATTAAAGCTATGGTGGATACTTTTACAACCTATGGCAATTATGAAAACAGAGGACGTTCCAGAACCCGCTATCTTCTGGATACGCTCGGGGAAGATGGATTTATCAAAGCTTATCAGGAGAAATTAGAAAAAGCACTGGCAGAAGAACAGCTTGATTTTGAAGCTAAGGTTCCAGAGGTTAACAAAACTGGTTCGGGTTCTGTTTCTACGGACAAGCGTATTATTCCACAAAAACAGGAAGGATTGTATGCCGTTTACTACCAGCCGGTGGGCGGGGAGTTCACTCCGGCAAAGGCGAAAGAATTATATGAACTGATCCAGGATATGGAAGAGGTAGAGATCCGTATTACTGCGGATGAAGGGCTTTACGTCATCAACTGCAATGCACAGGAGGCAGAAAAAGTACTTAAACAGACAGCAGATGGCGCCAATACTTTATTTGAGACTTCCGTTGCCTGCATTGGCAGTTCGGTCTGCCAGGTTGGTATCGGGGACTCCCAGAGTCTGCTTCATGCCTGCGTAGATGCGGTGCGGAAAGAGAATTTTGCTGACGGCGTCCTTCCACGGATTCATATTTCCGGCTGTCCCTCATCCTGTGGAACTCACCAGATTGCTGATATCGGGTTCCGTGGGGCTGTGAAGCAGACTCCAGACGGACCGAAACCAGCATTTGCAATTTTTACAGGAGGATGTGACCAACAGGGAAAAGAAAAACTTGCCGATACCGGAAAGGCAATCGCAGTAGAAGATATCCCTAAATTCTTTGTAGAGCTGGGAAAAATCATTTCTTCGGAGAGTACGGTTTATAAGAAGTGGATTGGGGAAAATCAGTCTAAACTAGATTCTCTGATTGAAAAATATACGGCATGACCGATGCTTTGCAGTCATGATTTGACACAATGAAAAATTACTGAATTGCCCCCGCCCGTCAAACGGGCGGGGGCAATTGGTTTGTGCAGAGAAAAAGGCAGATATTAGAAAAAAGTTCTTGCCAACCTTGAATTTATGTGATATACTCGTAGATGGACTTTCGCTAGACGGAAGTAAATGGGCCTGATTTACTGGTCCTAACATAACATGTCAACCATGTGAAAGGAGGTTATTACTGTGAAAGTCAGATCATCAGTAAAACCAATTTGCGAAAAATGCAAAGTTATTAAAAGAAAGGGTCGTATCAGAGTAATCTGTGAAAATCCAAAACACAAACAAAGACAGGGCTAAGAATATATCAGAGAGACCTAAAGGAGACTTTAGGTTCTTTTCGTGCTTATATAAGTCTTGCTTTCTGTGTTGCAGACTTCTCATTCCGTCATTATGAGAAGCTGTGATATCATGACGGTGAGCGCCACAGATTTCTCCACAGGGTTTCATTCTAAATATAATTATAATAGAAGAAAGTGGTTCTTGGTCTGTGACGTTGTTATGGTTTAAAGCGGCTGCAAAGAATTTTCATGCGAAAATAAAGAAATTCCATATGAAAATTCTTAGAAAGAAGCGCTGCTTCTTTCGGCTGGAATCCAGAGGAGATTCCAGAGAAACATTTTATTTAAATTTTTTATGGAGGTGTAAAGTACACATGGCTCGTATCAGTGGTGTAGATTTACCAAGAGAAAAACGTGTAGAGATAGGTCTGACCTATATTTACGGTATCGGTGTTGCCAGTTCAAGACGTATTCTGGCAGAGGCAAACGTAAATCCAGACATTCGTTGTAAGGATTTGACTGACGATGATGTTGCAAAGATTCGTGATGTTATTGACAGAACTCAGGTCGTAGAGGGTGATCTTCGCAGGGAGATCGCATTGAATATCAAGAGATTACAGGAAATTGGATGCTACAGAGGAATTCGTCATAGAAAAGGACTTCCGGTTCGTGGTCAGAAAACAAAGACAAACGCGAGAACCAGAAAAGGTCCAAAGCGTACAGTAGCAAATAAGAAGAAATAATTCTGTAAATCAATGAAGAAATAATTTAGGAGGTTTTGTCATGGCTAAGAAAGTTGCAAAAAAAGTGACAAAAAGGCGTGTCAAAAAGAATATTGACCGCGGACAAGCGCACATTCAGTCATCTTTTAATAATACAATCGTAACACTGACGGATATGCAGGGAAATGCTATTTCATGGGCAAGTGCAGGTGGATTGGGATTCAGAGGTTCCAGAAAGTCTACTCCATATGCTGCACAGATGGCTGCGGAGACAGCAGCAAAGGCAGCACTGCCTCATGGACTGAAGTCAGTTGAGGTAATGGTAAAAGGACCTGGTTCCGGCCGTGAAGCTGCGATCCGTGCGATTCAGGCTTGTGGTATTGAAGTTACCAGCATCCAGGACGTAACACCAGTTCCACACAATGGTTGTAGACCACCAAAACGTAGAAGAGTTTAATCATAGGAGGTATTAAAAATGGCTATAGATAGGACGCCTGTTCTGAAAAGATGTAGATCTCTTGATCTGGATCCGGTATATCTGGGAATTGATAAAAAATCAAAGAGAAATGCAAGAACTGGAAGAAAACTCAGTGAGTATGGTACTCAGCTGAAAGAAAAGCAAAAAGCAAAATTTATATATGGTGTACTTGAGAAGCCTTTCCGTAACTATTTTGCGAAGGCTCAGAAATTAAAATATGGTACCGTTGGTGAAAACCTGATGATTCTTCTTGAACTGAGACTTGACAATGTTATGTTCCGTCTGGGATATGGCAGGACAAGAAAAGAGGCAAGACAGATCGTAGATCATAAGCATGTGCTTGTAAATGGCAAAGCGGTAAACATTCCGTCTTATCAGCTGAAAGCTGGAGATGTGATCGAAATAAAAGAAAAATTCAAAGGAACACAGAGATATAAGGACATTCTGGAAGTTACAGGTTCCCGGATGGTACCGGCATGGCTGGAGGCAGACCATGAAAATCTCAAAGGAACTGTATCTCAGATACCGACAAGAGCAGAGATCGATGTTCCTGTAAATGAAGTGCTTATCGTCGAGTTGTACTCCAAGTAATTAAGTAAACCCAAAAGGAGGGTCCTAGAGTGTTTGAATTTGAGAAGCCAAGAATTGAAATCGCTGAAATTTCTGAAGATAAGAAATATGGACGTTTTGTAGTAGAACCACTTGAAAGAGGATACGGAACAACTTTGGGTAATTCTTTGAGACGGATTATGCTTTCGTCTCTGCCAGGTACTGCGGTAAGTCATATCAAGATTGATGGTGTTGTGCATGAATTCAGTGCGATTCCGGGAGTGAAGGAAGATGTCACGGAGATCGTGATGAATATCAAGAGCCTTGCCATTAGAAACAGCAGTGATAACCTGAATGAGACGAAGATGATGTACATTGACGCAAACGGCGAGGGCGTGGTAACAGCCGCTGATATCAAGTGTGACGCTGATCTTGAGATTATAAATCAAGATCAGGTCATTGCCACATTGAACGGTGGAGCAGACTGTAAGCTCTACATAGAAATGACTGTGGTAAATGGTCGTGGATATGTAAGTTCTGATAAGAACAAGAGAGAAGAGATGGCAATCGATGTAATTCCGATTGATTCCATATTTACTCCCATCGAGCGGGTAAATATCTCGATTGAAAACACACGTGTCGGTCAGATTACTGACTTTGATAAGCTTACACTGGATGTATATACAAATGGTACCCTTGAGCCAGACGAGGCTGTCAGCCTTGCGGCAAAGGTTATGAGTGAGCATTTGAATACATTTATTGATTTGTCAGAGAAGGCCAGAATGGCTGAGGTTATTGTAGAGAAGGAAGAAGATGACACCGTCAAGGTATTGGAACTCAATATCGATGAACTGGAGTTATCGGTACGTTCCTATAACTGTCTGAAGAGAGCGGGAATCAATACAGTGGAAGAACTGACAAATAAGACAGCTGACGATATGATGAAAGTTCGTAACCTGGGGCGCAAATCTTTAGAAGAGGTGCTCGCCAAGTTGAAAGAACTCGGTTTGTCACTTAAGTCAAGTGAAGATTAATCAAACTTTGTTTTACTAAGTATCAAGGAGGAAATAGAAATGGCAGGTTATAGAAAGCTTGGAAGAACTTCCAGCCAGAGAAAAGCCTTGCTTCGCAATCAGGTAACGAATCTTCTTTATCATGGTAAAATCGTTACTACTGAGGCAAAAGCAAAAGAAATCCGCAGAATTGCTGAGCATATGATCGCTCTTGCTGTTCGCGAAAAAGATAATTATGAGACTGTTACAGTAAAAGCCAAAGTGGCTCAGAAGGATAAAGAGGGAAAACGTGTAAAAGAAGTCGTAGATGGCAAGAAAGTTACCGTTTTTGATATCGTTGACAAGGAAATCAAAAAAGAAGCTCCTTCCAGACTGCATGCAAGACGTCAGATGAACAAGATGCTTTACGGCATCAAGGAAGTTCCGACGGCTACAGCAGGACGTAAAAAAGGAACTAAGACGATTGATATTGCAAGCAAGCTGTTTGATGAGATTGCACCAAAGTATGCTGACCGCAAGGGTGGTTATACAAGGATCATCAAGATCGGACCCCGTAAGGGCGATGCGGCGATGGAAGTTGTAATTGAACTTGTGTAAAAGTTTTCTGATATCATATGGCGGTATGACGAAAGTCATATCGCCATAAATATTTGCGCAACGCTCGTGGTTTGCGCGGAGGTATAGTGAGAATACAGAAATGGAGGAAAAGATGAGAAAAGCAGCAAAATTATTATGTATGGCATTGATACTGATCATGGGAATTACTGGATGTGGCGGAAATACAAAAGAAAAAGAGCAGTCTGGTAAGAACGATTCAAAAGATTCCGGGAAACAGCAGGAATCACAGACGGGCGAGACACTTACGGGAAAACATCATGTGGAGATACAGATAAAGGATTATGGTACCATTAAGGCGGAACTGGATGCGGATGTGGCGCCGGTCTCCGTATCAAACTTTGTATCTCTGGCAAAGAGTGGGTTTTATGACGGCTTGACTTTTCACCGGATCATTTCAGGGTTCATGATTCAGGGAGGGGATCCTAAAGGTGACGGAACAGGTGGTTCCGACAAGAATATCAAGGGAGAGTTTTCTGCCAACGGAGTAGAAAACAGCATTTCCCATGTCCGGGGGACGCTTTCCATGGCACGTGCCCAGGATTATAACAGTGCAAGTTCCCAGTTTTTTATTATGCATCAGGATGCCGCATCTCTGGACGGTCAGTATGCGGCATTCGGAAAAGTAACAGAGGGAATGGAGATAGTGGACCAGATTTGTGAAAAAACACCGGTGGTGGACGGAAATGGAAAAGTGGAGACGGACAAGCAGCCAAAGATTGAGACCATTAAAGTGATTGACTAATAGAACTTTGGGCACAGGGCGTGCGCGAATGGAGGAGAAAAGATGAAAGTATATGACGAATTGGAAGCCCGTGGGCTGATCGCACAGGTGACCGATGAAAAAGAGATCAAGGAGCTGGTGAATAACGGTAAGGCTGTATTTTACATTGGATTCGATCCTACCGCGGACAGCCTTCACGTGGGGCATTTTATGGCTCTTTGCCTGATGAAAAGACTGCAGATGGCTGGAAATAAACCGATCGTGCTGATCGGAGGGGGGACAGCTATGGTAGGGGATCCCTCTGGCAGGACAGATATGCGCCAGATGATGACAGAGGAGACCATTCAGCATAATGTGGAGTGTTTTAAAAAACAGATGAGCCGGTTTATTGACTTCTCAGAAGGCAAAGCTATTGTTGTAAACAATGCAGACTGGCTGATGGATCTGAATTATATGGAAGTTCTCAGGGACATCGGACCGCATTTTTCTGTAAACCGCATGCTTGCGGCGGAGTGTTATAAACAGCGCATGGAGAAGGGACTAACCTTTCTGGAGTTTAACTATATGATCATGCAGAGTTATGACTTTTATGCCCTGTTTCAGAAATATGGCTGCAATATGCAGTTTGGCGGGGACGACCAGTGGAGTAATATGCTGGGCGGTACCGAATTGATCCGCCGTAAGCTGGGTAAGGATGCCTATGCTATGACCATTAATCTTCTCCTGAATTCTGAGGGAAAGAAAATGGGAAAGACGCAGTCCGGAGCGGTCTGGCTGGATCCTGAAAAGACCAGCCCCTTTGATTTTTACCAGTACTGGAGGAATGTCAGTGATTCGGATGTGCTGAAATGCCTGCGCATGCTTACCTTCCTGCCGCTGGAACAGATCGACGAGATGGATCAGTGGGAAGGAAGCCAGTTGAACCAGGCCAAAGAGGTCCTTGCATTTGAGTTGACGAAGCTTGTGCATGGTGATGATGAGGCGGTGAAAGCTCAGGAAGGTGCCAGGGCCCTGTTTGCCAGCGGAAGTGCGGCACAGATGCCGGAGGTAGAGCTGACAGAGGCTGACTTTGAAGAGGGAAGCATCGGAATTCTCAATCTTCTTGTAAAGGCAGGGCTGGCGCCCTCTAACGGGGAAGCGCGGAGAAATGTCCAGCAGGGCGGCGTGTCTATCGATGGCGAGAAAGTAGAAGATGCCAGGATGCAGGTGGCTAGAGACAGTATCGGTCCTGAAGGTATTGTGCTGAAACGTGGAAAGAAAAAGTTTATGCGGATCATCGTGAAAGACTTGACATGATATGACTATTATGTTAGTCTGTATATATCCAGAACTATTATTCTGGAAATATAATCACGAAGGAGGAAGTATATGAGACGAAAGTATTTGTTGCAAATACTTTTCTGGTTATTCGTGGCAGGTGTAATGAGCCAGAATGGGACTGCCCAGGCGGCGAATGTTTACCGGGTCAACAGATACGGTGAGCTTACCTATTATTCCGGAAGTCCATCTGTCACCATCCGCAGCGATACCTCCGCGATATACGATCATGCCTTTGATGGTGTCCGCACCACCAGATTTTCAGTTTCATCTGGAAATCCTTATTTCAAGTCGATCGGGGGCGTGCTGTATAGTAAGGATGGAACGTTGCTGCTCAGATGCCCAACGGAGAAAACTGGATCTGTTACCATTCCATCAACGGTAAAGAAGATATCCGCAGGAGCTTTTAAGGATTGTTCCAAACTCTCCAGGGTGTTCATTCCGGATTCAGTAAATGTGATCGGCGAAGGATGTTTTGAAAATTGTTCTGCTTTACATAGCGCAAGAATTTCCGGGCGGCTTGATAAGATTCCGGATGACTGTTTTGAGGGATGCAGCAGTATGACAAGTATTGTTATTCCCGCCTCGGTTCATGAGATAGGAGACAGTGCATTTAACCGGTGTCAGAGCCTGAAGAATGTTTCCCTTCCGGATTCAGTGAAAAGTTGTGGCAGCAGGGTATTTGCAGAATGTGTTGAACTGACCACAGTAAGGGTATCAAAAAATATGGATACCATTGGAAGCCGCAGTTTTCAGAATTGTACCAGTCTTAAAACGGTGAGCAATACAGGCGGAATCGAGGATATTGGCAATCGTGCATTTTATAATTGTGTGAATCTTCAGACCATGAATTTTTCAGATAAGCTTGACCGGATAGGATGGCAGGCATTCCGGAACTGTGTGGCTCTGGGGACTGTGCTGATCCCGAGAAAGACAGAGCGTATTGATAAAGATGCTTTTATGGGGGCGGCAAGCCGGTTTGTCGTGGATGGATCAAATCCAAACTATGCCAGTACGAATGGAATGCTGATGTCGGAATCCAAAGAAACGTTGATACAGGCGCCGGTGATGGAAAAAGGAAGCCTGAAAATACCTAATGGTACAAAACGTATTTCGTCTAATGCACTGGTGAATGGACAGTATAGTAGCATTTCCCTGCCAGAAGGGATTACAGAGATCTATAAGAGGCAGTTTAAGAACTGTGATAAGCTTAAGACAATATATCTGCCAGCCAGTCTGATGAACATCAGGGGATCTGGTTATGATTCATATGATCTTGGACTGAACAGCCTGGAGAAGATCGCAGTACCCAAGGGTAATACTGCATACCAGAGTGTAGACGGGGCGGTTTATACAGCAGATGGAAAAGCAATGGTATTTTATCCTTATGGAAGAAAAGGAAGTCTGCGTCTGCCAGATGCCTGCAAAAAGATTGGCGGCCAGATGCAGGAAAATAAACTGAGCTCCATTAGTGTTTCTTCTAAGAATAAGTATTTTACATCTGTCCATGGAGTACTGTATGATCTAAGGGGAAAGAAGATAAAGTGTTTCCCGATGAATAAGAAAACATATAAAATACCGAAAACCCTGAAGAGTATTGATTATCTCAATCGGGTTAAGGAAGATATGAAATGTAAGGCGATTCAGGTAGCTTCCGGCAATAAGACGTTTTATTCCAAGGGGGGCGTAGTCTTTGAAAAGGGATCTCATACACTGGCTTTTTATCCAACGAAAAAGAAAGGAAGCTACAAAGTACCTGTTTCTACACGGTATATTGATTCCCGTGCATTTAAGGAAGCTCATTATCTCACGGCCCTTACGATCACGAAAAATGTAAGTCGAAGCGGGGGAACGACGTATTATTTTGACAGATGCCGTAACCTCAAAAAAATTGATGTGAAACAGGGAGAGCTGAATTACATCAGCATGAGTTTTTCAGGATGCAACAAACTGAAAAACATTTCTTTCCCATCCAACATCATGACGACGGATCTATGGGGACTTCCAGAGGGAGTGACCATTCGCGGATGGCAGAACACCCAGGCGAAGGAGTCCGCAGAGAGAGCCAAAGGAAAATTTGTCAGTCTTGGTACGATTCCACCGGTAATCACCGGGGGAAGGGTGAAAAAGATCATCGACAAATACCAGCTTAGCTGGAATGCAAGCAGAGGGGCGAGCGGCTACCAGGTCTACACGGTATATAATACCATCGCGGATCTGAAGGGCTCTGGAAATACTACCTGTTTTATTAAGGATATATATGAGTATGATACCATTTATATCCGGGCGTACAGGATCGTGAAAGGCAAGAAAGTCTATGGAAAGGCGAAAGCAGTTTCCATCTGATGAGCTGAAACCATAATATAAAAAAACCAGGAAATGTTTCACAAATTGGAGCATTCCCTGGTTTTTTCTGTATGGATCAATTCCCTCCGGGTCCATCTCTGCGCTCCCGCTGGTCATCCTGAACTACATATTTTGTAGTAGAGGAATCCTGATCCGAGTTGTCGTCTGCCCCAGACTTAGGGACAGGATGTTTTTTCGTTCTGTGGCAGTTGGTTACGCTGTTTTTGATGGGATCATTGATCCGGTCGTTGATTTGTTCTGCAGTTTCGTTATCTGACATATGGTCTGCTCCTTCCATTCAGCTTGTTTCCAGAATAGTATTTCCCTGTATTGTCCAAAATAATCATAAAAAGCAGAAATCTGATTGGAAGTGAAAGTTTTATGGGACAGTTTGAGAATAATAAATCTAAATCTCTTTGGAGCAGAGAAATAGATATTCCTTCAAGGCTACCCCTTGAAGGCGATATTGAGACAGAGACGGCTGTGATCGGGGCAGGGATAGCAGGTCTGCTTACAGCATATTTACTCAATAAACAGGGCAGAAAAGTGATTGTTTTGGAAGCTGACCGGATCGCAGGGGGACAGACTAAAAATACGACAGCGAAGATCACAAGCCAACACGGTATGATCTATTCTTCCCTTATGAAAAAAATTGGGAAAGATAGAGCAAAGCTATATGCCATGGCAAACCAGGAGGCGGTCAGGCTTTATGAAAAATTGATCACAGAACAGAAGATTGAATGTGATTTCAGGAAACTTTCATCTGTACTCTATTCCTGCCGGGAAGCAGATTCTTTGAAAAGGGAAGCAGAGGCGGCGGAAGCTCTCGGATTGAGCGCTTCTTTTACGGATAAAACAGAGCTTCCCTTCCGGGTAGAGGGAGCTGTCTGTTTTGAAGATCAGGCTCAGTTTGAACCGCTGGCATTTGTAAAGCATATTTCACAGGAATTGGAAATATATGAAAGTACCAGGGCGTTGTCGGTCAGAGGGAATGTCATTGAGACAGATCTTGGAAATGTGACAGCGGATCATATTGTATTTGCCACGCATTATCCATTTATCAATGTGCCAGGTTTTTATTTTTTAAGACAGCATCAGGAACGGAGTTATGTCCTGGCGCTTTCGGGAGCAGAACAATATGAGAATATGTATTATGGAATGGATGCAGGGGCCTTTTCTTTTCGTAATGCTGGGGAATACCTCCTTTTGGGCGGCGGCGGACACCGCACGGGAGATAAAAAGTGCGGGGGTGTTTATAAAACACTTGCCGAAGAGGCAGCAAAGCTTTTTCCGGACTGTCAGATCGAGGCAGGATGGTCTGCTCAGGATTGTGTAACCCATGACCGGATTCCCTTTATAGGAAGGTTTTCCCTCTATCATCCAAACTGGTATGTAGCGACAGGGTTCAAAAAATGGGGAATGACCACTTCCATGGTGGCTGCCAGGCTTATTACGGATCAGATCTGTGAGGTGGAAAATCCCTATGAGATGCTGTTTCGGCCAGCCCGGTTTCTGCTGCGGGCTTCTGCCAAAGATCTGCTAAAAGATATTGGGATCAGTACCGCAGGATTGATCCGGGGCAGTTTCCAAAAAAACAGGCGGTGTACACATATGGGTTGCGGATGCTGCTGGAATCCGAACGAACAGAGCTGGGATTGTCCATGCCATGGTTCACGGTTTAAAGCAGATGGCAGTTTGATCGATAATCCGGCACAGCTCAGCAAAAAAACAGGTTTTCACCAGGGTGTGTCCCGGTGAAATTTATACCAAACCAAAAGCCAGAACCGGGGGATCTCCGGCGCTGGCTTTTGAAAAATATAATAAGATATAGAATACAGTTATTTTTTGCAATCGAACATTTTCTTGTCAAATTCTGCATTGAAATAATAAAAATTATTTGCATCCAGTTTGGATTTTGTCATTTCCAGGGCTTCTCCAAAACGCTGAAAATGAACGACTTCTCTGGCGCGTAGGAATTTTAATGGTGCCCGCACATCTGGATCATCGATAACCCGCAGAAGATTTTCATAGACGGTACGTGCTTTCTGCTCTGCGGCGAGATCCTCATAAAGATCTGCGAAGGCATCACCTTTGGACTGGAATTCCAGTGAAGTAAATGGAACGCCGGCTGCTGCCTGGGGCCACAGCCCTGTGGTATGATCAATATAATAAGCATCAAACCCGGCAGTTTTTGCCTGTTCCGGAGTCAGATCCTTCGTGAGCTGGTAGACAATGGAACAAATGATCTCCATATGGTTGATCTCTTCTGTTCCGATATCCGTCAGCAGGCCTCCTACTTTTTTGACTGGCATAGAATAACGCTGTGCCAGATACCGCATGGAAGCGGAGAGCTCGCCGTCAGGACCTCCATACTGGCTTATAATGAGCTGGGCAGTTTTCGGGCAGGTCTTTTTGATCTTGACCGGATACTGTAAACGTTTTTCATAACTCCACATTTAGATCAGCCCCCCTTCCCATGGTGCAGGACCTTCGCCCCAGCCGTACTCTGAGGTTTCGGGATCACCTGTGATCATAGAGATCTGTGTCAGGGGATTATATTTTTCAGCATATTCCGCCAGAAGATCCAGACGGCGCTGAAGCAGTTCTTTGAAAAGGGAAAGACCATTCTGGCATGTGGGATGGGTATCCAGATAGAGGGTCAGGTCATTGATGGCAAAACTGACGGTGTTTATTTCATTCATCAGACATTCCCGTTCTGAGGCTTTGTCCAGGGCGGAGCCGGATTTCAGGGAACTTTTGATATCTTCTGCTTTGAAAAATTCAAGATTCAGACTTGGAAAGACAGTACCTTCCCTGAGGGCGGTTTCCAGATCATAAGGTTCACACCATTCCTGTATGGGAACAGATGCCATCGCTAATGTTTCCGGACAGGAACAGCAGGTGCTGGGATTACTCATTTGTATCATCTCCTTCTTTTGTATTTTGGCCCGACAGTGCAAATTTTATCGAACAGTATTATTTTTTGTAAAAATGGGAGATAATATTCGGACAGTTATTTCCATGGCAGATATTGATCCAGAAAGGTTGACATTGTAGTCCTTATGTGATAAAATGGTCTACAACATAGTCCGTTTGTTCCAGAGGAGGTTCAATTGATGGAAAAAAATGTTTCAAACAGTGAATGGTATATTTTGGAATGTTTATGGGAAAGCTCCCCCAAAACATTGATGCAGATCGTGGAAGAATGCAGGGAGAAGGCTGGCTGGGCAAAGAGTACCACGGCTACGATGGTAAAAAGAATGGGAGAAAAGGGGCTGATCTGCTATGAGGAGGGCGGAAAGGCCAAATTATTTTATCCCTTGGTGAAACGGGAACATGTGGCGGTGCGGCAGACGAGAGAGTTTCTGCAGCGGATCTACCATGGCAGTGTGGGCATTATGATGAATACGCTGGCAAAACAGGATGGTTTGACGGATAAAGATTTTCGGGAACTGGAGGAGTTTCTAGAACAGTGCCGTAAGGAAGATCGCAACAATTAACACCTTTGTCTGGCCATTTTGTGGATTCAATAGGAGGGAATACATATGCAGATACCAATTATTTCATCGTCTATATTGATCTGCCTGGTACTGTTGATCCGGTGCGTTTTTCGGAATAAGGTGAGAGCAGTGTGGATCTATGGTTTGTGGGGGCTGGTGGCACTCCGGCTTCTGGTTCCGGTGCAGTTTTTTTCTTTTCCAGCTGGATCAATGACACTGTTCGGCGGAGAGGATGATTTTTCTGTTTACAATTCCGAAGCATTAGAGCCGGAAGATATTCCGGTTTATGATGCTAATGTCAGGGAAGAGACCGAAGGGGATGTTGAACAGAAACTTGAACCAAAGAAGACAGAAGAAGTTTTCATTGCAGAAGAGATAGATAAAAATGAGGAGCCTGAGATTTATAGTGAAAATGTGCAGAGAGAGGAAAAGAGACATAGCAGCGATATACAAACAAAAATAACAGAAGGGAAGAGCAGAGTCCGGAGTATTATATTTTTGATCTGGCTTTCGGTGGCAGGTATGATATTTGTGCTCTTTCTTGTAATGAATTTTCATATGAGCTGCAAATTAAGGAGAGACCGGGAAGTTTTGGAAGATAATATGCGTCCTCGTGTTTATCTCTCCAGGAGTGTATCGGTTCCCTGTCTATATGGTTTTTTCCGTCCAGCTGTTTATCTGACAAAGGCAGTGGCTGAACAGAGTGAGAAAGACAGGTCTTACATAATACTGCACGAAGATATGCATTATAAGCATCTGGATCATATATGGGCAGCAGTGCGTCTGCTTCTGATCTGCCTTTACTGGTTCCATCCCCTTGTATGGGTTGCGGCGAGAATTTCCAGACAGGATGCAGAATATGCCGTGGATGAAGCTGTGACAAGAAACATGAACCAGGAGGGGCGGCTGGGGTATGGTAAAATGATTCTTTTTACGATTGGACGTGGCAGTGACAACAGGAAAGACTTGTCAATGGCCAGCACAGCTTCCTCTTCCAGGAAGCAATTGGAAAGACGTCTGAAGAAAATTGCCGGGAAGGAAAAAAGATCATTTGTTTCTGCAATCCTATTGATGGCGATGGCATTGGCAGTGACGGCATGCTCCTTTGGCGGAAAACAGGAAGAAAGGACAGAATCACCCTCTGAGAAAGAGAAAATAGAGACAGTCAGTGGCGGCAGTGTCAGTGGAAGCAGTGTCAGCGAAGGCGATGACATGAAAGAACTGAGTGTGGCGCAGAGGGAGAGATTTTTATTGGATAGGGCTGTCACAGAGGTGATCAAACAGGATTTTTCTGAGAAAATAACAACTTCCTCCAGCTGGCAGTACCACGGGGTAAAGTATGAGAATATTGTGGAGGCTCATACGACGATAGAAAAAACGGAAAAAGAAAATGAGGTTACGGTGTATCTGGCCTATATGGCGGGGGTTTATGGAATGGGCGCGCCAGAAAACAAACTGGAAAAATGTTATGAACTCAGAGGTAGTGAACGAAGTTTTGCAGCTCTTACTTTTGAAAAAGAGGATGGGAAATATGTATTGAAAGAGTTCTGGAGACCGGAAGATGGAGAAAAATTAGATCTTCAGAAAAAATTCCCGGCTTCCGTCAGAGAAGAAGAATTGCAAGAATATTTCTATTATCATTATCTCACAGCGGAGTGCCACAGGCGGGCGCTGGAATTCCTGAAGGGATCTGAGACCGGAGGACAGCCGTCAGACAAGGCGGAGATCTCCAAAATTAAAGCTTCGGATGTAGAATTTGTTGAAATTTCTACAGGGAGGGGGCAGACAGTCCGCATTTTCAATGAAAAAGCATCGGGTTTTGTAAAAAAACTGGTGTCTGCATATAACAAAATGAAGCTGGTTCCTGTTACTAATATTGGGGAAAATGCATTGGATTTGGAAGGGTCCATTACATTAGACTTTTATACAAAGGATTATTCACATCCGGGACAAGTGGTTTTTGATGGAAAAAAAGTCTGCTGGATTTACGGAGAACCGAAAGCCTGGGTGATGGATGAGCAGTATTTTGATTACAATGAGATCATCGAAAAAGCGGAAAGCCAGCAGAGATATGAAAGAATAGAAAACGCTGGTTCCAGAAAGATACAGGATCCCTATGAGGGACCATTGAGGCTGGTCACTGATTACGGAAGTGAGAAAAAACTGTACAGGAGCTTATTATCAGACAGTAAGTACATTCCCGTTAAACTGGTGAAGGCGAGGGCAAGGGCGATGAGCGGTGAAAAGGGAATTGGATATTATGATGAGTACCAGTCTGAACTGAATCAGTTTATTGACATGAAAAAGATGCATCTACTGGCAGAGGATCTGGGGATCGCCCTGGACTGGCGGGGCACTGAAAAGTGGATAGAAGGCAGCGGTGCTACGGATGACCAGAGGAAAGCAATCCAAACATTCTGCAAAAGTTGTGGGATAACAGAAGAAGAGTATAAGAATTTTGCGCGCCTGCGCCTGCAGCTGACACATTTTAATTATGGACAATATATGGGGATCAGAAATGTGAAAGATGAGGAATTGCAGGAGGCATTGAACAAAGAGCTGGAGAAGTATGAGGTACAGGTGGCAGAATGATATAGGAGGGGAATTTCTGTGAGGAAATGGTTGGACCGATTCAAAAAACATCCCTGGCTGTGGCTGTTCCTGGTATCTTTTGAGGTCGGTTTTCTGGCAGCAGCTGTCCAGGGAATTTATGTGGGGGAGAATTATTATACTTTTGATTTTGCTGCGTTTATAGTATGTACCATCGTATATGCATTGTTCTTTTTACTGCCGATTTTTTTGACGTTGATTCATGGAGCTGCACTATTTTGCTATCCAGAAGATGTGTGGTGGAAAAATTATTTTATAAGGTGTCAGCGTGTCACCATTGTACTTGGGGTTGTTTATAGTTATCTGGGCTGGATATTCTCAGATATCACTGGGGCTGACTGGGATCAGGTACTGTACAATACGGAGGTACATACCCCCATCTGGAGCGGCGGAAGGACTACGATTTTGGTTCTGACACTGCTGGCAGTGGCGGGCTATATTATATTATCCTCCCTGCCCTTGTCACGGATCCCGCCGCTGGTGATTGTTTTTTCCATGGCAGCCATGTATATCGGGATCTTTCTCTGTCTGACCTGGTGTGTGCAGATCATTGGAAAAGAAGAGTCCTTTGGTTTGGGGCTGGATGACATGATGTGGGTATTCTGCCTGTTTCCTGTCAATTGTATTATGATTGCCCTGAGTACGATAAGAGTTAAGATTCGGGAATGGAATACTTTTGAGAGAAAAGCAGGGTATTCGGGGAATAATATATATTTGACGGGTTTGGATAAGTTTCTTAGAAAGGCGGAAAACTGGCCGATCGCGGCGTTTATCGTTATGCTGCCTCTGCTCGGGGTGGTGATTGGAATACTGGTTTTGTTCGGGCAGCAGCCAGACGCGCTGATTAAGGCATGGACAGAGACCAGTGACTGGATGCTTTCCCAGAAGACCGCTCCGCCTAATCTTCATCGGGATATGCATTATCTGTGCACTGTTGCGGCAGGCGGGCATGAAAGGATAGTAAAACCCCTGAGGATGGGAGAGCGGCACGGGCACCGGGTGGTGGTAAACCGGCAGCTCTGTGTTGCCAATGCTTTTGAACAGATTCTGGAAGAGAAAATACCAGGAGTTCACCGGAAGGTAAGATATATTTATGATACCTATGGTTTCCCCGTAGCAAAAATAATCCAGAGTCCTCTGGCCGCAGATGTGGTTTATTTACTTATGAAACCGATGGAATGGTGCTTTCTGGCTGTCATTTATGCCTGTGATACAAAACCGGAAAACCGCATCGCCCTCCAGTATCTTCCACAGACCGGGAGGGGAAAATCTTGATAAAATCATAAGAATTTATCTGCTTCAGTGTGTTATACTGTAGAAGGAATGGAGGTCGCTATGTCAGAGCATATTTTGATTGTGGATGATGAAAAAGAGATCGCAGATCTTCTGGAAGTATATCTAAAAAACGAAGGATATGAGGTTCACAAATTCTATCATGGAAAAGGGGCTCTTGATTGCCTCAAAAGCATAAAGATTGACCTGGCACTATTGGATATCATGCTTCCGGACATTGATGGATTTACGTTATGCCGGGAAATTCGTGAAAAATGGTTTTTCCCTGTTATCATGCTGACGGCAAAGGCAGAAGATGGAGATAAGATCATGGGGATTACGCTGGGAGCTGATGATTATATTACCAAACCTTTCAATCCCCTGGAAGTAACAGCAAGGGTGAGGGCGCAGCTCAGACGGGCAAATATGTATAATACAAGGCAAACAGAAGAGGATCCGGATTATTTTAATATTGACGGACTTGAAGTAAATGGAAAAAATCACGTCTGCCTGTTGTATGGAACCGAGATTTCCCTGACCCCGCTGGAGTTTTCGATCCTTTTCTATCTATGCCAGCGGAGAGGAAATGTGGTCAGCGCAGAAGAGCTGTTTGAGGCAGCATGGGGAGAACGCTATCTGGATAGTAATAATACCGTGATGACTCACATCGCAAAGCTTCGGGAGAAATTAAAAGAAAATGCAAGAAAACCTAAATTTATAAAAACTGTCTGGGGAGTTGGCTATAAGATTGAGTGAACATTTTGATAAAAATAGAAAAATAAGAATGGAACTTACAGAGCAGCTGATGAGACGCTTTTATCTTCAGCTGCTGATCTATGCGATCCTTACGGCTTTGATGTTTGCGGTTGCCTATGCGGTTTGTTCCAGGCGGATCTGGTACGAAGATGATCCCTTTTGGTCATTGATCCATTTCATTCATGAACATTGGTTTGGATGTTTTATGATCTGTATTGTTGCTGGGTTTATTCTTTTTTCCTTTTGGAATTTCAGGCGTACGGTGTGGTACATGGAAGATATACTTGGTGCAGTAAACGGTATATACCGTGAAAAGGATGAACTGGTGGAACTTCCCCAGGAGCTGCATGAGGTAGAAAAGGAACTGAACCAGGTGATGCTGAATGTGCGTGCCAGCAGGGAAAAAGCGGAAGAGGCGGAACAGCGGAAAAATGATCTTATCATATATATGGCACATGATTTGAAAACGCCGCTTACTTCTGTGATCGGCTACCTTTCTCTTCTCGATGAAGAGCGGGATATCTCCGATGAACTGAAACAGAAATATCTGGGTATTGCGTTAAAGAAATCCCAGCGTCTGGAAGAGCTTGTCAACGAGTTTTTTGAGATAACAAGATTTAATCTTTCCACTATGACCCTGGAACTGTCCACTGTCAATCTGACCCGCATGCTGGAGCAGATATCTTATGAATTCATTTCTGTTTTTCAGGAAAAAGATCTCACCTATCATCTGGAGCTGGATCCGGAACTGAAACTTTTATGTGATATAGACAAGATGGAGCGGGTGTTTGATAATCTCTTAAAAAATGCGGTGAATTACAGCTATGAGGGAACGCAGATCCGCATTCTGGCTCACGCAGAGAAACAACAAGGCTCCGATGAAGAAAAGATTCATATACAGATCATCAATCATGGGAAAACGATACCAAAGGAAAAGCAGGAGCGGATCTTTGAACAATTTTTCCGGCTGGAGTCTTCCAGAGATTCAGGAACTGGCGGAGCTGGTCTTGGTCTTGCCATCGCCAGAGAGATCGTGGAACAGCACGGCGGGGAGCTGACCTGTGAAAGCGAGGATGAGCAGATCATCTTCCATATAATGATGGCCTGTGGATGAAAGCCGTCCGCTTCCTCCGCATTCCAGGCATTCGCCTTCCATGCTCATTCCTCGGCGCGCCAAATGTCCGGGTCTGCGCCCATGCAGAGCATGGTGCCGCCCCGTCCGCTTGGCTTTGCTTATGAAAGCAGCTGCTCCGTGCGTTGCACTTCCGCAGCCGCCTTCTGAATTCGCATTCCAGGCATTCGCCTTCCATGCTCATTCCTCGGCGCGCCAAATGTCCGGGTCTGCGCCCATGCGGAGCATGGCGCCGCCCCGTCCGCTTGACTTTGCTTTCATAAAAATAAGAAAATGTTAAGAATGATATAAGAAAACATTCAGATACTATGTACTACGAGATAGTATAATTGTTTTAAAACAGTATTTGGAGGGATTTTTATGTCTAAAGTCAATGTACGTTATTATCAAAGAAGAGCACGGAGAAGAAGACTTCTGGTTTCACGAACGATAAAGATAGTTTTTGTCCTGGCAGTGACAATTGGAATGCTTTTATTTTTGAGACATATGTATCTGACAGAAGCGAAAGTATTACTTGGCAAAAATGAAAAAGTAACACAGACTTTAAGCGATGAAGTGATTCCAGGGCAGATTCCCATGTTTTTTCAATATGACAGCCGGTGGAAGGATGAAGATTATGGTGATGGGACCATGGAATTTAATGGATGTGGCCCCACCTGCTTGTCGATGGTGTCGTGCGGCTTGAATGGAACGGCAGAATATGATCCGGTAACCATTGCAAAACTGGCGGATACGAGAGGTTATTATGAAGCAGGGGCGGGCTCTTCCTGGACGTTGATGTCAGAGTTGGCGGAAGAGCTTGATTTGAAGGTACATGAGGTGCGTTTTAATGAAAATCATATCCGGCAGGAGCTTATAGAGAAGAGACCGATCATCTGTGTCGTGGGACCGGGAGATTTTACGACGACGGGACATTTTATTGTATTATGCGGGCTGGATTCAGATGGGAGAGTGATTGTCCATGATCCCAATAGTGAAGAGCGGAGCCGAAGACCATGGGAGCTTGAAGAGCTGATGCCGCAGATAAAAAATCTATGGTCTTATAGTTGAGGGTTATCTCGTTTTAGCTGGGGAATTAGCGGGAGAGAAGTTTTTTCACTGTTCAGCCAAGAAAGCCAGGTTGCGCCTGTGGCTACATCTCGCTTTGGCTGAGAAACTAACTAAGAGGAGAGAAGTTTTTTCACTGTTCAGCCAAGAAAGCTCGATTGCGCCTGCGGCTACATCTCGCTTTGGCTGAGCGCCATATACAAGGGGAGGGGACTTTCTGTTCGCAAGCAAGCTTGCACAGAAAGTCCCCTCCCCTTGTGCATGGCTGAACAGTGAAAAAGTACTTGACCTGTCGTAGTAGTTGTGCTATGATGTAACTACGACAGACGTACTACGATAATCGTAGTAGAAGATAATGTTATAAGGAGAGGAGGCGTGGGCAGAAGAATATGCCTGGAAAGTTATGATAAGCAGTGATGTGATCCGAGGGTATAATGATACCATTATTTTATATCTTCTGAAACAGGAGCCGTCTTATGGTTATGAGATATCCAAACAGATCCGGCAGATTTCAGAAGAAAAGTATGTTATAAAGGAAACTACGCTGTATTCTGCATTTACAAGGATGGAGAAAAATGGATATATTGAGTCTTTCTTTGGCAATGAGACCGGGGGAAAGCGAAGAACATATTACCGTATTACGGAAGAAGGACTTCAATATTATAAAGAAAAATGCGAAGAATGGGTAGTGACCAAAGAAGTAATTGATAAATTTGTGCGATAAAATAAGTTCTAACAAACTTATTAGGAAGTTGTTTCGCAACTTGGCATGCACAAAAACCGTGTTCAGAAATTACGACAAAATGAATGGAGGATATTATGGAAGCGATCAGGGAATATCTCAATAATCTGTTTATGAGTCTGCCGGAGACACCGGAGGTGCTTCGGGCAAAGGCGGAGCTTCTTGAGATGATGGAGGACAAATACGAGGAGTTGATACAGGAAGGCAGATCTGAGAAGGAAGCTATTGGTACGGTAATCTCAGAGTTTGGCAACCTGGAGGAATTGGCAGAAGAGCTCGGGATTGATATTTACTTAAAGAAAGAGACAAAAGATAATAAAGCAAATGATCCGGAAATGAAAGAAAAAGAATCCAGGGCGGAGCAAAAAAACAATGAGCCTGCCGGGGCAGAGAAGACCAGGGCAGTGTATTGCTGGGGGCTTGAAGAGGCGAGGGATTATGTGTCTTATGCGTGGAAGCATGCGGAATTTATTGCTATAGCGGTATTTCTTTGTATCTGTGCGCCCTATTTGGATTGTATCATGGATGGCGCCTGCGCCCAGGGTTACATTTCTCCTATGGTCAGAAATATTATAGGAACCAGTGGGCTTTTTGGTATGGTAGCGATTGCAGTCGCCTTGTTCTGCGGGGCTTCGGGGCTGAAGAAAAGATATGGAAAGCTGTCCAGATACTGTGTGCTGCTGGATGAAAAGGCAGGCAGTTATGTAGGGCAGAAGCAGGCAAAAGATGCTCATAACAGACTGACGATGCGTATTGTTGGAATCAGTCTCTGCATATTGAGTGTTGTGCCTTCCAGTGTAAATTATTTTACTAATCTATTTCTAAAAGAGATCATGGACAGCAGTGTGCTGCCGATCGCAGGCGTGGGAGTTCTCTTGCTGGTCCTGTCGGCAAGTGTGGGAAATCGATATGAAGAACTGAACAAAGCTGTAAAAAATGCCGGGAAGGTACAGGGAAAAACCTTTCAGGGGGCGGTATGGGAGAGTGTACCCCAAAAAGGAATGTCTCCCGCTATTATACTGATCCTTGTTTTTATCGGATTCCTTGTGATTGGTGGAAATTTGCTGGGAAGCTTATTTTTTGGAGCAAATATGAAATATGAAGAAATTAATTCTGTCAATGAATTTAACTATGCGGATATCCGTTCCTTGTCAGTAGAAATGGATGCAGGAAATGTGGAGGTCCGGAAAAGCGAAAACCCAGGGGAGGAGAAGCTTCGTGTGGAATATAGTGGGGACTCCAGCCGCAAGCCCAGGGTATCATGCTCGGGAGGCAGGCTCCAGATCAAAGGGGCGGGAAGATCTCGGTGGTTTAATTTTGATCTCAGTTTTTTCCGCTGGAGCAATTGGGGGCGCAAACTGATTATCTGGGTTCCGGAGAACCTGAGAGATCTGGATGTTCATATTGACTCAGACGCTGGCAGTGTCATCTGTTCTGATATTTCCATGAAAAACCTGACAGCGGATGTGGACGCCGGACAACTGGAGATTGAGGGGTGTACGGTTATGGGAGAGGCGTCTCTGGATGTAGATGCTGGCAGTGCTGATATAAAGAATGCTTCCATCGGATTTCTTAAAGGGGATGTAGATATGGGAGAAATCAACTGCCGTTTGATAAGTGGAATCCTTGCGGAGTATACAATGGATCTGGATGTGGACTTGGGGGATATTACCATTAATGGAGAAAATAAGGGGGGCTCCTATAAGCAGACTGCTAATCCAGAGCATAGCGGAGGTGGTCAGCCGCCACGGATCCAGCTGGAAGTGGATATGGGAAATATTGAGATTGAGGTGCCCCAGCAGTAAAATTTTAGGCAATGAAGATTGGAGGATCAGAATGAAAAAAGACAATGTGTTTTGGGGAGTATTGCTGATACTTGCGGCGGTATATATTATCGTAAACAGTTTCGGTTTTATGCCGAATGTAAGTGTAGTGCGCCTGGGAGTGGCGGTGATCTGTGGAGTTGTATTTTTTAAGTCCCTGGCAGGGTTGGAATTTGGGGGGATGCTGTTTTCCCTCGCGATACTTCTCATCCTGTTTGATGACCAGCTGGGGATCACAGCGATCACACCCTGGCCGGTGCTGATGGCAGCCCTGTTAGGCAGCATTGGGTTGAATATGATATTTGGAAACCGTGTCACAGAATCTAAAAAAAGAAATCATGGTCTGGCAGAGTTTAAAGAAACAGACTATGTGTCGGGAGATGAGATCTGTATCGGAGGTATGTTTGGCGCTTATAAGAAAAACATTTCCTCTGATAATTTTAAGAAAGCCACTGTAAGCTGCAGATTTGGCGGCATGGAGATCAGTTTTGACGATGCTGTGATTCAGAGCGGCAGCGCTGTGGTAAAGCTAAACATATCGTTTTCCGGAGTGGAATTTTACATTCCCCAGTCCTGGAAAGTGGAAAACCATACCGAGGGGATGTGCGGCGGGTTTCACGAACACCGCTCCCACAGCAGTGATGAGGGACCAACGATTGTATTTGAGGGGAATGTAAAATTTTCCGGTGTGGAGATTTACCGGATCTGACTAATCGTATAAATTTCCCTGCTGCGTTGAATATGGCGCAACAGGGAATTTATGCATAAGTATTGTACTAGTACAACGAATATTAAATAATTGGCACATTCACTTGTCTAATTGTCCAGCTACATCGTCAGAAAATCTAGCTAGACCATTGTTTTGTATGGTCTTGGCCACACGCTACACCGTCAATTTTCTTCCTTGTATCTGAAACAATTATCCTGCGCGAATGTATCAAAAACTTAATTTTCGTTGTACTAGTTCACTTCTTTAACATATAATCTGTCTGTTCCATTACCATAATTAACAATATCCTTAAGATAATGATACCCATATTTTTCATACAAACCTATATGTTCTGATGGAATATAAGTTCTGTCAAATCCATATTTTTTTGCATATTCATTTGCAAAATCAATCAGCTTCTCACTAATCCTATATCCGCGATAATCTTCAGATACAAAGAGGCTTGATACCCATGGGTATATTTCAGGTAAGGGATAGTAATCTGTCTTCATGATAGAAACCATTCCCACAATTTGACCATTTACTATTGCCACAAATGGAGTTTCCCAATCAGTAAACACCCATGACCGAAGCATAACCAACATATGCTCTTTTACATCTTCCCAAGAAAAATTTTCGACAAAGCAGATTAGTTTATCTGCCAAGTCCGTGTCTTTGTCTACTTTTTTTATCTCGAATGAATCCATGCTGAAATCATTTTTTTTAAACCCAAAGTGTTGCTTTACTTTTTCTACAGTTTCACGCACTGTACTTTTTGGGGATCTTTTAATCCAATAATCATCAATCAAATTAGAAGGTTCTTTGGCCAACTCCTCGATTGCATTATCTTCAAATATCATTATTAAATCTCCTTTATTAAATAATTTTAGTATTTTGCTTGTACATAAAACTATTTAATAACAGTTCCATGTACTTAGATATTTATGAATCTTAAGAATACCAACATCTTCTTTACCTCCTCCAAATTGAGTTTTTTTTATTTTATCATATCAAGTCTAAATATTCTATCATTTTTCCATCAAAATATCTTATATGAAATTACCAGATTATCCAAATTTACAATTGCATCCACTTACTTTCTAAATAATTTTCTTCAGACCCAGGGGAATTACAACATTTCCCTTGACTTTCCCCTGCAAACTGTGGTATCCTATTCTAGCGATGAAATGGAACGAAACGTTCCCTAGGTCTTTTTTTTATGCCTAAATTTTAATCCAAATAAAACAAAAATCACGGAGGTGACGTAATGCGTACTAAAATTACTTTGGAATGTACAGAATGCAAACAGCGCAACTACAACATGACCAAAGACAAGAAGAACCATCCGGACAGAATGGAAACAAAAAAATATTGTAGATTTTGTAAAACACACACATTGCACAAAGAGACGAAATAATTGTTTCGTGTGATGTTATGGAAAGGATGTGTGTCGCATGAGCGAAGCAGAAAAGACTTCGAAAAAGGGCAGCTTCTTCAAACATGTCAAGGCTGAGTTTAAGAGATGTACATGGCCCAAAAGAGATGAACTTATTCGTCAGTCTTCATTAGTAATCGTAGTTTCAGTAATTCTTGGGAGTGTGATCGCAGGGATTGACTGGCTGATTCGTATGGGGATGCAGGTCATTGGACTTTGATTAGATGGAGGGTGCTATGACGGAAGAGGCAAAATGGTATGTAGTGCATACTTATTCCGGTTACGAGAATAAGGTAAAGGTTGATATTGAGAAAACGATTGAGAATCGTAATCTTCAGGATCAGATCCTTGAGGTTATGGTGCCGATGCAGACGGTTGTGGAAGAGAAAAACGGCGAGAAGAAACAGGTTCAGAAGAAAATGTTTCCCGCATACGTTCTGCTCAATATGATCATGAATGACGAGACCTGGTATGTAGTCCGCAACACGCGGGGTGTGACAGGATTCGTCGGTCCAGGATCCAAACCGGTACCGCTGACGGAAGAAGAGATTGCCAATATGGGATTTCTGGCACAGGCAGAGGAGGCGCCATACAGCATTGGGGACCATGTTGTGGTTACCAAAGGTGTATGGCAGGATACCCATGGTGTCGTTCAGGAGGTACACCCGGCAAAACAGATGGTCGTTATCGAGATCGATATGTTTGGCCGTGGAACACCGGTAGAAATCGATTTCTCAGAATTAGAAAAGCTATAAAACAGGAGGAAACTTGAAATGGCTAAGAAAGTTGAAGGATATATCAAATTACAGATCCCAGCTGGAAAAGCAACACCGGCACCACCGGTTGGTCCGGCGCTTGGACAGCATGGAGTAAATATCGTGGAGTTTACGAAACAGTTTAATGCTAAGACAGCAGGACAGGAAGGAATGATTATTCCGGTTGTCATCACTGTATATGCAGACAGAAGTTTCAGCTTCATCACCAAAACTCCGCCGGCAGCAGTTCTTCTTAAGAAGGCATGCAAGATTGATTCCGGTTCCGGAGTACCGAATAAGCAGAAAGTAGCTTCTATCTCCAAAGAAGAGATCCAGAAGATCGCCGAGCTTAAAATGCCGGATCTGAATGCTGGCAGCCTGGAAGCTGCCATGAGTATGATTGCTGGAACAGCAAGAAGTATGGGAATCACAGTAGAAGAATAAAAAAGATATAAAATTTAGACATCGCAAAAGACTTATGTCATTTGAACGTTGTGGGAGACAAAGAACTTTAAAAGTTCTTTCATTTGTTCGCTAATACCACCAGGAGGTTTTTATCATGAAAAGAGGTAAGAAGTATTTAGAAGCTGCAAAGTTGATCGACAGAACTACGCAGTATGAGCCGGAAGAGGCTATTGACCTTGTAAAGAAAACAGCAGTTGCAAAATTCGATGAAACGATTGAAGCGCATATTCGTCTCGGTGTAGACGGGCGTCATGCAGACCAGCAGGTCCGCGGTGCGGTAGTACTGCCACACGGAACTGGTAAAAAGGTTCGTGTTCTCGTATTCGCTAAGGGTGATAAGCTGTCAGAGGCAGAAGCAGCAGGAGCTGATTTTGTCGGTGGCGAAGAGCTTATTCCGAAGATCCAGAACGACGGATGGCTGGAGTTTGATGTTGTAGTCGCTACTCCTGATATGATGGGTGTTGTTGGTCGTCTGGGACGTGTCCTTGGACCTAAGGGCCTGATGCCAAACCCCAAAGCAGGAACCGTTACAATGGATGTTACAAAGGCTGTTAATGATATCAAAGCAGGTAAGATCGAGTATCGTCTGGATAAAGCAAATATTATCCATGTTCCAGTTGGAAAGGCTTCCTTTACCGCGGAACAGCTGAATGACAACTTCAATACGCTGATGGATGCGATCATCAAGGCGAAACCTTCCAGCGCGAAGGGACAGTATCTGAGAAGCGTAACCGTGACCAGCACAATGGGACCTGGCGTGAAGATAAATACCGCAAAGCTTGCATAATTCGGACGGATTAAATTAGCTATAAGGTCGGGAAAATGAATTTTATTCCTGAAGGAAGAAGAATTTAATTCCTTTCTTGACATCAATTATATATTTGTGTTATTATATCATTTGTTAATAACTGCCGTAGACAGTAAGTAAAGAGAAATCTTTGTAAGAGCGTAAGCCGCTTACCGAGGAGTAAAAGGATGAAATTATATTCGCCCCCTCTTTGTCTTGGCAAAGAGGGGCGTTTTTGTTTCGCTGCAATGCCTTGCTGACATTAAAGAATTGTAAGGCGAAGGCGGCTAAATAGAATCATCTCCTTTCAGGCAGAAAAAATCTATAAGGAGGTAATAACCAATGGCGAAAGTCGAGTTAAAACAGCCGATCGTTGAGGAAATCAAGGGTTATGCAGCCGATGCAAAGGCAGCAGTACTTGTTGATTATCGTGGACTTACGGTGGAGCAGGACACAAGACTTCGTAAGCAGCTCAGAGAAGCAGGTGTTGTATACAAGGTATATAAAAACACAATGCTTGTCCGCGCGTTTGAAGGTACAGATTTTGCACAGCTGGAAAAGGATCTGGAAGGACCTACAGCGATTGCATTTTCATCAGAGGATGAAACAGCACCTGCAAGAATTCTTAATGATTTCGCAAAGGAAGCAGATGCTCTTCAGTTTAAGAGTGGTATCGTAGCTGGAACATACTATGATGAGGCGGGAATGCAGGCTCTTGCTAAGATTCCGTCAAGAGAAGTGCTTATTTCCAAACTTCTTGGAAGTCTGCAGTCACCAGTTACCAATCTTGCCCGCGTTCTGAATCAGATCGCAGAGAAGGGCGGAGCGTCCGCGGATGCAGAGGCTGCTCCGGAAGCTGCCGAGGTAGCAGAACCAGCTGCAGAGTAAGCTGGCATATATAGAATAATAAAAAATAAAATGGAGGAATTTAAAATGACTACTCAGGAATTTATTGATGCTATCAAAGAGATGAGCGTATTAGAGTTAAATGATCTTGTAAAAGCATGTGAAGAGGAATTTGGTGTTTCTGCAGCAGCAGGTGTTGTTGTGGCAGCAGCAGGCGACGGTGCAGCAGCAGGCGGCGCTGAGAAGGATGAGTTCGATGTAGAGCTTACAGAAGTTGGACCAAACAAGGTTAAGGTTATCAAAGTTGTACGTGAGGTAACTGGTCTTGGACTGAAGGAAGCAAAAGAAGTTGTAGACGGTGCTCCTAAAGTTGTAAAAGAAGCAGCAGCAAAAGACGAGGCTGAGGATATCAAAGCTAAACTTGAGGCTGAGGGCGCAAAGGTTACATTGAAGTAATTTCCAAAGTGATTGATTGACAGGTGGGTGTTGTACTGCCTGAGAATGAAGAGTCCATTTTTAGATACATGGTATGGTATCTGGGATGGGCTCTTTTTTATGCAAATATTTATGTCGTTTTATGTCGAAAGAAGTCGAATAATTATTCTTGTGGGATTTACCAGGAAATGTAATATATATACATAGTTTGACATAAAATTGTCGGATGTGACAACACAAAAGTAAACGATCAGATTACGGAAGAAAATAGAAATAATGAAGAAAGTGGTGTGGAAGTAATTTACGAAAAAGTAAAGCATGAGGTGGGTCAGGCAATGGTGCAGACGGATAACTGCTCAAGCTATAAAGTAATGAAAAAAGAAGCAGATGTAATTGTAAAAGGACGAAAATCAGATGAAAGATTTGCTGACTCTCTTCCGGTAATTCAACAAAATATTTGCTGTCGCAGATCGAGATTGAAAAGATTTATAAAGATAAAACTAATCTTGGGTTAGAACAGGGAAAAAGTATCAATGTACATGAAAATGAGGAATATGAACCAGAGTATAATACGATATATCACATTGATGATTACCGTAAGATGGAAACAGGAAAAGAATATTATCTGTTTCTCAACTACACTCCGGAATATGACAGATATTATATCTTAGGAGTGCACAGAGGGAAGATCCCTGTGGACGATAATGAGAAAATATTTTATAAGGAAGACAAATCAACAGCTGTAGAGCAAGACCGTGATGTGATTCAAAAAATTGTAAAGGAGGTACAGGAAACATTATGAGTAATATCTATTTTCCTGGAAAAGTCTATGAAAAAACAAACAGGGATCATTATTGGTATTTTACTAGCTGTCATAGTATTGGGCGGCATAGGTATTTGGATCTATATTTCTGGTAACCCGGCAGACGAAACATATTCTGCCTCCTGGGAATCGGATGGGAATAAAGTTTACTTTAATAAGCCAGGTGATGATACTGTAACGGCGGCTAAGTTAGTGCTTCCGGACGGGGAAAAGAAAGAACTAACACTAGAAGAAGTCAATCGGTATTATGGACGTGATATGTCAGACTGTTATATTCCTGAAAATCTGGTGAAAAACAATTTAAAAGAAAAATTTGATTTTTACTACGATGGAGATAAAGTGACAAGTGATCGGGTTGTACTGTGGTACAGTATAGAGGGAGGGACTGGTCCTGACTATCCATACATGGAGATCGAATTCCAGAAGGGAAAGATACCGTTGTCAGATATGATATATGCTGACAGCGATATAAAAGAATCCATCATCAACGGAAAAAAGGTTACATTTACAGCTGAGTTCCAGGAAGGAAGCACAAATTATAAGGCAGAGTTTTTTAACAACGAAATTGGATACAGAGTACAGGGAATTTCAATCTCGCAGGAAGAGTTTATGAAAGTGATTTATTCCCTGCTTGATTGATCTGGAATTGTGAGTAATGAACTATTTGGTGATAATCCAAAGGATTCATGGCGTACACGTTCTTTCATTTGTTCGAGAAAACTTAATAAGATACTTGGGTAGTATACTTTTAGTGGTTGTAGTAGTTTGAAGAATATTGTGCTGCCAGAAGGTATTTCATATATTGGTGTCGGTGCCTTCACAGAATGCAGATCCCTGAAAAAAATTAATATTCCGGATTGATCCGTGTCATCAAATTGTCCAGAGTTAAAGGAAATTCTTAATAAATCCAAGGTAACATATTCCTTGTCGGCGAGTAAACTTGTAATGAATTGGTACCAGGGGAAGAAAAGGGTTACGGAAGTAAAGCCAGGAAAGGCAGTTGTTTCTAAAGGAAAACGTTTTCAGATCACATATGCTTCTGGATTGCTGAAAAAATACAAGATCGATGTAAATGGAAAACTTCCGACATCTTATGTGTATGGGAAAGAGCCGAAATTGCCACAGAAGGTAAAGGTGGCTAATTCCAACATACTTTTTATGGGATGGCGCTATCGGGTAAATGGTAAGAAATATAAGTCTGGTCCGACTTGCACATGGTATAATGCCAGAGTGACACAGTTTAGTAAAGGATTAAAGGGTGATGTGAAAGTATTTCCAATGGTAGACAAGGTTATGGTAAGAAAGAACAGCACAAAAAAGGTTGTTATGGTTTCCAAAGTACTGTTACATTCAATATCGAAGTATTCCGTTTAGATATTTTGGAGTTCCAAGTGAAACCTGCTGGGGGCAGACATTTAAAGTGAAAATAAAGTAATAGTAGAACTTCTCTGCATTCGTATACCGCAGAGTAACTCTCTCCTGCGTCACCGCATACAATATATTAACCAGACATATGTAAGGGTAATGTTCCTTTGGACATTACCCTTTTTGATCGGTGATGAAAGCATGGTATTATTGGGAATTCTTCTGCCTTTTATAGGGACGGCTGCGGGGGCAGCGTCGGTCTTTTTTCTGAGAAACAAGATGAGTGACAAACTTCTGACGATCATGATGGGTTTTACCTCAGGGATTATGATGGCGGCAGCGGTATGGTCTCTTCTGCTTCCAGCTATTGACATGTCTTCTTCCATGGGAAAATTTGCTTTTCTGCCAGCCTCTGGCGGCTTTTTGGGAGGCGTGTTCTTCCTTCTGCTTTTGGACCGGGTGATCCCTCACATTCATGCCAGGACGAACCAGAAAGAAGGGCCGGACAGCCAGCTGAAAAAGGTGACGATGATGGTGCTGGCGGTCACTCTGCATAACGTTCCGGAAGGGATGGCTGTGGGAGTTGTCTTTTCCAACTGTATGACAGGAGAAGGGTCAGTGGTTACTATGGCGGGGGCGTTTCTTCTGGCTGTGGGCATCGCCCTCCAGAACATCCCGGAGGGGGCGATCATCTCCGTGCCGCTGAGAGGGTTTGGGAAAAGCAGGAGAAGGGCCTTCGGGTATGGCGTGCTGTCTGGTGTGGTAGAACCTATTGGAGCAGTGTTTACCATTCTTCTCACAAAACAGATCCAGAACCTTCTGCCATTTCTGCTGGCATTTGCCGCAGGGGCGATGGTATTTGTCATCATTGAAGAGCTGGTTCCAGAATCTTCGGGGGGAGAAGATTCGGATATGGGGACGATCGGTTTTGCAGTGGGATTTACAATCATGATGATACTGGATGTGGCGCTTGGATAAATAGGAGTTCTTTTTTGTCCAGGCAGCCATATACTGTATATAGAAAGTCCTAATGGGAGGAGAGAAATTTGCATGAATTATCTGCGTAAGATCATATATCTGAATGAATATAATGGAGGAGAGTATGGAAGCAGCATAGGCTTTGTGAAGTTATCTAAAAAGCAGACAAGACTTCGGATCGAGATTCAGCTGACGGGAAAACTATCTCTGCACCGCCAGAAAATATATCTGCTCATAAAAAATAAGAACGTGGTAAATAAAATATTTGCCGATACGGTGACGGAGAAGGGGACAAGAATTGATATCAGCCTGGAGGAGCCGGCAGAGGATGCACTGAAAGGGGATATCATAGGAATTATCATTGGCACGGAAAATGAGATCATATGCGGTGGAACACAGGACCACAGTATCAATCTTCTTGATTATGTTCATCCGGAAAAGGTGAGAGCGGCAGCGGAGATTCCGGAGCTTTCGGAGCAAAAGACGGAAAAGGCGGAAAAGATTTCGGAAGAGCCAGTTTCAAAAGAGTCAGTTTCAGAAGAGCCAATTTCAAAAGAGACGGTTCCGGAAGAGCAGACGATACAGGAAACCTCCGAAGTGCAGCTGGAAGGCAGAAGAGAGACCGGACAGGAAACCCAGCAGGAGATTCAGTCCGAGGTGCAGCCGGAAGCGGATGAAACGGAAGAAGAGGAGATTGTTCAGATAGAGATCGAAGCCGATCACGATGAGGCTTACGAGTTCCGGAAAATCTTTTCCTCCCATCCGGGGATGTATCCTTTTGATGATGATGAAATGGAAGTATGCGTACAGATCTCCCCGGTGGATTTTTCTGATTTCCCCAAAGCGTTCTGGCGGATGGGAAGCAATTCCTTTCTGCTTCAGGGATATTATAATTACAGGCACCTGCTCTTGTCCCACACGAAGGAGAAGATCTACATCGGAATCCCGGGGCAGTATCACCGGAGGGATAAATATCTGGCGGATATGTTTGGGTTCGGCAGGTTCAAGGGAATACATAATAAGCAGATCCGGCTAGGGGATTTTGGATACTGGATGATGGAATTTGACATGCCGCAGCCGACGGAGGGGGGAATGTGCTGTTCGTAAAAAACAAGGGGTAAATTTACTTCATCGGACCAGATTATGGTTCTGCAAACAAAAAAAAGAGCTTCCTGCACCAGCATAGTTGTAACTGTGGCTTACAGCTGGTTGTACAGGGAGCTCTTTTGCGTCAGACCTTCCAATAGGTAATGGCTGCTATATTACGAGATGCCGTATTTTTCTCTCCAGTATCCCACCTGAAGGAGATAGGCAAGCATCTGGGGACCGGCCATGAGCTGGCCGTACCAGGGTTTTCCGTAATCGCTGGGGTTCTTTAGAAAAGTTTCCAGCTTGTGGCGGTCTACGATGTCGGACAGAGGGGAGTTGGTCTGCTCCAGCATCTCCATGAGCCGTCCCGCCAGAAGACGTTCATAGGCAGGATCATAAGTTTTTGGATAGGGACTCTTCTTGCGGTACAGGACGGAATCTGGAAGAAGACCTTTTCCAGCTTCCTGCAGAAGACTTTTTGTTCTTCCGTTATGGCATTTCATCTCCCACGGGATATTATATACATATCCCAGGATCCTTGGATCTGCAAAAGGAACCCTTGCCTCCAGACCGGAATACATGCTGGCGCGGTCCATACGGTTTAGAAGCGTCATCATGAACCAGCGGACATTGAGCCATGCGATTTCACGGCGCCTGGCTTCCTCCGGGCTGTCCTCGCTGCAGCGGGGAGTGTGTTCCAGTGTATCCAGGTAGGCGTGCTGGGAATATTCCTCCATATGAAGTTGCTGGGCAAAATCCTCTCTTAACAGAGCCTTTCTTGCGGTCATATCCCATGACCAGGGAAAGGTGTTTTTGTTCCACATATCCTTTCTGTGGAACCATGGGTATCCGCCAAAGATCTCATCGGCGCACTCACCAGTCAGCGCGACCTGATTGGATTTTGACACCAGTTCACAAAAATACAGCATAGAAGATTCTACGTCTGCCATACAGGGAAAATCCCTGGCGTCGACCGCTTTGTACAGATAGTCTGCCTGGGTCTGGTTGTCGCATTCCAAAAAGGTGTGATGGCTGCCGATGTGCTCCGCCATTTCCGCGGCAAAGGGGCGGTCCAGGGAGGACTGGAAAGCGTTTGCCTGAAAGTTTTTCTGGTTATCCTTAAAATCAAAAGAAAAGGTGTTCAGTGTCCGTCCCCGCTCTTTTAATTGTTTCTGACAGATGGCAGAGACCAGGGAACTGTCCAGTCCCCCGGACAAAAAGCTGCATATGGGGATATCCGATACCATCTGGCGCTGGATGCTGTCCTCTATCAGCCATTTTACCTTTTCAACTGTATTCAGGTAAGAGTCTGTGTGCGGGTGCGCTTCCAGCGACCAGAAGAAATATTTCTGGCAGTTGTAATAAGGAGCATTTGGAGCAGCTGAAAATGTCAGGCATTCTCCGGGGAGAACCTCTTTCATGTTTTTAAATCCACCCTTCCCCGGAGTTCTGGCCGGTCCCAGGGCAAATATCTCATTCCAGCAGTCTCTGTCTGCCTCCGCAGGTACGCCATAGGCAAAGATCGCTTTGGGCTCTGAGCCAAAGACTACGGCATCCTGATGCTCCTGGTAAAAAAGTGGCTTTACTCCCAATGGATCTCTCACCAGCAGAATTTCACCGCTGTTGTGATCGTATATGGAAAAAGCAAAAATTCCATTCAGCCTGGAGAAAAAAGCTGTCCCCATGGCAAGATAGCCGTTTAGGATCACCTCTGTATCACATTTGGTGTTCCAGCGCAGCGAGTAGGAGGAAAGGCTGCTCCGGAGCTCTTCGGTGTTGTAGATCTCGCCATTGTATACAATGGTGGCAGTTTTGCCGTGAAAGGAAGCAGTCATGGGCTGGGCGCCCCCCTGGATATCCCGGATGGATAATCTGGTGTGAGCGAGACCGGCGTGGCTGTACAGAAGCACATGCTGATCGTTGGGGCCCCGGTGGACAAGACAGTCCCTCATTTTTTCCAGTGTGCCATACCATTTATTTTTCCTGTTTCTCCCACCATATTCCGGAGCGAGAAAATCATACTTATTTTGATAAAAACCTGCGATACCGCACATTTGCTATGCTCCTTTCGGATTATTTCGGACAGGGACCCTGGATGACCGGCTGCAGCTGGCAGCTGTTCAGAGCCTGGCTGATGGTATCAGTCAGCAGCTCCATATGGGCGATCATAGAGTTTGGCTTTGCCTTATAATTATCCTGTCCGAAAGGAATAAAATAGATATTTTTCGTATTTAATAGTATTCCAATGTTTTTAAGATTCATTCCCAGTGCATCGTTGGTGGAGAGAGCTACCACCAAAGGGCGGTTGTTTCTGAGATGTGCTTTCGCAGCCATGAGCACAGGTGTATCAGAGATACCGTTGGCAAGCTTTGAGAGGGTATTGCCGGTACAGGGTGCGATGACCAGAAGGTCAAACAGGGCGCCTGGTCCGATGGGCTCGGCGTCGGGGATCGTAGTGATGGGCTTTTTGCCGGTGATCTCCTCAGCACGTTTTAGAAAATCGGCGCACTTGCCAAAGCGGCTGTCCGTAGAAGCGGCGTGGTCAGAGAAAATCGGATACAGATTGGCTCCGGTCTCTGCCAGATTCTGCAGCTCCTGAAACACCTTTTCATAAGTACAGTAGGAACCGGTGATAGCGATCCCAATATTTTTATTTGATAAATCTGCAGACATAATTCATTTCCTTTCTCAATATATTTATGGATGATAACTATTGTTTTACCATCACTTCTTAAAGGTGAAAGTGATGGCAGATCTCATTGGCGATAAGGCGCCCAGCTGTTTTGGGTGCATATTTTCCAGGGATTCCCGGGCAGTTTACCAGGTGTTCTGACAAAGGAAGGGGCAGTGCCAGTGGACCGGAAGCGACCTGAAAGACAAGGCAGTGTTCTGGAAAGCACCGCCACAGCTCATCCTCCAGAGGCTGGCCGGGAACCGTATTGATCAGTGTATTGATCTGTTTCAATCCAGGATGATCCCGGAACGCACTTTTGTCCGGAAAGATTTTCAAATTCTCAGACCGGGCGGTTTTTAAAGCAGCGGGATCCGTGTCATAAATGTATATTTCCTCTGTGAAATTATGGAGGATGGAAGCGATCTCCCTGCCGCATCTGCCGTATCCGATGACCAGAGTACGGAAGTCGCCGGCGGAAAAGGGGGTCTGGGTAAACAGGTTAACCAGAAGCCCCTCTGCGGTTAGCCGGGCATTTTTTTCAGCAAGACCGGGAGCCGTAAGTACATCATAATATTTAATGCCATGATCGGTACACCACCGGGTGACAGTTTCTGGAAGTGCTCCTCCCGCCAGGGTATGGGAAGGGGTTAGAAGCCCTAGAAAGCTGTCGATAGTAAGAGCCGGTTTTAGAGAGGTATTCATGAACTGCTGATCTTTGGTAAAGGGAATTCCGCAGATGATCATACCGGAATCTGCGATTTCATCCCAGGAGGAGCAGCAATGGGCGCCTTTTTTCCCCAGTTCGGCACACACGTATTCCATTCGCTCGTCCCCCGGGAGGACAGAGATTGATGGCTGCATGGGATCACTCCTGAAAGAGTGTTTAAAAACAATATATGTCAGTTGTTTTTTGGGTGTGAAAATCTTGACATAAACATGAAAAACATATATACTTATTTTGTGTGAGACGAGGGCGGTACACGCCGTCGGGCTGCTCACATTTCATATTAGTTAAGATTTCCGTGCAGCCGGGGAGATAGCGGTGCCCTGTACCTGCAATCCGCTATAGCAGGGGTGTTGTCTTGCCTAGGGTCTTTCGATGAGGAGCTGCCCTTTATAAGTGGCGTTGACATTCGGGTCTTACGCAACAGGAACTTGTGAACCGTGTCAGGTCAGGAATGAAGCAGCACTAAGCAAACCTTCTTGTGTGTCGTAGGGGTGCCTGAATCGAGTTAACTGTAGAGGTAACGTCTTCTGAGACTGATTCGAAGCAGGGCGCACGGATTATTTTATTTTTTGTGGCTGGTGATCTGGAGAAGCACTGGGGTGCATATGTGACCATATCGGAGCCACCATTATTTTACGAGGTTGCCAAACATGGATAATAAAGCTCAATTAACACTAAATAGCATGAACTCTATAAGCAGTGGTACTCTCCTGTATGAGAAGGGAGATTCCGTGGATTCCATCGGTCTGCTGGTCAAAGGAAGGGTCGAAGCGGTAGCCGGCGGTGTCTGCACCGTTCTGGCATCCGGAAATTTCCTTGGCATATGTGATGTGGAACGGGGGATGCATCAGTTTACATATACGGCAAAAGACGATGCCGTTGTTTTTGTGTTGCCGGTCAACGGTCTTGACAGCGTGCGCAAATTATTAATCGCTAAGCCGGAATATTGTGGACTTCTTGTTACTTCACTGAACTTTTTTATCACCGAGCTGTACAAAAGACAGGCCCAGCTGAAGGGTGAATGCAAGAAGCTGCATGAATTTATCCTTCAGAATTATGAATTGTGTGATGAAGTCGGAAAAAGCAGTGATATTGCGGTAGAGACCGGAAATCCAAGGGAGAAGCTGGAGAGATATTCCGGAGAAGAAATAACACTGAATGATAAGACAGAGTATTATCTTCACTGTGGAAAACTTCCAATCGAGGCGCAGAAAAAGTATTTCAGCGGCAGTGATTATATTGCTTTATTCCATTTCCAAGAGCAGTGTCTGGTGATCCGGTCTTTGGTAAAGGGATGTTCCTCTTATGGAAACAACCTGTTTAAGTATTTCCGCAGCCTGATCATGGATGAAGACAGTGTGTTCAATACCATGGGGAAACTGGCTCTCGCCATGCTGGAAAAAGGAACAAAGAATGCCTTGCTGGACCGTGCTGTAGATGAGGTCGTGGAAAAGATCAATGATACAGAGACCTATCTGGTTGAGAAAGCTGGATTGGAAATTGAGCTCGACAGGGAGCGGATGGAGAGGCTTTATTTTGCTCTTTTATCCGGAGATGTGACTGGGGGAGAAGAGCGGGAAGATTTTGAGACACCAGGGGTTGAATTCTTATATGATTCTCTGGAGCAGATCACAGAATATGCAACAGTTCATCTCAAAGTAAAGAGTGAATTTAAGGAAAATATAGAAAAATTCATTAAATTAAAAGATAAATTTGAAAAAACACCGGAGGCGACAGCTCTTAGAAAACAGATTACATCCGGCTTTTTTGAGATATATGAAGCGGTGGTATTCCGGAGTTTTAGTGACAGGGACATTCCGCTGGCGGTGAAACTGTTTTTGGATTATGGGTTTGTCAGTGAAAAACTTTTGACAGAAGAAGAACTTCAAACCCTTCTGTCCCTGCGGCGTGAAAAATATAAAAAAGATAATGGCTGCCGTGTTTACACGATGCGGAAGTGGCTGAAGGCTGTTTATGACGGTGTAAAAGAAGCTTCCAAGAACGAGTATGACATGGATTATGAAGAGACTCTCCGCCAGCTTGTGAAAGAGAAAAGGCTGGAGAAAAAGGATGTTCCGGGAGAACTGGCGGATAAAGAAAAGAGAATGCGTTTTGAGTGCCAGAATCTTTTCCGTTATGCAGACCGTGTTGTAAGTGGAAATATCAGCGCCTTTGTTCCGGTGCTTTGTTCTGACGGCATATTTGGAAGCATAACTAATTCGTATGTCACAGAGGCGAAGATCAACGCGGCAGTGGAAAAGCTTGAGGAAGTAGATTATTCTATTTTTCACCGTGACCGCCTGGAGGCTTATGAAGAGATCGATGTTATGAAGGCCACGGTGATCGACCGTATTCCGCCAGATGTTATTACTTTTCCAGTTTATGGGAAAAATTGTGTTATGTGGCAGGATATTACTGGTAAGCGGAGAAGCTCTAAAGGCCGTATTCTTATTCCGATCCTGTTTGAAAAGGATCTGGAGATGGAGATGGTCAGAGCCCTTGCAGCTTTCCGTTGGGAGAAATGCCGTACCGACATGGGAAACCGATGGAACGATTTCCGGTATCCGTCGCTCACCAGCGAGTACACGGACTATCTGCAGTTTTACCGGAAGAACAGCGAGCTGACTCAGGATAGGAAGACAAAGATCCGGGCGCAGCTGCAGCAATGCAACAACAAACACAAAGAGGTATTTGTGAAAGATTATATGGACTGGGTTCTGAAGGAAGCCAGAGGAGCGATGAAACTCAGCCGGGTGGCAAGAAACATCCTGTTTACTTACTGTCCGCTTTCTGCCGGAATATTTAAGAACTTAGAAGGGCAGACGGTGTATGCCGAGGCGGCGAAAAAGTATATTCGGGATAACCGGGCAGCGAGGAAGAATCAAGAAATGCTGATCCACAAGTTTGAAAAGGAAGGAATCGAGATTCCAGAGGAAGTACAAAAAACATCCGAATATTTGAGAGGTTGAGTTCAGTCTGATACGGAGCAGAGCGTTTAGCAATGCTGATCCACAAGTTTGAAAAGGAAGGAATCGAGATTCCAGAGGAAGTACAAAAAACATCCGAATATTTGAGAGGTTGAGTTCAGTCTGATACGGAGCAGAGCGTTTAGCAATGCTGATCCACAAGTTTGAAAAGGAAGGAATCGAGATTCCAGAGGAAGTACAAAAAACATCCGAATATTTGAGAGGTTGAGTTCAGTCTGATACGGAGCAGAGTGAGGTTGTTATGGGTAAATATAACTCAGCAGTAAGATGTGCACAGATAAGAGAATTAATTGAAGAAAATCAGTATTTGGAGGCAATGAAAGAGATTGAAGAGATGGATTTTGAAAAGATTCCTTCCATTGCAGACATATATTTATTTGCAGACATTTTTCTTAAGGCAGAGAAACTGGATGTGGCGAAAGAGCTATATTATACCGTTTACCGCAGGACAGCTTCCCGTCCGGCACTGTACCGCCTGCTGATGCTGGTGATACAGATGGGGGATCTCGAAGAGGCAAAGGACCTGTATCTTGCCTATGAGATCGTCGCAGGAATGACCCTCGATACCTATGAGCTGCGGTATCGCCTGGCAAAGGCTGAAGGCGAGCCAGGAAGCCGCCTGATCGAGATTCTGGAACAGCTTAAAGAAGAAGAGTATACTGAGGAGTGGGGATTCCAGCTTGCCAAGCTCTACGAGTTAGAGGGGCGCAAACAAGATTGTATCCGGGAGTGTGAGGATCTGGAACGATGGTTTGGTTCAGGCCCCATTGTAGAAAAAGCCAAGGCATTGAAGAAGAAGTGCAAGAGTCCGTCCTGGGTGAGGCCCCGGCAGGCGGAGATCCCGGAACCAGAAAAGGAAGAACCAGAAAGGATATTATATGCACATGCGCCGGTTACTGTGGAAAACATTATTCCAGAGCCGAAGGTACGGGTGCAGGCATCTCTTAATGAGATAGAGGAACACCATCCAGTCAGGAAAAGGGAAAAACCAGAACCGGAGACAGTGGAAGAGAAGGAAGAAGAACTTCTGGTTCAGAGAGAAGAGATACCCCAGACTCAGACAATAAAGGAAGAAGCGGCTATTGAGGAGAGGGTGGCAGAAACAGAGCCTAAGCCGGAACTCAAACCTGAACGAGAGCCTGAGTCAGCAATAGAACCTGAACCAGAGCCGGAAGAAGAATTGGCAGCAAAACCGGAAGCAGAAGAGGATCTGGATGACGGATCAAAAGAGGGATTATTTCATAAGATTGTAAATTATTTTAAGATAGATCTGGATACATTTATCGAAGAAGAGGAAGAATTTCCTGAGGAACTGGATACCTATAAGCAGCAGTCTACTGCTGAGATCAATGTTAAGGCAGTTCTTGCTGAAGGGGTAGATCACGTTATGGAACAGCCGGCACATGTACCAGAGCGGGAAGTGCTGGATGTCGAAAAGACGAAAAAACTTCCGGTGGAATCTCTAGATGACCGACTCCAGGAGATTGAGGAGCACAAACAGGTGATCCGTCTGGAAGATACGATGAAGCAGAATAAGAAGGTGATAAAAAGCCATCCCCTTGGAAAAAACTCCGTGGAGGAAATACATGAGGATATCTCCAGAAACGGGATTGGTTATCTGACGCTTAAAGGGGCGATGCACCGCCTTCGCAGGGAGGATGGGATCGTTCACTTTGCCTTGACAGGAGGGGCCGAGGGTATGTCTCTGGCAGTGGCGAAGAGACTGTGTAAAGAATTGAAGAAGAATCAATACTTTGAGGCAAAAAATATCGGTAAGATCGAGGCGGATAAGTTGGGAGAAGTCAATCTGGAAGAGTGGGCAGAAAAGTTTATCGGGGGATGTATGTATATATTGGATGCGCCCTCCCTAACGGATACAAGTGTCAAAAACCTGACTGCTCTGATGGACCGCTATGAAAAGCAGATTGTCATCCTGTTGGAAGGCAGTTATGATGAAATGGATAGTTTTTTGAATTATCATAGGGAATTTGAAAAAAGGATAACTTATAAAGTCAGGCTGTAGAGGGATCAGGGATTTTTGCAATGTGTGTCAAAGACAGCCTGAAATGGGGGAATTATGATGAAAAAACAGGAATGGAAACCAGGAAATATGCTATACCCGGTGCCGGCAGTGATGGTGAGCTGCTGCAATGTAAAGGAAATACCGAATATAATTACTGTAGCATGGGCGGGTACGATCTGCTCCGATCCTGTTATGGTATCAATCTCTGTCAGACCGGAGCGCTATTCGTACGATATGATCAAGGAGACTGGTGAATTTGTGATCAATCTCACCACGAGGGAGCTGACCCGTGCTACGGACTGGTGTGGGGTAAAATCCGGGAGGGATGTAGATAAGTTCCGGGAAATGTCGCTGACACCTGGTCTGGCGCGTCATCTGGATTATGCGCCGATTATCGTGGAAAGTCCGGTGAATCTCGAGTGTAAAGTGAAGGAAATAAAAGAGCTGGGATCACATCATATGTTTATTGCCGAGGTTGTGGGGGTGCAGGTCAGTGAAAAATATTTGGACGAAAATGGTAAGTTTTGGCTAAATAACTCGGATCTTGTGGCGTATTCTCACGGAGAATATTTCGTTTTAGGGGAAAAAATTGGGAAATTTGGCTATTCTGTAAAGAAATGATAATATTTTCTTAATAAAAGTAAACAAATTGACATTTTACAAAATCAAGATCTGTGATATACTATATTAGTGTTGCAGAATTGTTTTTAATGGATGGAGATTTATATATGAAACAATATATTATAAAGGGCGGACAGCCATTACGGGGAGAAGTGTTGATCGGCGGTGCAAAAAATGCCGCGCTGGGGATCATTGTAGCAGCCATTATGGCAAATGAGCCGGTGACGATCGAAAATCTTCCAGATGTAGATGATGTCAGGGTGCTGCTGGATGCCGTAGAGGGAATTGGAGCGATCGTAGAGCGGTTTGACGCACACACCGTTCGTATTAATGGAGCGCTTATTAATGATGTAAATGTCGATGATGACTATATAAGGAAAATCAGGGGATCCTACTATCTGGTAGGAGCACTTTTAGGGAAATACCGCAAAGCGGTGGTGGCACTGCCAGGGGGATGTCAGATCGGCAGCCGTCCCATCGACCAGCACTTAAAGGGATTTGAACAATTGGGGGCGAAAGTTACCATTCACAACGGAAAGATTGATGCCTGTGCAGAAAGACTCACGGGCAGTCATATATATCTGGATTGTCCCAGCGTAGGGGCAACTATAAATATCATGATGGCGGCCTGCATGGCAGAGGGAAAGACCATTATAGAAAATCCTGCCAAGGAGCCGCATATTGTAGATGTGGCAAACTTCCTGAATAGTATGGGCGCCAACATAAAAGGCGCTGGTACGGATACCATCCGTATCCGTGGTGTGGAGAGCCTTCACGGCAGTGAATATTCTATCATACCGGACCAGATCGAGGCGGGAACCTACATGATGGCGGCAGCTGCTACCGGAGGAGATGTCTATATCCGAAATGTAATTCCAAAGCATCTGGAGGCCATTACAGCCAAGCTGATGGAGATCGGTGCAAAAGTCGAGGAGTATGACGACTGTGTACGGGTATATTCAGACCACAGATTGGGATATGCCAACGTTAAAACCATGCCATATCCAGGTTTTCCCACCGATATGCAGCCCCAGATGGTGACATTGCTTGCTCTTTCCATGGGAGTGAGCATCGTAACGGAGACGATATTTGAGACCCGGTTCAAATATATCAGTGAGCTTCGGAGGATGGGCGCCAATATCAACGTAGAGGGAAATGCTGCGATCATAACTGGAGTCGAAGATTTTACTGGCGCTGTGGTAAGTGCTCCGGATCTGCGTGCTGGAGCAGCTCTGGTGATCGCCGGGCTGGTGGCGGATGGATTTACGACCGTAGAACAGATTCAATATATAGAGCGGGGATACGAAGACTTTGAAGAGAAGCTGAGAGGTTTGGGAGGCGTTATCGAAAAATTTGACTCCGAAGACGAGAGAGCGGTTAAGAAATTTAAACTCAAGGTAGGCTGACTCTATAAGTCAGACACACCATGTAGATGCCATAAGCGGGTTCCAGACTGAAAAAACGTCCATTCTATGAGTGGGCGTTCTATATTATCATATGGCCGGCACTGGGTGGAAGGATACATGTAATCTATAGTGATGGTTTTGAGGGGCACAAAAGGAGGAGAAAAAATGCAAGGAAAAGTACAGCAGATACTGGATGAAGTGGGAAAGGTGATCCGTGGAAAAGATGAGGCGATCCGCCTTGTTCTGACAGCGATTCTCGCCAAAGGACATATTTTGATCGAAGATATTCCAGGGGTGGGAAAAACAACACTGGCAGTGGCGTTTTCCCGTGCTATGGAGCTGACGGAGAGACGACTGCAGTTTACCCCGGACGTACTTCCCAGTGACGTGGTGGGATTTAATATGCTGGATGCTGACGGGGAGATGCAGTACAAGCCGGGAGCGATCCTCTGTAATCTGCTCCTGGCGGATGAGATCAACCGTACTTCCACTAAGACACAGTCAGCGCTTCTGGAAGTAATGGAAGAGGGACAGGTGACAGTAGACGGGGTGACGAGACAGCTGCCAAATCCCTTCGTTGTAGTAGCCACCCAGAACCCAGTGGGATCTGCCGGAACCCAGATGCTGCCGGAATCCCAGCTGGATCGTTTTATGATTCGGATTTCCATGGGATACCCGGAGATGGAAGAAGAGATGCGCCTGATCAAAGAGCGCCAGGAAGCAAATCCTATTGATTACATACAGGAGATCATAACCAAGCAGGAGTTATTGGAAATGCAGGAGCAGGTGCGTTCGGTATTTGTAGATGACAAGGTACTGAAGTATCTGTCAAAGATCGTGGTTGCCACGAGAAATCATTCCATGCTGTCTCTGGGAATCAGTCCCAGGGGAACCCTTGCCTTTGTGGACATGTCAAAGGGACATGCCTTTATGAGCGGACGGGATTATGTGCTGCCGGAAGATGTAAAAAAGGTGGCAAAAGCAGTTCTTGCCCACCGCCTTCTTTTGAATGGGAAAGCACGTATGAGCCATGTGACGGCGGAAGATATTGTAGGTGAGATTGTAGAGAAAACCCAGGCACCGAAACTGTAAACCAGGTACTTAAGTTACAAAACTTACAGATGGGAGGTGCCGGGATGACTTTTGGTACTCTGATTTATTTATTCATATTGCTGACGGGTCTTCTCATTTCGGTGGTATGCCTTCAATACGGCACGGTGGCGGTGATGGGAGCCCTGATCATCGTGCCTGTATTTATGCTGGCATTTTTAATTGTTATGCGCTACCATACCACAGTGGAGGTAGAGTGTAAAAATCCTCTGGCAGAAAAAGATTCTATGGAAAAACCGGCGCGGGCTACGATCGCCCTATCGGTGGAAAATAATGGGAAATTCCTTCCGATCTCCAAGGGAATTGCCTGGGTTCGTTATGAGAATTTTTTCTCCGGAGAAAAAGGAAATATGAAAGTGCGGTTTTCTGTGGATACAGGGAAACGGAGAGGACGAAGGATTCCAGTGATGATTCATCACTGCGGCAATGTGTCGATCCAGGTGGAGAAAGTCAGGATCTATGACTATCTCAACATCTTTGCCACCACCATTGGGAAAAAATATGAGATCCAGGATGTGCTTGTCATGCCTCCGTTAAAAGAGATTTATCTTGGTAAGGACCGCTGGTATAACGAAACAAATGAAGACAGTGACCGCTTTTCCATGTACAAAAAAGGGGATGATCCCTCCGAGATCTTTGATATCCGGGATTTTAAAGACGGTGACCGGATCCAGCAGATCCACTGGAAGCTCAGCAGCAAAGCGGGACATTACATGGTAAAGGATGGAAGCCTTCCCCTGGCAAAAGCAGTACATATTTTCTTGGATCTGTGTGCTGAGGATGCGCAGACGGCAGACTTGCTTGTACAGGGTATATATTCCGTGTCTATGGAACTTATGGCACAGGGAGTACCTCAGCATTATATCTGGTATGACAACATCAATGAGATCATTCAGGAGAAGCTGATCGAGCATGAGGAAGAACTGTTCTGGATGTTTGAGGATCTGTTTAAATGCAGGACCACGAAGGATCCAGAAGAACTGATCCGGGCATACATCGAGTGGGAAGACGGACGCCCCAAGGAATCCGGGCTTTATCTCACGGTTGCAGATCATCCGGGATCCGACCTGGATGGACTTGGGATCGGAGAACTGATGGTTCTTGATTTACGGGAGGATTAGGAGGTACCATTATGAAAAACGGCAGGATAGTGAATTTCATACTGGAGATCAGCCAGGTATTTCTTGTATTCCTGGGTGTATACTCGGCAGTAATGTGTGCAGCGCTAAGTCTCTCTCTGCCTGTGAACCGCATGGTGGCAACGCTTATCCTTCTCAGTGCCGCATTTTTATTTTACGGATTGTTCACTGTGCTGGAAACTTTCCGACACGGAAAGTTTTATGGGATGCTCGGCATTACAGCATTCGTGATCCTGGTTATTCTCCGGTTTCGGATTGTTCTGCTGAAAGGTGCCGTAACGATCATCAATACATATTTGAAGGAGTTTATGAATTACACCCAGAGCAGCATTACTCTGTTATCAAGCAAAGGATTTGCTGGGGAAAGCGCTGGACTGGAGTATTGTACAACGCTTGTCACGATACTTGTCGCCGGTTATCTCATTGCGCTGATCAGCAGCTGTTTTTATCGGAAAAGACGTTCTTCCGTCTATATGGGGGCTACGATACTTTTCTTTCTTCTACCAGTATCAGTGGGAAAGATCGGATATTTTTCCAATGTAATTACATATATTTTTACTTCTATGGCGGTGGTGGGAACCCGCTTTCTGCGTTCAGATACGACGGATAAACGGATGCGTCAGAAGCTTTCGCTGGTTCTGACAGGAGTTGGCGTGGCAGCGGGCCTGGTGACATGGCTGTTTTTACCGCCGCAGAGATACGATGCCAATATGGATCAGATCGTAGAGATCAAGAATTCTGCCCTTGCCCTTACCACATGGGAAAAAGAAGATATCATGACATGGTTCCGGGAATACTTTAGCGGAGATATCATGGAATATGGAAAGATCGGCAGAAAGAACAGTGTAAAACGCAGCGGAAAGAAGCTGTTAAAAATCAGCGGTGATTTTGACACAAATCATGGATTATATCTAAAAGGCTATACTGGTGCGGTGTATTCAGATAACCGCTGGCGCCAGATCAAGGATGAGGATGGGCAGTTTGAGAAGGAACGTGACCAGCTGGCAGCGGATGGATTATCAGTGGACAATTGGCACACAGTTCTTAGAAATCAGATCGGTGACAGCCAGACCACAGGAAATGATAAGCTGTGGTCTTCGGGAAAACTTACCGTCCGGAACCTGGCTTTTGGATATGGTAATTATATCATTCCCTACTTCCCGACCACTTCCTTTTTCTCTACTGGTGGACGAATGGAGAATTCTGTCCCAGGGATTCAGTATGAGACAGAGTATTTTCCATTTCTTTGCACAGAGTTGAAGAGCGGCGTGGCTGCCAGCAGCTATCGTCTTGCGGCAAATGAATACTGGGTGAATTCCCAGAAAAACCGGGAACGGCTCGAAGATTTTGCGAAAAAATACTATACCAGTGTTCCTGAGGAAGTATCCGGGATCGTAGATCAGTATAAGAATTACCTGAATTCCCAGAATGGGCTTCTGGATCAATATAACCAGGGGACGGCTTCCCTGTATCAGATCATTGAGGAGACCCGGAACTTTATCATGAATGATACAAAGTATACCCTTTCGCCAGGAAAGACACCAGGAGATGAGGATGCAGTACAGTATTTTCTCGTTTCTAATAAAAAAGGGTATAGCAATCATTATGCCACAGCAGCGGCGGTGCTGCTGCGGAGTATTGGGATTCCGGCACGGTATGCCGAGGGGGTATATATCAGTAAGGAAAAGCTGGCAGATGTGAGGAATGTGACCACAGAGATTGAGGTGACAGATAAAAATCTCCATGCCTGGGCAGAGGTATATCAGGAAAATTATGGTTTTATTCCTTTTGAATTCACTCCGGGGATTGGCGAAGAAGATGCGGAGGAGTCTCAAGTGACGGAAGACGATGAGAATAATGGAAGTTCCCATGGCCAAAATCAGGGAGGAACAGACGCCGCTTCACCACAGAAGCCTGAACCAACGCCGGAAGATGATGATATGGAATTTGAAAATATCGATACAGATAATTATGATCACGATAAGGAAGAAAAGGAGCCGGAGGAGGCCAAACCTGAGCAGGAAACGAAAAAAGACAAGGAAAAAGGTGAAGCATCCAGCCGAATGGTATGGTGGAAGGTTCTGCTCTGGATCCTGCTGGGGCTGGTTATTTTTGCTATAGCAGCAGAGGGACAGCGTCGGCTGAGATTCGTCCTTTTTGAAAAGAATATGAAGAAGAAAAAATATGGAAGGCAGATCATAGTATATTACCGACATCTGGAACGGGTGCTGAATGATGCTGGAATCCGCTACCGCGGACAGAGTGTAGAAGAATACGCCGAAATGATTTCACAAACCTATGGAATGAAGCAGGAAGATGCATATGAATTTGTGTCTATTGTATTTTGTGCAAGTTTTAGCGCGAAAGTTTTCGACCGGGAAGAAATGCTTCGGTTCTGGAAATCATACCGATTGATCCGTCATAAGATTTATTCCGGTCAGCGGGGAATAAAAAAATTGTATTATATGTACGTGTATTGTCTGTAGACAGTGCTGGTTCCTGTCAGACAAAAAAGAATCCCGAACCAATCGGTGGAAACTTAGTATGTGTTAAGTTTCCGGCAGATTGGTTTGGGATTCTTCTATTCTACACGATGTTTGAGGATGATTTCTTCAAAACGACGGTTGGAAGCCTGCATCTCCGCTTCGGTTTCAAGAATCTCGATCTCTGAGTTCTCTTGATCCAGCTCTTCCAGAAGGTCGAATAGATCATCATCTGTAAAAAATGTCTCCATGTGCCCTCCTTGTTTGACCGCTAGTTGTATACACAGTGTAGCACATCTGTTGGTTTTAAACAAGAGATTTCTAAGAGTTTATAACTATTTTACTTTTTCTGAATGAGGAAGGCTGATCCGGCAGAACCGCCTCATAAACTGTTTGTAATTAAAAGGAATCAGCGGATAAATATAGCTTTTTCCAGAAATTGTTTTATTTCGTACAATGCACAGGATCGTGATAAGGATTCCGGCGGCATAACCATATACATGAAAAGCCGCTGTCAGGCAGATCAGGATAAGCCGCATAAATTTCAAGGCATAGCCGAGTTCAAAACTTACCTGTGTATAGTTGGCGACAGCCACAAATGCCATGTAGAGCATGATCTCAGAATTGAACCAGCCGGAACTGACGGTATAATCTCCCAGAACGATACCTGCTACGACGCTGAGAGGCGTACTGAACATGGTGGGCGTGTTCAGGGAAGCCAGACGCAGACCGTCAATGGCAAATTCAAGTATGAGCAGCTGCATAAAGATCGGTATATTGATGGGGTCGTCAATAGCGATAAAGGAAAGGCATTCAGGGATCCACTCAGGTTTCATAAAAAGCAGTAAAAAAGTCGGCGTCAGCAATACAGCAAGGATGTTGATGATGATTCGGGAAATCCTCAGATACGTTCCAGTAACCGGTGGAAAATAGTAATCATCTGCATCCTCGATAATATCAAAGACCGAAGTGGGAAGTATCATTGCCGACGGGGAGGTGTCTACCAGAATCACTATACTACCCTCTAAGATACTGGCGGCAGTGGTATCCGGCCGTTCTGTAAATTTGAATTTTGGAAAGGGATTGTACCATTTATGCTGATATAGGCATTCAGCAAGGCTTTCCTGATTCATGGTCAGGGCGTCTATATCGATTTTGCCCAGACGGTTTTTAATGTCCTGTAACATCTTTGGTTCTACCCTGTCAGACATATAGGCGAGAACCACATCGGTGCGGGAGCTGCGCCCCACTGTGTTCATTTCCATTACAAGTTTAGGGGAGCGGATGCGGCGCCGGATCAGTGCTGTATTGTACACAACAGTCTCTACAAAACCATCTTTGGATCCCCGCATGACTTTATCTTTCTCCGGTTCATCCACGCCTCTTGCCGGATATGACCGGAAATCCATGGCAAGAAATTTGTCATATCCGTCGATTATCAGCACCGGAATGCCGGACAGCGTTCTCTGGATCAGAGTATTTTCGTCCGATATAAGGTCGATTTCCCCATAGGGAAGGGAATTTTTGAGAAAATCATGGGCTGTCTCCGGCATCTGTTCCGGAGTCAGTTTGTATAAGTATTCTAATATCTTTTCCATAACTTCATCTTTACAGAAGCCATCAATAAAATAAAAACAAGCCGCTCGGCCACCGATCGTCACCACCCTGTAGATCAGATCAAAACTTTTATCCACCTGAAAAAGTTCATCGATCATTTTTTTATTCGTATTAAAATCTTTGGAAAAAGTCTCAGACATCCCTGCCGCCTCCTCTGATCATTTTGTATTTCTGATTTATTATGACCAGCTGCAAATTAAATATACTTGTTTATGAAAAATATTGCTTTATTTGTAAAAATTCTATATAATAATAACAGAAAGAGCTCAAAGGAGGAATTTGTCGGAATGAGTATTATTCAGGTGGATAAAATCAGGTGTGTAGGGTGCAATGCCTGCGTCAGGGCTTGCCCGGTGGGGGATGCTAATGTGGCTAAGTTGGATGATGAGGGTAATCTTAGGATTAGAATTGACGAAGAAAAATGTATCAAATGTGGTGCCTGTATTCAAGCATGTTCTCATGAAGCCAGAACATTCGAGGATGACATTGAGCCATTTATGAGGGATTTGAAAAGCGGGGTAGAGATTGCTGTTATCGCAGCACCATCTGTAAAAGTCGCTTTTGACGGCAACTGGCGCCATGCACTGCAGTGGCTGCGTAATCAGGGCATCAAGAAGATCTATGACGTATCTTTTGGAGCGGATATCTGTACCTGGGCGCATTTGAGGTACTTGAAAAAGCATTCTGGTGAAAAACTGATCTCCCAGCCCTGTGCGGCAGTTGTAAATTATATACTACGCCACAGACCGGAATTGATCTCACATCTGTCTCCGATACATAGCCCGATGCTTTGTCTGGCAACATACATGCGGAAGGTATTGAAGTTTAAGGGCAGGATAGCTGCGATTTCGCCATGTATTGCGAAAATTGATGAATTTAGGGAGACAGGTCTGGTAGATTATAATGTTACCATGGATCATCTGAAGAGATATTTTGACAGGGAAAATGTAAACCTTCCTGAGATCAAGATATACAGTGAGTTTGAATTTGATGACTGCCAGGGGTTAGAGGGTGCGATCTATCCCAAACCAGGTGGTCTGATGAATAACCTATTATATCATGATCCATATATGAATGTCATTACATCTGAGGGAACACGAAAGTTGTACCGTGAGCTGGATATCTATATCGAACAGAATCAACAGTGCCTGCCGGATGTATTCGACGTACTGAATTGTGAAAATGGCTGTAACGGAGGACCTGCCATCGGGGTAGATTATCAGCGTTTTGCCATGAATGACATCATGCATGATGTAGAAATGTATGCCCACAAGAAGAGAGTTTCTGAGAGGAAAAAGACCCGAAAGGGTACCGAGGACAAGCAATTCACAGAATTTGACAAAACCCTTTCGCTGGATGATTTTATAAGAACCTATGAAGCACACCGGGTTGATACATTGGAGGTATCCGAGGAGCGCATCGAGGCTGCATTTGCTGATCTTGAAAAGCAGACCCAGGTTGAGAAGAATTTTGACTGTCACGCCTGTGGATATAGTTCATGCCGCGAGATGGCGATTGCCCTTGCCAGAGGAATTAATGAAAAAGAGAACTGCCATCAGTATATGATGAACAGTATCAAGAAAGAACGTCAGAGAGTGTCCGAAGTCAACAGTGAGGTTGTGGCTATGAATGAGGAGCTTATGGATATCTTTGGTGAGCTTACAAAGAGCATCGAGATGGTGAAGGAACAGGCTGACTTTATCCGTGAATCTGGTAATCGCAGTTCCGCAGAGATGACGGCAGTGGCAGAGCATATGTCAGGTCTCAACAAACTGAACCAGAATATTTCTGATTCCATACAGGACATTAACATGAATGTGGAGAAGTACAACCAGATGACAGAAGATGTAGAAAGCATTGCCGGAAAGATTAACCTTCTGTCCCTGAATGCAGCCATCGAGGCGGCAAGAGCAGGCGACGCTGGCAGAGGATTTTCTGTGGTTGCCACAAACATCCGTGACTTGTCCGAGAATTCAAAGGATGCTGTAGGAAGCGCCAGGGAGAATGACGAGGGAATTCACCATGCCATCGACAGCATCAATAAAATTATTGACAACTTCAATGACGAGATCAAAGGACTGATGGACTCCGTGGAAGCGGCTGTGAGCCATATGGGCAATTCTTCTGAGAACAGCAGTATTATCCAGAGTTCTATGTTGGAGGTTTCTAAGACAGCGCAGAAGGTTCAGGAGGTAATCGAGAAGACGAACCACATCCTTGCGGAGTGAGTGTGAAGGAAATAACGGGTTTGTAAAATATTCGGATCTATGTATTTTTTCCTTATCCTGGGGCGGGAGATTTTATGAGGTGAAAAAAGGAAGAAAAAATGACGGTTTCTGTTAATTTATAAATTTACGGAAACCGTCATTTTTAGATGGCAGTGATATTTATGAAGCCAACAGTTGACAAATATACAGTGGGCATATAAAATTAGAATGCATGAGGATTAAAAAATCACTGCTCTCACCCACTTGGTGGCGCAGTGTGGCAAAAGGTGCCAGGACACCAGAAAGAGAGGAAATTATGAGCATACCGGGTGACCCCATTATTCTGCTTAGTTATACTAACACACAGCTGAGGGACCAATACGCTACATTGGAAGAATTCTGCAGGACAAATGATATTGACGAGGAAGCCTTGAAAGAGAATCTGGGCAGTCTGGACTATCATTATGATGAGGTGACAAACCAGTTCATATAAGATACATGGATATTGAACATATAACATTTCAACACGAGATAAATATAGAAGATTATAACGAGCTGAGGGGCAGTGTGGATTTTATACAGATCACGCCGAAGAGGGCGGCATGCGCCCTGGCAAATTCGCTATATAGGATCGTAGCCATGGATGGGGACATTCCCGTAGGCATGGCGCGGGTGGTGGGAGATGGCGGATATGTATATTTTATCTGTGATGTGATTGTACATCCGGATTACCAGTCCAGAGGGCTGGGAAGAAAGATCATAGAACACGTGCTGGACTGGCTGGAAAGCCAGGTGGAGGAGGGAGAGACTATCATGGTAAATCTCATGTCTGCCATGAATAAGGAAAGCTTTTATAAGAAGCTTGGTTTTCATCAAAGGCCCTTCGGCAATCACGGTTCTGGCATGTCGAAGTGGATCAGCAGACAGGAAGGAAAAGGAGATGGGTGATTTTGTATGAATATAAAGACAGAGTGTCTTACAGCAGGATCGATATAGAAGGGAAGATTAAAGTACATGCGGTAGTAAATGCCCTTCAGGACTGCTGCCTGTTCCACAGTGAAGAGGTAGGGCGTTCTTGTATGGATCTGAGAGAGGATGCCCATGCGTGGCTTGTGAATTCCTGGGATATCGTATTTAAGCGACGTCCTTCCATGGGGGAAGAGTTTGTAGTGCGCACCTGGCCTTACCGTTTCCGGGGAATTTTTGGCATGAGGAATTTTCTCATGGAGAGCATGGAGGGAGAGATTCTCGCCTATGCGGACTCCCAGTGGTTTTATTTTAATCACAAAACCGGGAAACCGATCCGCGCCAGCCAGGAGGAAGTAGAACCCTTTGGAATGGGGGAGCCCTATCCCATGGAGTACAAATCAAGAAAGGTCGCCTGTCCTGAGGACATGGAATGTGCTGGCATGGTAAAAGTATGTGAAAATCATCTGGATACCAACTGGCATGTAAACAATGGAGAATATATCCGGATCGCGGCAGATTATCTGCCAGAGGGATACCGGGTGGATGAGCTGCGGGCTGAATACCGGCTGGCGGCGAAGTTTGGAGATGAGATTCATATCTATACAAAGGAAGAAGATAGCTGCTTTTATGTGGTGATGGCAGATGCGGTAAAATCTCCCTATGTACTCACCTGTTTTACCGGTGGCAGAAAAGAATCGTAGTCAATGAAAGGACAACAAAAAATGAATTTAGAGGAAAAACTGCTGGGGAGAGTCTCCAGACTTTATGTCACCCGGTTTACAGCAAATGGGATTTACCTGGGCTCTTATGAACAGCCGGATTTTGGCGTACTTCTGCCCAACAACCAGGTCCCGGAAGGGGTGGAAAAAGGAGATATATTATCTGTATTTATTTACCGGGATTCGGAGGACCGCCTGATCGCCACCATGGAGAAACCTTATATTTCCCTGGGAGAGATGGCAAGACTCCGGGTGACGGATGTGACGAATATTGGCGCATTTTTGGATTGGGGACTGGCGAAGGATCTGTTTCTGCCTTTTAAAGAGCAGACGCACCGGGTGAAAAAAGGAGAGGAAGTGCTGGCGGCGCTCTATATCGACAAGAGCAGCCGGCTTTGTGCGACAATGCACATCTATGAGTACCTGTCCACTGGCGGCGATTTTAAAAAAGGCGATCATGTGGAGGGGCTGGTGTATCAGATCACTGATTCTTTTGGGGTATTTGTAGCAGTACAGGATAAATATTCTGCCTTGATCCCCCACAATGAAATGAACCGGGAGATCCATGTGGGCGATACCCTTCAGGCAAGGATCAAAGAGATCCGGGAGGATGGAAAGCTGACGCTGAGCCTGCAGGAAAAGGTAAAAGTTCAGATGGGTATGGACGCAGAGGCTATATTAGAAAAATTAGAAGCGGCGGGAGGAAGCCTGCCCTTTCATGACAAGACTTCGCCGGAGATCATAAAAAGAGAGTTCTGCATGAGTAAAAATGCCTTTAAGCGGGCGATCGGACGGTTAATGAAGCAGAACCGCATCGAGATTTTAGAGGATGGGATCCGGCTTCTTTAAACCGGAGGCCATAGGATTAGGAGTTCCAGAAGGAGTGAAGGATATCTTTCATTCCTTTTTTGTTTGTAATATCATAAGGGATCCATTCCCTGGGAAAAAGTTCCAGATAGCTTTTCTGGGCAAAACGTTCGTCCAGCAGAAGGATCACCCCCTTGTCCTTCGCTGTGCGTATTACTCTGCCGCCAGCCTGGAATACTTTGTTGATACCAGGATAGAGATAGGCATAATGAAAACCGCTGCCTTTGTGTACATCATAATAGTGCTTGAATAATTCCCGTTCGTTACAGACCTGGGGCAGACCAGTGCCCACAATGGCAGTTCCGATCAGCCGGTCCTCCTTTAGGTCGATCCCTTCCCCAAAGATGCCGCCCATCATGCAGAAACCAACAAGAGTATCGGTATTTTCTGAGTCAAAGGCATTTAAAAATTCCTCTTTCTCTGATTCTGTCATGGAGGGACCCTGTACCAGGAGCCTCATACCCTCCGGCGGGTTCATCTGGTCAAGGACATGATTTAAAAAGGCATAGGAGGGAAAAAACACCATATAATTCCCCTGCCTGGCTGCGGTGAATTCTTCGATATAGCCGGCAATCTTTTTATATTCGCTGGTGCTGCGGCGGGTGTATTTGCTGGTGACGTCATTGGCGATGATGATCCTCCGTTGCCCGCTGGTGAAGGAAGATCTGGCATATACTGCATAATCGTCTTCCGCCGTGGAGAGCTGTTCCCTGTAATAGCGCACAGGCAGCAGGGTGGCGGAAAAAAGGGCGGTTCCCCTGGCATAGGCAAGGCATTCTGCTAGTCGTGCCGAGGGATCCATGCACTGAAGTTTGATGCGGAAATTCATGGATTCGTCATAATCCGTATAGATTCGGTAACTGTCATCCAGCAGATCATACATATTCAGGAAATGCCGCACATCAAAGAACAGGTTCATCACCGTCTCCCGCTCTGGCAGATCTTTCACTTCTTTGGTAAAGAGTTCGTAGCTGTTGATCACCCGCATAAGCTGCAAACTGAAAGATGAGATATCCTCCAGGATCTCAAATTCATCACATTCGTGTTTCCATTCCAGCATGGTCTTATTGCATTTTTCCAAAGCTGCCACAAAGATCTTTATAATATACTTTACCTCCGGAGGATAATGACTGGCTGCCTCCGCATTTAGGATGCGTTTTACTTTGAGAAAATCTTCCTTGACCAGTATGGCGCTGTACATTTCCCTGGCGCGCTCCACCAGATTGTGGGCTTCATCGATCAGGAAAATAAAGCCTTCTTTGTTTCCCTCTGAAAAAAAGCGCCGGAGATACACATTGGGATCAAAGGCATAATTGTAGTCGCAGATGATGCTGTCGGCAAACAGGGAAGCGTCCAGGCACATTTCAAAAGGACAAACCTGATGTTTTTCGGCATAGGCAAGTATTGTATCCCGGTCCATATTCGCCTCGTGGATCAGCATATCGTAGACGCAGTCATTGACCCTGTCGTAATGCCCTTTGGCATAGGGACAGGAGACAGGGTTGCACTCCGGGCGCCCCTCCAGAAAACATAGTTTTTCCTTTGCCGTGATGGTGAGATATTTGAAACAAAGATCCTGGGAGGAAAGCAGTTCAAAGCATTCCTGCGCCACCGTCCGGGTAATAGTCTTTGCTGTCAGATAAAAGATCCGGTCAGCCAATCCTTCTCCCATTGCTTTGACCGAAGGAAAAACGGTGGAGATCGTCTTCCCGACACCAGTAGGCGCCTGGATAAAAATCTTTTTTTTGTGTTCAATGGTTTTGTAGACACAGGCAGCGAGATCTCTCTGCCCTTCCCGATAGGGAAAGGGAAATTCCAGATTCTGGATGGTATTATTTCTTTTCTGTTTCCAGTCATATTCATATATAGCCCAGGGTTCATAGCGGCTGATTAGATCTTCAAACCAGCTTCGTATCTCCAGGCTGGTATAGGTCTCTTTGAAACGGCGTTCTTCCTCTGACTCCAGATGGCAGTAGGTCACCTGGACGGAGATGAATGCCGGGTTTTCCCGCTCACAGATCATGTAGGCATAGCACATCGCCTGGGCTTTGTGTACCAGAACCGGCTCCTTCAGCTGATGGATATCCATATAGACACCCTTGATCTCATCCACCATAATCTCCGATCCGTCCCAAAGTACTCCGTCGGCACGCCCTTCTATCTTTAGTTCAAAGGTGCTTCCAGACTCTTTGCTTGTCAGTGTAACGCACGTAAATAAGGGCACCTCTGCCTCATATCCGATGCCCATCCGTTTTTGTATTTTGCGGTGAATCTTATTTCCCAGCGCCATAGCTTCTGTGTTTTTTGCTCCAAAGCCGGTAGAATTGATATCTCCCTCCCGAAAAATAAATTCTACCAGGTTGCGCACCGAGATTTTTATAGTGTTGTCTTCCTTATTCATAAGATCATTATAACAAATCTGAGGGAAAATGTATAGCAGGAAGAGAGGATAACATTGGGGGGCAAAAAGGAGTCTGCAACCCTGTTCCGAGTGGATTTTTGGCAAAAAAAACAAAATAAAAATAACGTAGAAATGTACTAGCACATGTCGTTTGTCGCAATTTTGTGTCGTTGGGGGCATTTTCGACACAAGGGGGAAGAAAAATGGTATAATTTAGGAAAGATGATTTTTATAATATAATTAAAAATGGAGGAAAAGCTATGAGCAATACGAAAGATTATTATTCATATAAAGTAGTTAGTCATTTAATGGAGGGATATAGAGATTTTATCGTTCTTGGGTTATGCGGAAAGACAGGATCGGGGGTAAGTACTATTGCTAACATATTATCACAGAATTTTGAAGATCTCCAGTTGCCTTCGCCAGGGTTTGCAGAGAGTAATTTATATAATGAACATGAATATAGAATTTCATATACATATGCCATGGAAAAATGGATACCAATGTATAAAGTAAAGACTAGTGCTTTGATCTCCAGAAAGATAATGGAAAATACAGAAGACGATTTTGCAGAATTTATGAAAAAACTTATTAAAAAAATTAAAAAAAAGAAATGTAAAGAGTATGCAAAAAAATTTTTTAATAAAAAAATGAAAGTAAAGTTTAATTCTTATAAAGTAAAAATTAATAAAAAGAAGCTTATTATTATAAGAAAAGGAAAAGAAATTGCTAAAATTCCAATTAAAGCTATTCATGGTAAAAAATATATCTGTAAGGTGAAAGAAGGAAAATCAGAGGTTAAATTTATTTATCATAAACAAAAAAAGCAGTTTGAATTTAAAAACAAACAATTATCTGCTTTAATGGATGCTTATGCAAAACTAAGAGAAGAAAAAAGTGGATTTAAAAATGAATTTTTTTATTTAATACTTAAACAATATGTGTATGAAAGTCTTCCTATATTTTCAGGGGAATTCTGGAGAAAGATATCTAGATTAAAAAATGGTGCGAATACCATAGCCTTACAATGCCTTGCAAATAATTTAAGATTTTGTAGAAGTCCATACTTTACAAATGGCAAAAAGAAAGAAGATGGTTTTAAAGAAGATGGTTATACCCTGCTTGCAGAAGAAATTAATTTAGCCATTAAAGTTTTAGGAGCGGGATTACGATGTATCTCAACTAATCGGGATAAAGAAGAAAACAAAATTATTGTAGTAATTGATTCCATTAAAAATCCTTATGAATCACTCTATTTAAAGAGACGTTATAATAATTATTTTCTTATTGGTGTGTATACAGAAGATGAAGAGAGGCATTCGCGAATTAGGGAAGGAGGGGATAAGTTTGAAAATAATAGAATTGAAGCGATTGATATGATTGAAGATATAAAAGAGCTGGAACGTTGTATTAAAAATGATCAGGAAAAAAAGAGTAATAAGTTTGCCAAGGATATACTGAAATACTTGAGAGATGAGTTTGGTGATTCACAGACTTTGGACATCTTGCCTTTTGTTTCACAGAATATTAAAGATTCGTTAGAGAGTGCAGATATATTTATAAATAATATAAAAGATGACAGTGCGTACATGAATTTAAAACATGTCTTATTAAGGTATGTGTGCCTGATTATGAATCCAGGATTGTTGCTGCCTACTCACGTAGAGCGGTGTATGCAGATTGCGTATACAGCTAAACTTAATTCGGGCTGTATTTCACGTCAGGTAGGAGCTGTTATTACAGATGGAAAATATCATTTGCTATCCATTGGATGGAATCATCAGCCAGAAAGAGAATTACCATGTTCTTACAGGGATTTATGCGAAGCAAGGCATCACTGGTCTCCCAAGGCATATAGCGATTTTGAAAATGACAACAAAGGTAGATTTCAGAAAAGAATAGCAGGTATGGTGGAAGAATATTTTGACGAGAGTAATAACCCTTTGATTCAGAATGGAAAACTTCCTTGTTTCTGTTTTAAAGATATCCATAACACGATTTTGAAAGATAAAAACCAGGTTCATGCCAGATCTCTACATGCAGAGGAAACAGCATTTTTGAATCTGGGGAAAAATGGAATACAATTATTGGAAAAGGGGATTCTGTTTACTACTTCCAGTCCCTGTGAACTTTGCTCTAAAAAGGCGATGTATACAGGTATTAGAAAGATATATTATGCCCAGGTGTATTCCGGAATATCGTTTCCTCATGTTTTAAGTGCAGGACCAAAGGAAAAAAGACCAGATGTTATTTTATTTACTGGTGCCATAGGGGAGGGGTATACAAAATTGTTTACACCTGCATTTTCCCGCAAAGATGAAAATAAAATGTGGTGTGGAGGAAAAATTGAAGAATTGGATTTTTATATAAAAAGAAAGCAAAAGAAAAAGAAAGGAAAGAAAAACAATGGCAAAAAATAAAAAGCGAGATGAAAATCAGTTACTGGCTAAAGACTTTGAAATGTGTCGTAAGAATTTAGATGGAATAATTGTAGCACCGTTTAAATCGGAAAATGCAAAAGGGATTGGCTATAATTTTACATCTTCATGGCTGGTATACTCTATATCTAGAAATAAGATATTAACAATACATAGAAATTCTTCTGAGGCTTACATATATTTAAGACCACATGAAACCGTATTGACATTATCTCATGAATATTTAAAAGTTTCGGATAATATAGCTGGTACTTTTCATTCTCGTGTAAGAATGAATGCAAAAGGAATTGGAAGTACTTCAACGACTCTTGATCCAAATTGGAAGGGAATGTTATTATTCTCTTTTAATAATCCTACCAGGAGAAAAATAAAAGTTGTTATAGAAAAGATAGTAAATGGAATTGCTTCGCCTGAAAATATGGTCACTTTAGTTGCTGAGTACATCAATAGAAGCATGAAAAAAGATGAGGAACAAATTAAATTAAATGTAGATAATCCTGCGATGAGAATGGATGTATGGACAGAATTAGCATCAAAACCACATAAAATGTTTCAAAATCGCAATTATCAAAAATTTCGTGATATAGTAACTACACTTGCTGATTTTCAATCGCAAGAGAATGAAAATTTTAAATACATCTATGAAATGAAAAAGAAGCTTTTAAATCTGCGAAAGGCTATTTTGGCAGAGAGATCTCCAGCCAAGATAAAGTCTGTATTGTTGTCAATAAGTCTCATTCCAGTTTCTTCTGAAGAGCTAAAAATAAAAATTATGGAAGTGACAAAGAGGTTAAAGGATAAAGAACTGGAGAACAAAAAGTTTTTAAGAAGATGTAGTAAAAAGAAGTATCTTAAGAAAATTGAGTTGGCTGAACGCGAACTCGAATATCAGATGTTATGTGATCATGTTCAACAGATCAATAATTATATAAAAGAAAATGTCCCTGTACATTGGGAGCTTGGCTGGCTCGGAAAAATAGTATACGACTTGATTTTACCAAGTCTGGACGGAATAGTAGCAGGAGTTTTAATATTTGTTGTTTTGGCAGCGGGATTTAGGAATGGTAATCCGGGCTCGTTATGGGTCACTGTACTGGCAGCTATTTTACCTACTATTTTTTCTATTTTGTTTAGTGTAATAAATCATAGACGTAATTAAACTTCACAAATCTTGTTTTGAGTAATAAGATCACGGCAGCAAGAATGCCAGCTGACATTCAGGCTTAGCTCAATAGCGGACTCAAATTCGTGCCGTTAGGTTAACCACAGCTCCCGCTCTTGTATTCCCGATATGCATAAGCTGCTGTCAGGAAAACCACTGCCCCGGTGAGGCACAGGCTGAGGGCCATATTCCGGATCACACCCACCTGGGTTAAATAGGTGGGCAGGTAGCCAGCGATATGGAGCAGGATGGCAGCCGGGATAA